>CAZSZN010000227.1:1643-4304 GCA_964610405.1 uncultured Macromonas sp. | reverse complement strand
AGCGGTCGGTGTCCACCGCCTTGCCGGGACCGATCATGTTGTCCCACCAGCCTTCGCTTCTGGCGATGGGCTGACCGTTCACGTCGGCATGGTGTCCGGCCACATGGTGGCTGGCGTTCAGCGCATGGCAAATCAGCACCGCGTTGGAGCGGTCCGCGTTCAGCGTGCCGTAGGTTTCATAGACGAGTTCGTAGCTCGGCAGCAGCGCCCCGCTTTGCAGCGGCAGCGGCTGGTCGAATCGCATGCGTTGTGGTGTGACGATCACGTGCTTCACCCCGGGGCAGCAGGCCCCAAACAAAAAAACCCGGCGCCGCCAGACCGTTCATTCAAGCAGAAGACGGGGTGCGGGACCGGGTGTCTCCTCTTTAGCGGCATTTTTAATGCGCCCGCAATTCCGGAATCAAATCGGCGCACCCTTAGTATAAAGTGAAGCAAGGCAGCGCGGGAAAGCAAGGGCGCTCCCCGCTCACCCAAGGAGATGGCAGATGTCGGAAATCTACGGCTCGGACGCGTACGCCCCACGCGAGGTGGCGCAACGGGTGGAGCAGGTGGGCGTCGTCAAGGCGCGCTTGCCCTTGTTGCCTTTGGCCATGCTAGGCGTGCTGGCGGGGGCGTTCATCGGCTTGGGCTCGCTGGTGTTCACGCTGGTCAAGTCCGACCCCACGTTGGGCTTTGCCGCCAGCCAGGTGCTGGGCGGGCTGGTGTTTTCGCTCGGTCTGCTGCTGGTCGTGGTCGCTGGGGCGGAGCTGTTCACGGGCAACAACCTGCTGGCCATGGCCTGGGCCGACGGTTTGGTCAGCACCCGCGAGGTGCTGCGCAACTGGAGCGTGGTTTGCGTGGCCAACCTGGTGGGCGCGGCGGGGTTGGCGTTGCTGGTGTTTTACAGCGGGCACACGCTCATGAACGGCGGTGCCGTGGGGCAGACGGTGGTCAAGATCGCGCTGACCAAGCAGGCGTTGCCCTGGCAAGAGGCTGTGCTGCGCGGGGTGTTGTGCAATGTGCTGGTCTGCCTGGCGGTGTGGATGGCCATGGCCGGCCGCAGCCTGGTGGACAAGGCGGTGGCGATCGTGTTTCCCATTGGGGCGTTTGTGGCGGCCGGCTTCGAGCACAGCATTGCCAATATGTATTTCATGCCACTGGCCTGGATGCTGCAGCAATCGGGGCAGGTGGCCACTGCGGACGGTGTCATCACCTGGGGCGGGATGCTGGGCAACTGGGTGCCGGTGATCGCGGGCAATCTGCTGGGCGGCAGCGTGCTGGTGGGCCTGAGCTACCACGTGATTTACCGCCGGCAACGCCCGGCAGCGGGCGATTGATGGCGTGGGTGTTGCGACTCCGCAACGCTCACTGTGCAAAAAAAATCCCTGCGATTCCGTGCCAGGGCGCATAATGATCTCGCGCGGTTCAGCCGCGCAATGAGGTGATCGGTCAGTTTCTCGTGCCACAGCAGCCAGTTCAAGCGGTTTCGTCGTGTTAACGGGGCTCCATCGCTAGTTATTTTTTGTGTTTTTCAGGAGTCCCTTTCAATGGGCAACAAACTGTACGTCGGCAACCTGCCGTACACCGTTCGCGACGAAGATCTGCAACAAGCTTTCGGCGCCTACGGCAATGTGAGCAGCGCCAAAGTCATGATGGAACGTGACACCGGCCGCTCCAAAGGTTTCGGTTTCGTGGAAATGGCCAGCGACGCTGAAGCCCAATCCGCGATCCAAGGCATGAACGGCCAGTCCCTGGGCGGTCGCAGCCTGGTGGTGAACGAAGCCCGTCCGATGGAAGCCCGTCCCCCCCGCACCGGTGGTTTCGGTGGCGGCCGTCGTGATGGCGGCGGCGGTGGCTTCGGTGGTGGCAACGAAGGTGGCTTCCGCAGCCCCTACGGCCACGGTGGCCGCCGCGAAGGCGGTGGTGGTCGCGGCGGTTACTGATCGCGGCGCCAGTCAGTGGGGTTGATGCCCTGCTGATCTGAACCCACAAACCCCGGTGTCGCAAGGCCCCGGGGTTGTTTTTTGCCTGCGCTTTTCTGAAAAAGTTCAGCGTTGGCCGGCCAGACGGGCCTGCACCCGGCCTTGCAACGTGGCCACGTTGCGGTTCGTGTCGTAGTCCAGCGTCTCGGCGGTGATGCGGTCGCCATCGCGCACCAGGACCACGTTGCCGGCCAGCCGGTATTCGGTCTGGGTGGCGTTGGCGCTCAGTTGATCGGCCTGCGCGGTGCTGATGCGCCCCGAGGGGTGTACCGAGCGCAACCGGGCCCGGTCCACTTCCAGTTCCCCAGTGTCGGGGTAGTGGCGCAATTCCTGCCCTTGCAGTTCGTGTTCCAGCACCCCGTTCGCGTTGAAGCTGCGCAAGGCAAAGTCGCGCATGAAATAGTCGGGCTCGTGGCTGATGGGGCGTGGCGGGGCCGGTGGTTCGGGGGTGGGGGTCAGGCGGATCAGCCAATAGCTGACCAGTGCCAGGCCACCCATCAGCAGCACCGGCAGGTAGATGGACAGCCGGTCCCAGGCGCGGCTCCACCAGCGGGCGCGGGGGGTGTTCAAGCGGCGGCCTCCTGCAGCAGCCGCGCGTAGTGGCCGCTGGCCACCAGCAGCAGATCGCAAAATTCGCGGGCAGCGCCTTGGCCACCGGCGGCCCGGGTCACGTGGTGCACGGCGGCCAGCACATCGGCCT
>CAZSZN010000227.1:0-1633 GCA_964610405.1 uncultured Macromonas sp. | reverse complement strand
CGGGCCAGTCGTCGCCAATGGCGGCGGCCTGGTTCCAGTCCAAGCCCAGTTCCGCCAGGATGGCTTCGGCGGCAGGCCGTTTGTCTTCGGTGCCGTAGCGCACGTGGGCCACGCCCAAGGCTTCCAGTCGGCGACGCAACGCGGGCGAATCGCGGCCGGTCACCACGGCGGGAGTGATCCCAGCGCGTTGCAGCAGTTTCAGGCCATGCCCGTCCAGCGTGTGAAAGCGCTTGAGCGTCTCGCCATCGGCGCTGAAGTACAGGCTGCCGTCGGTCAATACGCCGTCCACATCGAAAAACGCCACCCGCACCGGCTGGGCGCGCAACAGCAGCGTCGGCGGAAAAGTCAGTGTCGGGGCCAGTGGGGGCAAGGTCATGGCGTCAGATCACTTTCGCGCGCATCAGGTCGTGGCTGTTCAGGGCGCCGCAGAGGCGGCCGTCGGCGTCCACCACCAGCACGCTGGTGATGCGGTGTTCTTCCATCAAGTCGGCGGCTTCCACCGCCAGTGCGTCGGGCGCCACGGTGCGAGGGTGGGGGTGCATCACCTGTTCGGCGGTGATCTGGGACAGGTCGGCCCCGCGCTCGATCAGGCGGCGCAGGTCACCATCGGTGAAGATGCCGATCGGGCGGTCCGCCTCGTCCACGATGGCGGTGGCGCCCAAGCCCTTGGCGCTGATCTCGCGCATCATGTCCGGCAGCCGGGCCGAGGTGGGCACGCGTGGCGCCTCGGCGGCGGGCCGCATCACGTCGCTGACCAGCGTGAGCAGTTTGCGCCCCAGGGCGCCGCCAGGGTGGGAGCGGGCAAAGTCGTCGGCCTTGAAGCCGCGCGCACTCAGCAGCGCCACGGCCAGGGCATCGCCCATGGCCAGTTGGGCGGTGGTGCTGGCGGTGGGGGCCAGGTTGTGCGGACAGGCTTCTTTGTCCACCCGGGTGTCGAGCACCACGTCGGCGTGACGCCCCAGGCTGGATTCGGCGCGCCCGGTCATCGCCACCATTGGCACGCCCATGCGTTTGATGAGCGGCAGGATGGCGGTCAGTTCTTCGCTTTCGCCGCTGTTGCTGATGGCCAGCACCACGTCGGCCGTGGTGATCATGCCCAGGTCGCCGTGGCTGGCTTCGGCCGGATGCACGAACATGGCCGGCGTGCCGGTGGACGCGAGGGTGGCGGCGATCTTGCGGCCCACATGGCCGCTTTTGCCCATGCCGGTCACGACGACGCGGCCGCGGCAGGTCAACATGCGTTGCACCACGTCCACGAAGCGTTGGTCCAGGCGCTGCGCCATGGCTTGCACCGCGTCGGCTTCGATCGTGAGGGCCTCACGGGCCAGTTGCAAGGTGGTTTCGGCGTGGATGGCGAGCGGTTGGGACATCCTTGGGATTATCCGCCAACGGTCGTTTCAGTGCGTCTGTTCGGGAAGCGCTTGGGCCGACCTTAAGATCGGGGGATGAATTCGCTGGACATTGCGCTGCTGTACCTGCTGGCCGCCGTGGTCGGGGTGGTGGCCTGCCGCTCGTTGAAGTTGCCACCCATGCTGGGCTACCTGGCGGTGGGGGTGTTGATCGGCCCGAACGCCTTGGCGTTGGCGCAGGATTCGGCCGGCGTGCGTTACTTGGCCGAGTTCGGGGTGGTGTT
>CAZSZN010000226.1:0-4306 GCA_964610405.1 uncultured Macromonas sp. | reverse complement strand
CGCTTTTTGGCTGGGGGCGACAACAGCGTGCGCGGCTACAGCCTGCGCGAAATCGGGGTGCCGCAAGCCGGCGGCGGCGTGGAAGCCGGGCGTTTGCTCGCCGTCACCAGCCTGGAATGGCAACGCCCCCTGTGGCTGAACGGCCAGCGCAGCAACTGGGAAACTGCCCTCTTCATCGACGCTGGCGCGGTGGCCGACCGGGCCAGCGAACTGGACCCGAAGGTGGGCCTGGGCGCCGGCGTGCGTTACCGCAGCCCGGTGGGGCCGCTGCAAGCCGACTTGGCGTATGGGCTGGAGACCCGACGCTGGCGCTTTCATTTGAGCGTGGGGTTCACGTTTTGAATCCGGTTCGGCCTCTTGTGCGGGCACTGGCCACCGTGCTGGGAGGGCTGAGCGCCATCTTGACATGGTTGGCGGGCGGGGTGGTCGCGCTGTGCTTGGCGACCGTGATCGCGCTGTGGTGGTGGAGCGGCAGCCCGCAATCACTGGCACAGACACTGAACTGGACTGCACAATGGCTGACCGAAGACGGTGCCACACCGCCACTGACGGTGGAAGGCGCCACCGGCAGCCTGCGCACAGGCGGCACCATCGCCCATTTGCGCTGGCAACGCGACGGCCTGACGGTCGAGGTGGAGCAACTGAGCCTGCGCTGGCCCACGTCCTTCTGGCTGGACGCGGCCCTCCACCGCCGGGGCGTGGTGGAACAGGTGTCCATCGCCCACCTGCGCGTGGACGACCAACGCCCGCCGGAGCCCGACACGCCGCGCCAGCCCCCCGCCGACCTGAGCCTGCCCTGGCTGCGCGAACTGACGGTGGCGCTGGACGTGCAGCAAGCCACCTGGGTGGCCGACACCTCCGTGGTGCTGGGCCCCACACAAGCCCATTACCGCTATGGCGCCCACGCTACCCACACCGATGCCACGCCCTGGCACCACCTGCAGGTGGAGGCCTTGCAATGGCAAGACGGCCGCTACCAAGCCCAAGTCGAACTGCAGGCGCAGCAGACCATGGCGCTGCGAGTTCAGTTGAACGGTGAACTGCAGCAAACCATTCCCAGCGGCCCGCGCTTGCGCTTGGCGCTGAACGCATCGTTGGCCGGCGATCTGGCGCCTGCCGATGCCACGCTGCAACTCCTGGCCTCGGTACAAACCAAGGACAGCCAGTCCAGCCCGCCAAGCAGCAGCACGCCCCGCCTGCAAGCACAAGCCGAACTGCGGCCCTGGGCCGGCATGCCCTTGCACCAAGGCCGGTTGAGTTTGACGCAGATCGATCTGGCCGCGTTCTGGCCCACCGCCCCGCGCACCCGTTTGAGCGGCGAATGGCAAGCGACAGCCGATACCTCATGGCGGCTGCAAGGGCAATTGACCAACACCCTGCCCGGACCGTGGGACCAGCAACGCTTGCCCCTGGAACGACTGAACGCCACCCTGACGGCCACCCCAGAACGCTGGACGCTGGAGCAACTGGACGCCACCGCCGCTGGCGGCACGCTGCAGGCCACCGGTGAGGCTGGGCTGCGCGACGGACGCCCCCATGCCTGGCAAGGCGAATTGCGCCTGCGCGGGCTGGAGCCCGACCGTCTGCACCGCAGCCTGCAGATGCGGACACTCGATGGCGACCTGAGCGCACGCACAACCACACCGCCTACAAACACCGCACCCATCACCCGCTTCACGGCAAACGTGCAGCCTGCGGCCAGCACCGCCCGCCGCTCGGCCCAGTGGCCAGGGCCCGAACTGTCGGCCGAAGGCACTTGGGATGGAGACTCCGACTGGCGGTTCGATCATCTGAATCTGCAAGCCTGGCAGACAAGGCTGGCTGCGCAAGGTGCCCTGTCCACCGCGCCCTGGCGCTACCAGGGCCAAGCCCAACTGGACGCACCGGGTGCGTCCATCACGCTGAGCGAAAACAACACCACCGACCTGAATGTGCGCTTGCACGATCTGGACCTGTTCCAACGCTGGTCGCTGCAAACCGTGGACGAACTCAGCCGCTGGCTGCCCGGTTCCACCTTTGCGCAGAACATCCCTTCAGTTTGGCGCGACGTGCGCTGGAGCGGGCAAACCACGCTGCAAGCCCAGTTGACCGGCTCGACCTGGACCTGGCAACAACAAGGCCAGGTTCAGGCCCAGGCCGAGGGTGTGCGCTGGCAAGCCGAACACGATGCGCAAGCCGTGGGCACCTGGTCCGCAGGCCGGCTGGACGCCACGCTGAACACCCTGGCGCTGAAACTCAGCAACAACCGCGACCCTCTGGGACTCACCGCCCAATTGCAAGGCCGCCCTGCGTTGCGCATGGAGCCAAGCGGAGCGCTGTCCGTGCAAGCCGGCCAACTGGCCTTGACCCCCTGGAACGCGGGCCACCGCAAGTTGCCCGCCCTGTCCAGCCAACCGCTGGCATTGGCCTGGGACCAAGTGCGTTGGGCGGACGGCCGCTTGTCCACCCAGGGACGCTTGAACCACCTGGCCCTGAGCTGGCTGAACGCCTGGCTCAGCAACGACACCTCGCCCCAAGGCCCGCTGCACCAAGCCGGCTTGCAAGGCGAGCTGCTGCTGCAAGGCGAGTGGGACATGGATCTGCCCCTGACCACACCAGCCGGCCCGGCGCGTGCACCCAGTGCCCCGCCTCGGGCGCGGCTGAGCTTGCAACGCGCACAGGGCGATTTGACGGTGGTGCTGGGCGATGGCCCGCGGGCCGACCGGCTGGCCGCAGGCATTGACCAAGCCCGTGTGGACGTGCGCCTGGACAACGATCGTGCCCAGGCCACGCTGCGCTGGAACAGCCGCAATGCGGGCCAAGCACAGGCGGAAGTCAGCACCGTGCTGACCCTACCTACGGCGCCAGAATCCGGCTGGTCGTGGGCGGCCGACGCGCCCTTGCGGGGCCGCTTGCAGGCCGACCTGCCACAACTCGGACTGTGGTCGCGCCTGGCACCGCCCGGCTGGCGCCTGAGCGGCCGCCTGCAGGCGGAAACCACCCTCAGCGGCACCCGTGCCCAACCCGAATGGCAAGGCAGCCTGCAGGCCAGTCAGTTGACCGTGCGCTCGCTGGCCGATGGGCTGGACTTCAGCGACGGCGAGCTGCGCGCCAGCGTGGCGGGCGAAACCCTCACCATCCAAAGCCTGCAATGGCGGGGAGCTGGTGGGGCCGCAGGCGGCTTGCTCAGCGGCGGCGGCACGGCCTCGTGGGCCGCCCGCGAGGTGGACGGGCAACGCGTGCGCGAACCCGTGATCGACCTGCAACTGCGCGCCGAACGCCTGCGCCTGCTGGCCCGGGCCGACCGGCGCCTGACCCTCAGCGGCGAACTCAACGCCCGCCTGCGCGGCCAACGGCTCGACCTGACCGGGCGGCTCGACACCGACCAAGCCCTGTTCCTGTTGCCCGACGAAAGCACGCCCAGCCTGGGCAGCGACGTGGTGGTTCGGGGCACCGAACGCCCCCCCGGCTTTGGTGCCGGCTCGCCGGTGCAGGCGCATGTGAACGTGGAGTTCGGGCTCGGCAACAACTTTCAAGTGCGCGGCCTGGGCCTGAACACCTACCTGGGTGGCAGCCTGCGGATCGCCGCTTCGCCCGCCCAAAGTGGCCCGCAGATCACCGGGCAAGTACAAACCGTGCGTGGCAGCTACCAGGCCTACGGTCAGGCCCTCAACATCGAACAGGGCGTGGTGCGCTTCAACGGCCCGGTGGACAACCCCAGCCTGGACATTCTGGCACTGCGGCCGCACCCCAGCCAGCGCGTGGGTGTGCAAATCGGCGGCACCGCCCAGATCCCGCGCGTGCGCCTGTACGCTGAGCCCGACATGCCCGACAGCGAAAAGCTCGCCTGGCTGGTGCTGGGCCGCCCGGCCACCGGTGCAGGCGCGGAAGCGGCGGTGCTGCAACAGGCCGCCCTGGCGCTGTTGAGTGGCAGTGGCAGCGCCAACGACGGCTCCCTGACCCGATCGCTGGGCCTGGACGAACTGAGCTTCCAGGGCGAAAGCACCGCCACCGACGGCACCACCACCAGCGCCGCCCTCACCTTGGGCAAACGCATTTCCAGCCAGTTGTACGTCAGCTACTCCCGCAGCGTCACCGGCGCCATGGGTACCGTGGCGGTGTTTTACGACATTTCACGCTTTGTGACCCTGCGGGCCCAGGCCGGTGACGACAACGCGATCGACCTGCTGTTCACCCACAGCTTCGACGGCCGCGACGTGCCCTGACGCGGGCACGTACAATCGTGCCCGCTTGCTCTCGCCGTAGTTCAATGGATAGAACGGCTGCCTCCTAAGCGGCAAATACAGGTTCGATTCCTGTCGGCGGG
>CAZSZN010000225.1:0-4440 GCA_964610405.1 uncultured Macromonas sp. | reverse complement strand
CCGATGTCGATGTTCTCGATCGCGTCGGCCAGGGTGCAGCCGGCCTTGGCCACGGTGGCCTCGAACGGGTACAGGTTGACCACCAGGATGTCGATGGTGCCGATGCCGTGATCTTTCAGCGCAGCCATGTGCTCGGGCAAGTCGCGGCGGGCCAGCAAGCCACCATGCACCATGGGGTGCAGGGTTTTGACGCGGCCATCCAGCATCTCGGGGAAGCCGGTCACTTCGGCCACCTCGGTCACCGGCAGACCATTGTCGGCCAGCAGCTTGGCGGTGCCGCCGGTCGAAATCAGTTGCACGCCGAGCGCGTTCAGTTCACGCGCCAGGTCGAGCACGCCGGTTTTGTCAGAGACCGAGAGGAGAGCTTTCATCGGGAAGGTTCCAGAAGTCAGAGAGTCGGAAATGGAAAATCAGAGGGGGCAACAATGGCTTGGAATGGCGAAGGATCAACCGTCCAGCAGGCCGTGCTCCAGCAGCTTTTTGCGCAGGGTGTTGCGGTTCAAACCCAGCCACTGCGCGGCGCGCGACTGGTTTTGCTGGGCGCGCGCCATCACCACTTCCAGCAGCGGTTTTTCCACCGCGCGGGTCAGCATGTCGTGCATGTTGGCGGGGTCGGTGCCGTCGAGGTCGCTGAAATACGCCTCGATGTTGGCTTTGACGCAATCGGTCAGGGTGATGTTGCTCATGCGGCCAGGGTCCAGGGTTCGTGGGCGGCGGCCTCGTCAAAATAGGCGCGCACGCATTGCAATTGGGTGTCGCAGCTTTCGCTGCGGTTGATGGCTTCGCGGAACAAGGCGGCGCGCGCCGGGTCGCCCGGCAGCGCGCGGGCGTACCAGCCCAGGTGCTTGCGCGCGGTGCGCACGCCGGTGTACTCGCCGTACAAGGTGTAGTGGTCGTCCAGGTGCTCCAGCATCCACTCGCGCAGCTCGGCGGTGGTGGGCGGTGGCAGGTGTTGGCCGGTGGCCAGGAAGTGCGCCACCTCGCGGAACAACCAGGGTCGGCCCTGCGCCGCGCGGCCAATCATGATGGCGTCGCAGCTGGTGGCGGCCAGCACGTCGCGCGCCTTTTCGGGGCTGTCGATGTCACCATTCGCCACCACGGGGATGCGCACGCTGGCCTTGATGGCGGCCACCGTTTCGTGCTCAGCCACACCTTTGTAGCCTTGTTCCCGGGTGCGGCCATGGACGGTGAGCATCTGCACGCCCGCACTTTCGGCGGCACGCGCCAGCACCGGGGCGTTCTTGGCGCTCTGGCACCAACCGGTGCGCATTTTCAGCGTCACCGGCACACCGTGGGGTTCGCAGGCGGCCACCACCGCTTGCACGATCTCCAGCGCCAGCACCTCGTCCTGCATCAGGGCAGAGCCGGCCCATTTGTTGCAGACCTTTTTGGCCGGACAGCCCATGTTGATGTCGATGATCTGCGCGCCACGGTCGATGTTGTAGCGAGCGGCCTCGGCCATCATCTCGGCGTCGGTGCCGGCGATCTGGACCGCGATCGGGCCGGGTTCGCCGGCGTGGTTGGCACGGCGCGAGGTTTTCAGGCTGTCGCGCAGGTCGGGACGCGAAGTGACCATCTCGCTCACCGCATAGCCCGCCCCCAGCCGCTTGCAAAGGCGGCGAAACGGCCGGTCGGTGACCCCCGCCATGGGGGCCACAAACAGGTGGTTGGGAAGCTGATAGGGGCCGAGGTGCATCGCAGAAAACAAAAGCACCCGCCTGCGATTCCCGCTGAACATACCGGAAACCGAACCATCGGATGCTGAAAAAGTGTGCACGATTGTAACCGCCGCCCCCTCCCTCTGGCTGACTGCCTATACTGCCGGCCCATGGAAGCGTGGTTGTGGTCGATGCTGGAAACCCTGAGCCTGCCCGAATTCGGGCTGAGCACGGTGTTCATCGTCGCCTTCATTTCGGCGACGCTGCTGCCCATGGGTTCGGAGCCGGTGGTGTTCGGCCTGATCAAACTGAACCCGGATCTGTTCTGGCCCGCCATCCTGGTGGCCACCGCCGGCAACACCTTGGGCGGCGCGGTGAGCTGGGCCATGGGCTACGGCGCCCACCGTGCCATCGACCGTGCGCGTGGTTCATCCACCCACCTGAGGGCGCTGGACTGGCTGGAACGGTTTGGCCCCAAGGCCTGTGTGCTGAGCTGGCTGCCCGTGGTGGGCGACCCCTTGTGCGCGGTGGCAGGCTGGCTGAAATTTCCGCTGCTGCCCTGCCTGGCCTGGATGGCGCTGGGCAAGTTCTTGCGCTACCTCACCATGACTGTGGGACTGCTCTGGCTGCTGCCCGGCAGCTGGACCTCACCGCTGGGGGGCTGAGTCGGCCACGGGCAAGAGGGCGAAACGCCTGACCATCGCGGCCCGCAAGCCTTGCCAGGCGTCAACGGCATTGGCAGCACCGGCCTTGGCCAGCGCTTCGGCCTGGAACGCCAAGTCCGCCAGGTCGGCATGCCCCAGGGTCAACAACACGCTTTTGAGCGAGTGCACGACCCGGCGCAAAGCTTCAAGGTCGGCCGCGGCACAGGCTTGGTCCGCTTGCGCCACGTCGTGCCCAAACTGGTCGAGACAAGTCTGCCTGAAGGCCAAGAACAAGCCCCGATCTCCCTCGAAATAGGTGGCAATGGCCTCGGTTTCCTGCGGGGTGAGCGCGGGCTCGGTCAAACGGCCTCCGCCGCAGGTTTGTCCGACAGCAGGTGCCCAATGGCCGCGTCAATCAAGCCCGGCAACTCCTGCACCAGCCGAGGCTTGTGCACCACCTGCACGTCTTCCAGGGCGAAGGCATAGGGCGCCCGCTGCTCCTGGTCCAAGGAGGTCAGCACGATCAGCTTGCACTGGCCGAACAGGGCGTGCCGGCGCAGGCCGGTGATCATGGTCGCGCCATCGATGCCGGGCAACAGAATGTCCACGATGATCAGGTCGGGCTGCAGGTGCCCAAACGAGACCAGGCCGGTGATGCCGTCGTTGGCAATGTGCAAATCCACTTCGGGGAAGCGCTGCTTGACCAGCATCGACACCAGGTTCTGGAAATGCGAGGAGTCTTCAATCAGGAGGATGCGGGGCACGTGCACCGCCGCACGGCGGCGGCCGGTGCGTGCATCCGCCACATGCCCATGCAAAGCGGCCACGCCCGTCACGCCCGCGCGGCTGCCTTGGATCCAACGCTCCAGCGACTCGCGGGTGATGCGTCGATGCCCCCCCGGGGTTTTCCAGGCCTGCAAATCGCCGCGATCCACCATCAACTGCACGGAACGCACGGCCATGCCCAAGATTTTGGCCACCTCCAACGTGGTGTAGTAGTTGGCGGACGACATATCGGCGGCGGAAGGTGCGTTGTTCATGACCGTAATTTTGCAACAAATACCACATTGACCACAACATCTGTTTCTAACAGATGTGCAATCTCGATTATCAAACGATTCGGCCGGAAAAAACGCAAGCGTTATCAGTACGCCGCAGAAGACGCAAATTTCAGGGGCGGCTCACGCACTTTGCCCAACCGTCGTGGCCCAGCGCCTGCAACGTTTGCAGGTTGCGCTCGACGATGGTTTCGGCACTGTCGCCCGACGCCACCGCGCGGTCGATGCTGGCTTCGCGCAGCAGGTGCAGGGTGGGGTATGGCGCCCAATTGGTGGCGTTGGTCACATCGTCGGGCTCGCTGCCCTCGAACTGGAACGCGGGGTGGAAGGGCGCGACCTGGATCTCCCCCTCCAGCCCGTGTTCGTCCACCACCTCGTCGACCACGTCCAGAAAGTCGTTGAACACCAAAAAATCGGGGAACAAGGTGGGGTGGATCAGCAACGTGGTGTCGATCTGCTCGGCCGGGGTGCTCTTCAGCAGCTCCAGTTCGCGATCCAGATCGTCCAGGAAGCCGTCCAGATGACGCGCGCGACTGACCACCAGCCGCACCTGGTTTTTCACGTACACGGCCTTGGCGAACGGGCACAGGTTCAAGCCGATCACCGCCTGCTCGATCCAGCGGCGGGTGTCGGCCAGCACCTGTTCGTCGCTGGGCACGGGGGCGGCGGCGGTCATGGCGGCGCTCACTTCAGGGACTTGAAACGGGCGCGCTTGGGCCGCGCGCCCTCTTCGCCCAGGCGTTTCTTCTTGTCGGCTTCGTACTCGGTGAAGTTGCCGTCGTAGAAGTACCACTGCGAGTTGCCCTCGCAGGCCAGGATGTGGGTGCAGATGCGGTCGAGGAACCAGCGGTCGTGCGAAATGACCATGGCGCTGCCGGCGAATTCCAGCAGCGCTTCTTCCAGCGCGCGCAGGGTTTCCACGTCCAAGTCGTTCGACGGTTCGTCCAGCATCAGCACGTTGCCGCCCTGGGCCAGGGTCTTGGCCAAGTGCAGGCGGCCGCGCTCACCGCCGGAGAGGTTGCCCACCAGCTTCTGCTGGTCGTTGCCCTTGAAGTTGAAGCGGCCGATGTAGGCGCGCGA
>CAZSZN010000224.1:0-4506 GCA_964610405.1 uncultured Macromonas sp. | reverse complement strand
CGCCATAGGGGTTGTCTTCCACGATCGGCAGGCCCAGGCGTTGCGCCTCGGCGCTCAGGGCAGCGCGGCGCGCTTCGCTCATGCTGCGGCCGGTCGGGTTCTGGAAGTTGGGCAGCAGGTACATGAAGCGCGGGAAGTCTTTGGCCGGGTCGCCCAGCACCCGCAGCAGGTCTTGCAAATCTGGGCCTTCGTCGTCGCTGGCCACGCCCACCACATTCGGCTCCATGGGGCCGAACGCCTGCAGCGCGCCCAGGTAGGTCGGGGTCTCCACCAGCACGCGGCTGCCGGGGTCGATCAGCACCTTGGCCACCAGGTCCAGGCCCTGTTGCGAGCCGGTGGTGATCAACACGTTCCCTGGGTCCACGGCCCACGGCAACATCGCCGCCACCTGTTCGCGCAAGGTCACCAGCCCCTCGCTGGCGGCGTACTGCAGGGCGGCGCGCCCGTCGTCGCGCAGCACCTTGGCGCAAGCCTCGGCAAACACCTCCACCGGGAAGGTCTTGGGCGAAGGCAAGCCCCCCGCAAAGCTGATGATGCCGGGGCGCTCCGTCACTTTCAGGATCTCCCGGATCACCGACGGGTTCATCTTGTGGGCGCGTTGGGCCAGGGTCCAGTCCATGGTTCAGGTCTTTCGGGGGGAGGGGGTTTGTATCGAGGTGCGTTTGCCCAGCAGGACGGTGAAGGTCACTGCCAGGCCAAATAACAGGGTTGTCGTGTCCAGCGTTTCGCCCAATACGGGCATTGCAAACATCAGGCTCAAAAAGGGTTGCAGCAACTGCACTTGGCTGACCCGCACCGCGCCGCCCAGGGCCAGTCCCCGGTACCAGGCAAAAAAGCCCAGCCACATCGAAAACGCGGCCACGTACCCAAAAGCCATCCAACTGGGGGCCTCAATCTGGGTCGGGGTGGTGGGCCAGAACCAGGTGGCCAGCGGCAGCGTCACGGGCAGCGCCAACAAGAGTATCCAGCAAATCACCTGCTCGGCGCCCAAGCGGGGTGTCAGGCGGGCGCCGCCCACGTAGCCGAGCGAGGCGCTGGCCATCGCCAGCAGCAGCCAGGCATCGGCACGGCTGAGGTGCAGTCCGCCGGCCTGCCAGGCCATGAACGTCAGCACCAGGGTGGTACCGAGCAGGCTCAGCAACCAGAACGCCAAGCTGGGTCGCTGGCGCAGCCACACCGCCGCCACGCACGCGGTGGCCAGCGGCAGCAGGCCGGTCACGACGGCGGCGTGGGTGCTCGGTACCTCGCGCAGTGCCATGGCCAGGCCCATGGGAAAGCCCAGCACCACCCCCAGCGCGGTGAAGCCCAGCAGGCCCCATTCCGCCAGGTTCGGGATGTTCAGCTGTCCTCGCCCGCGCAACCAGGCCAGGTACAACAGCGACAAGGCGCCAGCCACCGCCGCGCGGCCAAACGTCACAAAGCTCGGGTGCAGTTGCGGTGCCGTCTGGTCGCCCACGGCCAGTCGGGTCATGGGCAGCGTCAGCGCAAAAATTGTCACGCCCAACAGGCCCAGCCACAGGCCGCGCGTGGTCGGGTCGATGTGCGCGACCTGCGCCGACGTGTGTGCGCTTGTCATTGGGAGCCCGTGCCGCCCAGGCCACTCACCAACATCCAGCCAGCGGTCAGCACCAGGGCCAGCGCCATGCAGCGGTTGAAGGCTTGCAGACGGCGCCCGCTGGGTTGGCCGTCCACCAGCGGACCGGCCAGCCAGTGGCGCAGGACCGAACCCACCCAGGCGTACGCCAGGTTGCTGGTGAGCGCGAAAAACACCATCACCGGCACCACCTGCAGGTAGCGTTGCCATGCGTCGGGTTGGCCAGCAATCCAGCCCGCCACGATGGACAACGCCAGCATCCAGGCCTTGATGTTCAGGAACTGCAGGCCGATACCGCGCGCAAACGTCACGTTCAGGCTCGCCGCGCTGGCGTTGGACAAGGTGCGGCTGCCCGCCAAGCGCCAGGCGAGCCACAGCAGGTAGGCCACGCCCCCCACCAGGATGGCGCCACGCAACAACGGCAGGGCCAGCACCAGGGCGCCCACCCCCGCCGCACACAGCGTGAGCAGCAGGGTCCAACCCACGGGCACCGCCAACACGAAACGCAAGGCGTGGCGCAAGCCAAAGTTGGCCGCCAAGGCCGTCGAGAGCGTGGTGTTGGGGCCGGGGGTGAAGCTGGTGGCGGTCGCCAGGGCCAGCAGGGCGCCGAATTCGCTGGAGTTCATACCCTCAATATAGACCGCAAAAACCATACAGATGCAGTACAGTTAAGCCATTCACTGCACGAACTGTATGGTTCTTGCCGGCCACACACCTCACGCTGACGCACCCATGGTCAACTCCGCCGTTGAATTTGCGCCCGCACTCGACAACGAAGCGCCCGTCTCCGCCAGCGGGTTGACCCGGGGCAGCGGCGTCTCCCTGGCGCAGCAGTTGGCAGACCGTTATGCCATCCGCATCCGCGATCGCCTCCTGGCACCTGGTACCCGGCTGCCCAGCGTTCGGCAGTGCGCATCGTTGCATGGCTTGAGCCCATCCACGGTGGTCGCCGCCTACGACCAGCTCCTGGCACGTGGCCTGATCGAAGCCCGCCGTCAGCGGGGGTTTTTTGTGCGCGAACGCTCGGCCCCAGTGTCTTCTCCGCCAGTGGCCGACCGGGGTACGGCGGGCCTGCGCCCGCAGGCGCCCGTCAATGCCGCAGCCTTGATCCGTGGCATGTTCCACGGCACCGACGACCGACCGCAGCCCTGCATGGGTGTGTTGCCGCCCGACTGGTTGGCGTCCAGCTTCATGCCCGCCGCGCTGCGCCGGGTCACCGCTTCGCGCGCCATGATGGACGCCTCCCTGCGCTACGGCGACCCCAAAGGCGATCCTCACCTGCGGCATGTGTTGGCCGACCGCCTCGTGGCCTTGGGTCTCCCGGTGGACAGCGAGCAGGTCATCACCACCGTCGGCGCCACGCACGCGCTCGACATCATCAGCCGCACCTTGCTGCGCCCTGGCGATGCGGTGATGGTCGAGGAACCTGGTTGGGCCGTCGAGTTCGCTCGGCTCCAGGCCTTGGGCATGCGGTTGTTGCCGGTGCCCCGCGGCCCCACTGGCCCCGATTTGGACACCATGGCCCAGTATTGCGAAGCCCATGCACCCAAGCTGTTTGTCAGCGTCAGCGTGTTGCACAACCCCACCGGTTATTGCCTGTCGCCGGCCAGTGCGCACCGGGTGCTTCAGTTGGCGCAGCGGCACGGTTTCTATGTGGTGGAAGACGACACGTACAGCCACATCGCCGCCGAACACGCCACCCGCATGTCGGTGCTCGACGGGTTGCAGCGCACTTTTTACGTCAGCGGCTTTGCCAAAATTTTGGCCCCCAACTGGCGCGTGGGCTACCTGGCCGCGCCCACCGCCTGGGTGGAGCGCCTGCTGGACACCAAACTCCTGTCCACCCTCACCACCCCCACGTTGATGGAGCGCGCCCTGTCGCATTGCATCGAGCAAGGGCAGTTGCGCCGCCATGCCGAGCGCATCCGCAGTCGGTTGGACTCGGCCCGCCAGCGCAGCGTCAAGCTGGCGCAGGAAGCCGGTTGTCGTTTCGTGTCCGAGCCGGCGGGTTTGTTCGGTTGGGTAGACACCGGCGTGGACACCGAAGGCCTGTCTCAACGCCTGCTGGACGAGGGCATATTGATCGCGCCCGGTGCGCTGTTTCATGCCCACCGCACACCCAGCACCTACATGCGCATCAATTTTGCCAGCACCCAGGCGCCCGCCTTCTGGCAAGCGCTGGTGCAGGCGCGTCAGGCGTTGCTCTGACGGGTCAAACGCCCGCGCTCAGCGTTTCCCAGCGTTCCAGCGCGTCCATCAGCGCTGTTTCCAGTTCAGCGTGCCGCGTCGCCAGCGCCGCCGCCCGTGTGGGGTCCGTGCCGTACAGACTGCCACCAGCCAACGCTTCGTCGATGGCTTTTTGCTCGGCCTCCAAAGTCTCGATCTGTTGGGGCAGCGCGTCCAATTCGCGTTGCTCCTTGTAGCTCAGCTTGCGCCGTGTGCTGGGTGGTGTGGCTTTGTCCTCTGTGGGGGCTGGGGGTGTTGGTTTCGCGGTGGGCGTGGCCGGCTCGTGGTCCACGTCCCACACCGGTGCGCGGCCGTGCGCCCGGGTGGACTGCGCGATCCAGTCTGTCACGCCGCCCTCGTACTCGCGCCAATGGCCGCGGCCTTCGTACACGATGGTGCTGGTCACCACGTTGTCCAGAAAGCGCCTGTCGTGGCTGACCAGGAACACCGTGCCGTCGTACTCGGCCAGCAGTTGTTCCAACAACTCCAGCGTGTCGATGTCCAGGTCGTTGGTGGGTTCGTCCAGCACCAGCACGTTCGCCGGGCGCGCAAACAACCGGGCCAGCAACAGCCGGTTGCGCTCGCCACCCGACAGGGTTTTCACCGGCGCGTGCGCCCTGGCCGGCGAGAACAGGAAGTCTCCCAGATAACTTTTCACATGGGTCCGTCGCGAGCCAATCTCGATC
>CAZSZN010000223.1:0-4506 GCA_964610405.1 uncultured Macromonas sp. | reverse complement strand
GCCTGGCCCATCTACGAGGTCATCAACCACTACAGGATGCCCGCCATCTTCCACACCGGGCACAGCGGCATTGGCAGCGGCATGCGCTGCGGCGGCGGCCTGCGGCTGGAGTATTCCAACCCCATGCACCTGGACGACGTCGCCATCGACTTCCCCGACATGCAGATCGTGATGGCGCACCCGAGCTTCCCGTGGCAGGACGAGGCGCTGTCTGTGGCCACGCACAAACCCAACGTGTGGATCGACCTCAGCGGCTGGAGCCCCAAATACTTCCCCAAGCAACTGGTTCAGTACGCCAACACCCTGCTGAAGGACCGCGTGCTGTTCGGCAGCGACTACCCGCTGATCACACCCGAGCGTTGGATGAAAGACTTTGAAGTGGCCGGTTTCAAGCCCGAGGTGATGCCGGGGATCTTGAAGGGCAACGCGGTGCGGCTGCTGGGCTTGGACCAAGCGCAGGGTTGAACGGTATTCAGCGTCCGTGGAAGTTCGGCGCCCGCCGTTCCGCGAACGCCCGGCGGCCTTCGGCAAAGTCCTCGCTTTGGAGCGTCATGCTTTGGCGCGTCAGCAGCGTGTTCAGGTCGTACCGCCCATTGGCGATGTCTGACAGCGATTGCTTGGTGGCTTGCGCGGCCAAGGGTGCCAGTCGGGCCACGTCGTTCACCAGCGCGGCCACGGTGGCGTCGAACACTTCGGCGGCCACCACCTCCAGCAGCACGCCCTGGGCCAACAAGCTTTCGGCGGGCATGGGGCGCGCCGTCAAGAAAGCCTGGCGCGCGCCGTTGACGCCAAAGTTGGCGACGTAGCGGCGCAGCCCGCTGGGGTAGTAGTGCAGGCCCAGCGCGGCCGCAGGCATGCGGAATTCCGTGCCGCTCAGGCCCACCCGCAGGTCGCAGGCCAGCGCCATGTCGGTGGCGCCGCCGTACACGCTGCCGTTGAATGCACCCACCACGATCGGCCGCAAGGCGGCCAGCGCTTCCACGGTGTGCTCGAACAAGCGTGTGTCTTGCTGGTCGCCTTCAAAACCGCCAATGTCGTAGCCTGCGCAAAACACCGGCCTGGGTTGCCCAGCGGTGTGGGCTGTCAGCACCACCACACGGATGGAGGCGTCCGCGTTGATCTGTTCGCAGTGCCGCATCAGGGTGTGTAGGTCGTCCGGCTCCAGCCGGTTGCGCTTGTGGGGCCGGTTGATGCACAGCGTGGCCACGCCGTCGTTCAGGGTCAGCAGCGGTGGCGAGGCCTGGTCGGGCACAGGGGTCATGGCGGGGTTCAGGCGTTTTTGGAGGGGGTGGTGGCCGACAGTCCGTTGCGGTTGCGAGCGGCGGCTTGCAGGCTGACCTTGCGCAGCCGCGAGGCCAGGTCGAGCGACATGTTGGTCAGCAGGCGCTGCACGATGCGGGGATGCTGCTGCGCCAGTTGGTTGAAGGCTTCGCGCCGCAGCACGGCCGCGCGCAGCGGGGTGTCGGCCACGACGGTGGCTGAGCGGGGAGCGCCGTCCAGGAAACCCACCTCACCCACCAGGGTGCCGCTGCGCACACCCGCCAGCCGTACCGGGGGCTGGCCGTCCAGGGGCATCACCACACTGCCGGTGCCCTGCAGAATTAGGAGGATGCCATCGCTCGGGTCGCCCTTGCGCACCAACGCTTCGCCGGGCGCAAAGTCGGCGTAGTCCATGTGCTGCATCACCAGGGCTTGCTCGTCGCTCGACAATTGCCGCAGCAGGCTGGCGGCCTCCAGGGCCGATTCCTCGTCCTTGGCGAGTTCGGCGCCGTAGGTGTGGATCAGGTGGTTTTCGGCCCATTCCAGGGCGTGGTCCAGGTCGTGTGCCCAATGCGGCTCGGGCAGGTGCTGGGCCAGAATTTCGTGCACCGCTTCGTCCTGCAACTGCGTGCCGGCATGGACCACCTGCACCCCGTGCGCGCGGGCGTGGGTTTCCAGCCGCAGCACCATCTGGGCCAGGCTGGTGTCGATGTTCTTGACGCCCGACCAGTCGAGGATGGCCACTTCGGTGCCAGCGAGTTGCGAGCGCACACTGGCGTTGAGCTGTTCGGCGGACACGAAAAACTGGTTGCTGTCGAGCTCGAACACCTTGAGGCTGTCGGCATGGCGGGCCAGCAACTCCTGCTCGCCGCGCGAGCGCGCGCAGTTGGAGCTGAGTTGGCGCCCCGTCAGCACCTTTTGCACCGGCCGGCGGGTGTTGCGGTGGGCGTGCAGCAGCAGCCCCAGCATCAGGCCGACAAACAAGGCCGCCACCAGGTTGACCAGCAGGGCCGCCGCCATGACGGACAAGATCACCACCAGGTCTTCCATGGCGTGGGCCGACACTTGGCCGTGGCGCAACCACCGCCACAGGTGGCGGGCCGAGGGGCGGTCCCACAGTTGCCAGGCGTCGAACAGGAAGGTGCCCACCAGTGCTGCCAGGGGCACCCACATCAACGCGTGGCTGGCGTACAGCAGCGCCACGGCGCCCGCCAGCGTCAGCAGCACCGTGGGGCCCAGCGGGGCAGTGCGGGTCACGGCCAACACTACGTTGGGCGAGCCTGACATGGGCGGCGCGCCGGCCAGGCCCGACAGCGTCATCGCGCAAGACTGCAGGAATTTGTCCCGGGGGCGCAGGTGCTGGCGGTCGTCTTGCTGTGCCAGCATTTGGTGGGTGACCACCGTGTTCAGGAACAGCAGAATCCCCAGAATCAGCCCATGTTGCAGCAGGCCCAGCAGCAGCGGGGTGGTGCGCACGCCGGGTGCCCACAGCCCGGCCAGGTCGGCCATCTGGATCGGTAAAGTCCAGGTGGCGCCCTCCATCAAGCGGGGCAGGGGGGCGTTCAGCCAGGTCAGCGCCGCAGCCAGCAGGGCGCCTATGGCCAGGCCCGTGGCCGACGAGGGCCAACGCGGCCGCAGGCGGCGCACCGCCAGTGCCGTCAGCAGCACCGTCACCGCCACGATCACCACGGGCCCATCGGTGAACCCTTGCGACTGTTCGGCCAGCGCCCGC
The DNA here is from genome assembly GCA_964610405.1 of uncultured Macromonas sp. Classification (GTDB taxonomy): domain Bacteria; phylum Pseudomonadota; class Gammaproteobacteria; order Burkholderiales; family Burkholderiaceae_C; genus CAZGDZ01. Next base: position 1,514 of record CAZSZN010000223.1, on the reverse strand, counting down.
GATTGGCTGATGAGCAGCGCCACCGAGATGCTGTTGCTGAAGCCCAGGTACACCGGCGCCGGGATGAAACGCGCGAACCGTTCGGCACCGACCAGCCAGAGCAAGCCGACCACCACGCCGGCCAGCGTCACGATCAGGGCCGCCAATGCCAGGCGAACTTCGGGCGTGTGGGGCAAACCCAGCGCGTGCGACTGGCTGGCGAGTTGCTGAACCATCACCGTGAGGGTGGCTGCCTCAAAAAACCGGGCGGCGTACACCACGGGCCGTTGCGAACCGGCGGTGAGGGCGTGCGTGAGCACGATGGCCAGGCACGCGGCCAGCACACCCAGCCCCAGGTATTGCGGCGCAATGCTGCCGTAGATGATGACCGTGGCCCCGAGCGTGGTGGGGATGGACGTCGCGGCGCCGTCAATGCCGGCGGTGAAGGCCGCCATCCGGTTGTTGTCGCGTGCCGTTGTGCCCATGGACTGTGCCTTGGCTGCCGTTGGCTCAAGTGACGTTGGCGCCCAACCGTTGCGACAGGCTGCTCGCCACATCGCGCAGGGCTTTGGCCTGTGAGCCGGCGGGGCGCAGGTCCAGCATTTTGGTCGGGCCGATGGCGGCGATGGCCAACACCAGCCGACCAAAGCCGTCAAACACCGGCACCGCCATGGCGCTGATGCCGGGCAGCAGTTCGTCGCGCACCTGGGTGATGCCGGTCTGTCGGATCTCATCCAGCTCGGCGGCGAAAGCCGGGTCGTCCAACTCGCCGGCCAAGCCTTCGCTCTCCAGGGCGGCGGCCACTTCGGCACGCGCGCGGTAGGCCGCAAAAATTTTGCCGGTGCCGGTGTGCCGCAGCGAGGCCGGGATGCCGTGCCGCATGGCCACGTGCACTGGCGTAGGGCCTTCTTCCACCCGGATGATGACCGGGCCCTGCGCCCCCCACACGGCAGCCGACACGGTGCAGCCCACGCGCTGCGCCAGCCCCGGCAACTCGGCAATCGCCAAGCGCACCGGGTCCACCTGCTGCAGGCTGATCAGCCCCAACTGCATGGCCAGCGGGCCCAGCCCGTAGTGGCCGCTCACCGGGTCTTGCTCGATCAGGCCCAGCTTGCCAAAGCTCACCAGATAAGGATGGGCTTTGGCGGGCGTCATGTCCGCTTCTCGGGCCAGGTCTTTCAGCGCCATCCGGCGGCCGGTGTGCGCCAGCGCCTTCAGCAACTGGCCACCCACTTCCACGCTCTGGATGCCGCGCGACGTGCGCTCCTCCGGTTCCTCCACCGCCTCGTTGGGCGGGTTGTGCTTGTTGGTGTTCATGCGTAGATTGTCACTCTGTGCCGTCGAACTGCGGCATCGGGTTAGGGTTTTTACTTAAACGAATATGTTTGTCAATATCAAACTTTGACGCTACCATCGCGGCATTGATTTATGGCAAACTTATTTGCTATAGACGAATTTTTCAGGAGCAACCCCATGAGCACCAAGACATTCGCCTCCGCCGCCGACCTGGAAGAAAATAAGGTCACCTTCGAGCA
>CAZSZN010000222.1:0-4531 GCA_964610405.1 uncultured Macromonas sp. | reverse complement strand
GGTCAGTTGGCCGCCGTCATGGGCGGCAGCCTGGGCGGCATGCAAACGCTGAGCTGGACGCTGCAGTACCCCGAGCGCGTGCGCCACGCGGTGGTGGTGGCCAGCGCACCCAACCTGACGGCCGAAAACATCGCCTTCAACGAGGTGGCGCGCCGCGCCATCGTGACCGACCCCGATTTCCACGGCGGTCATTACCTGCGCCACGGCACCCTGCCACGCCGGGGCTTGCGCATCGCGCGCATGATCGGGCATATCACCTACCTGAGCGACGACGTGATGAACGAGAAGTTCGGCCGCCAGCTCAAACCCCTGACCGAAGCCACCGAGGCCGGTGACCTGGAGGAAGCGGTGCGGCTGGCTTACCGCTATTCCACCCAGGAAGTGGAATTCCAGATTGAAAGCTACCTGCGCTACCAGGGCGACAAGTTCAGCGAGTATTTCGACGCCAACACCTACCTGCTCATCACCCGCGCGCTGGATTACTTCGACCCCGCACGCGCCCATGGCGGCAACCTGAGCGCGGCCCTGGCGGCCGCGAAAGCCCAGTTTCTGCTCGTCAGCTTCACCACCGACTGGCGCTTTTCACCGGCGCGCAGCCGTGAAATGGTGAAGGCCCTGCTGGACAACCGGCGCGACGTGAGCTATGCCGAAATCGACGCGCCGCACGGGCACGACGCGTTTTTGCTCGACGACCCGCGCTACCACGCCGCCGTGCGCGCCTACTTCGACCGCCATGTGGCCCAAAGCCTGACCACCGCACAAGGAGGCCGCGCATGACCGACCGCCTGACCCTGGAATCCATTGCCCGGCTGGTGCCCGCCGGCTCCCGCGTGCTCGACCTGGGCTGCGGCGACGGTACCCTGCTGGCCTACCTGCGTGACACCCGCCAATGCACCGGCTATGGGGTGGAAATCGACGATGCCAAGGTGCACGCCTGCCTGCAACGCGGCATCAACGTGTTGCAACTGAACCTGGAAGATGGCCTGGCCATGTTCGAGGACAACAGCTTTGACCTGGTGCTGCAGATCGACACGCTGCAACACTTGCGCAACACCGAAACCATGCTGCGCGAAACCGCGCGCGTGGGGCGCCAGGCCATCGTGGCTTTCCCCAACTTTGCGCACTGGCCCAACCGACTGAGCGTGCTGCAAGGCCGCATGCCGGTGACCAAGCGCCTGCCCTACCAGTGGTACGACACGCCCAACATCCGCGTCGGCACCTATGGCGACTTTGAAGTGCTGGCCCAACGGCTGGGCCTGCAGGTGACCGACAGCTTTGGCCTGGAACAAGGGCGCGAAGTGCGGCTGTGGCCCAACCTGCGCGCCAGCACCGCCGTGTTCAAGCTGGCGCAGGATTGAGGCTGCCGGCTTGAATAACGCGAAATGCACCCGGATTGCCTCTCTTTTTCAGGCATTCACCGGGCCAGTGCGGCGCTAGAGTGCTGAAACCTGCTCCCGGTTGGGGGCGACTGGAGTGGAACCATGAAGATCCAGAACACCCCTGCGGCCGCGATGGCCCGCGATTGGCCCAAGGCCAACAAGGCCGAGAAAGCCGCGACATCAACGCCCACGCAAGCCGAGGTGAGCACCGAAACCGCCAGTGGCACGGGGCGCCCAAGCGCACCACCCGGGCTGGAACGCGTGGTGGCCAAGTTTGAAGCCATGGCCGCTGCGGGCAAAACGCCCGGTCAGGGTCAGGCCCTGGACCGAGTGTCGCGCAACTTGGCGCGTTACCAGGAAAATCAGGCACTGGCGGGACCAGCACCGGCGCCCACACCCGAGACATCGCCTGTGGCTGACGCGGAAACCCCCATTGCAGAGGCTCCTGCGACCGAAACACCAGTGAGCGAAACGCCTGCCACCGAGACACCCGTGGCAGAAGCCCCAGCGGAACTGCCCACAGACACCGCAGAGGACAGCACCGTGGACGCGCTGCTCGACAGTGCGGCCACGCCAACCGACCCGACGACTTCAGACGCCGGCACCCCTAGCGCCTGAACGCGCACCGGGCTGAGCAGCGGGCGTCTGCCGGGGCAGCACCAGCCCCAGACCACGCAGGAAGTTGGTCAGCGTGGTCCGGCCCATGGCCTCCAGGTCGAAAGCGCTGCGGTCGAGCAGCCAGTTTTCCAGCAGGCCGTCGAACAACATGCACAGGCCCATCGCTGCGTCGGGCGCCGACATGGGCAGCGGCGTGTTGCTCAGTTCGGCCACCCGCTCCAGCGCGTCCTGGATGTACTGGCGAAACTGGCCCATCGCCTCCATCCGACGCTGCACCACGGGCCGCATGTCGCTCACGTACTCCACCTTGTGGATCGCGATTTCAAACACGCGGCCCGTCTGGGGGTCGTGCGCGGTGGCCTTCAGCGCATTCAGGATGGCGTTGAGCAAATGGGCCAGCACCCCATCGGCGTTGGCCTGGGCACAGTCGGGAAAGTCCAGAAACGCCTGCTCCAGCGGCAGCGTGACCCGGTCCATCATGGCATTGAACAGCGCGGCCTTGTCCTGAAAGTGCCAGTAGATGGCGCCACGGGTGGTGCCGGCGGCGGTGGCAATGTCTTGCAAGGTGGTGCGCGACACGCCGCGCTCCAGGAACAGGCGCTCGGCCGCGTCCAGCAGAGCGTGGCGGGTCTGTTCGGCTTCGGCTTTCGTTCGTCTCACCATATCATTTCCAGCAATCACGCACGGTCTTTACCGGGCTGACACACATACATTCAAGATTGTATGTATATTAACGCCTGCTTAAAGTTCCCCTGTTCGAGGTATCACATGGCCGCAACCTTTGCCGCGTCACACCCCTCCGCCGCCCGCCGCACCCGGCTGGCACTCTCTCTCACCGCCCTGGCCTTGGCGCTGGCCGCCTGCAGCCAACAGGAAGGCGCCGGCAATGGCGCTGGCATGCAGATGCCCCCGGCGGAAGTCGGTGTCGTCACCGTGTCGCCGGGCGCGGTGGCGCTGAACGCCGAATTGCCCGGTCGCCTGGAAGCGTCTCGCGTGGCCGAGGTGCGCGCCCGGGTGGCGGGCATCCTGCAGCAGCGGGTGTTCCAGGAAGGCGCTGACGTGAAGGCGGGCCAGCCGCTGTTCCGCATTGACGCAGCGCCCTACGAAGCCACCCTGGCCAGCGCCCGCGCGCAGCAGGCCAAGGCCGAAGCCCAACTGGCCCAGGCCCAGGCCCTGCTGGAACGCTACCGCCCACTGGTGGGCGAGCAGGCCATCAGCAAACAGGAGTTCGTGAACGCCGAAGTGGCGGTGCGCCAGGCCGAAGCCGAGGTGGCGGTGGCCAAGGCCGCGGTGCAGACGGCCAGCATCAACCGGGGTTATGCCGACGTGGCGGCGCCGATTGCCGGGCGCATTGGCCGGGCGCTGGTGACCGAAGGCGCACTGGTGGGCCAGGGCGACATGACGCCCCTGGCGGTGGTGCAACAGATCAACCCCTTGTACGTGAACTTCACCCAGAGCGCAAACGAAGCGCTGGCGCTGGCGCGGGCGGTGGAAGCCGGCAAACTGCAAAAGGGCCCAGGCGCCCAGGTGCAGGTGGTGATGGAAGACGGCACGGTGCACCCGCAAGCCGGCAAGCTGCTGTTCACCGACCTGACGGTGGACAGCACCAGCGGCCAGGTGACGCTGCGCGCCGAAGTGCCGAATCCGGGTGGCCGGCTGCTGCCGGGCATGTACGTGCGAGTCCGGCTGGCACAGGCTCAGGCGCCGCAGGCCGTCACCCTGCCGCAGCAGGCGGTCAGCCGATCCCCGCAGGGCGACAGCGTGATGGTGGTGGGCAGCGACGGCAAGGTCAGCCCACGCCCGGTGAAGCTGGGGGGGCAACAGCAAGGCCAGTGGGTGGTGCTGGAAGGCCTGGCAGCCGGCGACCAAGTGATGGTCGATGGCTTCCAGAAGCTGCGCGGGGACGCCCCGGTGAAAGCCGTGCCCTGGCAAGCGCCCGCCGCGAACGGCAATGGCAACGGCAACAAAGGCCAATGACAGGGGAATTGCATGGCCAAGTTTTTCATTGACCGCCCCATCTTCGCGTGGGTGATCGCGCTGTTCGTGACGGTGCTGGGCGCGGTGTCCATCACCCAGTTGCCGGTGTCGCAGTACCCGCCAGTGGCCCCGCCGGCCATCGTCATCAACGCCACCTACCCCGGGGCGTCGGCACAAACGCTGGAGGACAGCGTGCTGTCCATCATCGAGCGCGAGATGAACGGCTCGCCCGGGTTGATTTACATGGAGTCGGTGGCGCAGGCCAACGGCTCCGGCACGCTGACCCTCACCTTCGAGCCCGGCACCAACGACGAGCTGGCCCAGGTGGACGTGCAGAACCGCCTGTCGCGCGCCACGCCACGGCTGCCTTCGGCGGTGACGCAGCAGGGCGTGCGGGTGGACAAGTCGCGCTCCAACTTCCTGCTGTTCACCATCTTGTCGTCCAACGACCCGGCCTGGGACCCGGTGGCGCTGGGCGACTACGGTTCGCGCAACGTGCTGCCCGAAATCCAGCGGGTGGCCGGTGTGGGCCAGGCCCAGTTGTTCGGCACCGAACG
>CAZSZN010000221.1:0-4538 GCA_964610405.1 uncultured Macromonas sp. | reverse complement strand
GAAATCGATTACGCGATCGAATCCATCAAGACCAACGTGGCCAAATTGCGCGAAGTCTCCCCCCTGTGGGAGATGTACAAAGATCGCATCGACCTGTCCACCATCCAGTGGGCGGCACACTGACAGGAGCATTACCATGGCATACAGCGACAAAGTCATTGACCATTACGAAAACCCCCGCAACGTCGGCAGTTTTGAAAAAGGCGACGACACCGTGGGCACCGGCATGGTCGGCGCGCCCGCCTGCGGCGACGTCATGAAACTGCAGATCAAGGTCAATCCGCAAACCGGGTTGATCGAAGACGCCCGCTTCAAAACCTACGGCTGTGGCTCGGCCATTGCCTCCAGCTCGCTCGTGACCGAATGGGTCAAAGGCAAGTCGCTGGACGAGGCGGCGCAGATCAAGAACAGCGAAATTGCTGAAGAACTGGCGCTGCCGCCGGTCAAAATCCACTGCTCCATCCTGGCTGAAGATGCCATCAAGGCGGCCGTGGAAGACTACAAAAAGAAACACGCACACTGAGAAAGCGGGTGGGTTGAATGTCCGTCACCGTCACAGAGGCCGCAGCCCGGCACGTCACCAAATACCTGGCCCGTCGTGGCAAAGGGGTGGGTGTGCGCCTGGGGGTCAAAACCACCGGTTGTTCGGGCCTGGCCTACAAGCTGGAATATGCCGACGAAGTGGCTCCCGAAGACGTGATTTTTGAGGATCAGGGCATCAAGATCCTGGTGGATCCCAAGAGCATGCCCTACATTGACGGCACCCAACTTGACTTCGTGCGCGAGGGCTTGAACGAAGGTTTCAAGTTCCTCAACCCGAACGAGCGTGACCGCTGTGGCTGTGGTGAGTCGTTCCGTGTCTGAGGCTGCCCAGCCTGCACCCGCTGCTGCGCTCAACCTACAGGCCGACGATTTCACCTTGTTTGGTCTGCCGCCTGGCTTTGCCATGGACCGTGCGGTGCTGGACGAGCGCTGGAAGCAGCTCCAGCGCCAAGCCCACCCTGACCGTTTCACCACCCAGGGCAGTGCGGCGCAACGCGTGGCCATGCAGTGGTCGGTGCGCATCAACGAGGCCTACAGCCGCCTCAAAGATCCGCTCAAGCGGGCCGGTTATTGGTGCGAGCTGCACGGTGCCGCCGTGAATGCCGAAAGCAACACCGCCATGCCGCCTGCTTTCTTGATGCAGCAGATGGAGTGGCGCGAGGCTTTGGACGGGGCCGATGACGCTGCCGCGCTGGAGAATTTGCTGGGCGAAACCGCCGCTGCCCGCCAGCAATTGCATGCGCAGCTCGCCCACTCGATCGACCAGCAAGGCGACGCCGCTGGGGCGGTGCAGCACGTGCGCGCCCTGATGTTCGTCGAACGCTTTGCCGAAGAAGTGCATCAGCGGCTCGACCGTCTTTGATTTGCCATGGCTTTATTACAAATTTCCGAACCGGGGCAGTCGCCCGATCCGCACCAGCGCCGCATCGCCGTCGGCATCGACCTGGGCACCACCCATTCGTTGGTGGCCGCCGTGCGCCATGGCGTGCCGGAGTGCTTGCCCGACGACGCCGGCCGCGTCATCCTGCCCAGCGTGGTTCGCTATCTGCCCGAAGGGCAGGGCAGTGGTCGCCAGATCGGGTTCGATGCGCTCGCGGCCCAGGCCGACGACCCGAGCAACACCATCAGCTCGGTCAAGCGGCTCATGGGGCGCAAGCTGGCGGACCTGCCCGACGCGGCGCGGCTGCCTTACCAGGTGGTCGATGGTGCTGGCATGGTGAGCGTGCGCACGGTGGCGGGCGACAAATCACCGGTGGAGGTCAGCGCCGAAATTCTGGCGACGCTGCGGTTTCGAGCCGAAGATACGTTCAATGACGACTTGTATGGCGTCGTCATCACCGTGCCTGCTTATTTTGACGACGCTCAGCGCCAAGCCACGAAAGACGCCGCCCAAATGGCGGGGCTGAACGTGTTGCGTCTCATCAACGAGCCGACCGCTGCTGCCATCGCGTATGGCTTGGACCAGGGTGCCGAAGGTGTGTACGCCATTTACGACCTGGGTGGTGGCACCTTCGATGTGTCGATCCTGCGCCTGACGCGGGGGGTGTTCGAGGTCATGGCGACCGGTGGCGATTCTGCGCTGGGGGGCGATGACTACGACCTGGCCTTGGCCGACTGGGTGCTGGCGCGTGCAGGGTTTGAAACCCATGCCGCCGATTGGGCACCGCAAGATCGTGCGCGCCTGATGGCTGAAGCGCGCCGCTGCAAGGAGGCCTTGACGCCGCTGGCTGGCACGGCCCAAAGCGTGACTTTCAGCGCCGTCCTGCAGGGCGCTCCATGCCAGTGCGCGGTCACGCACGATGATTTCGCAGCCGCCACACAGGCCCTGACCGACCGCACCATGGCATCGGTGCGCCGTGTGCTGCGCGATGCACGACTGGACAAGGCCGACATACAAGGTGTGGTGTTGGTGGGCGGCTCGACCCGCATGCCGGTGGTTCGCCAAGCGGTGGCCGTTTATTTTGAACAAGCCCCACTGACCAACCTCAACCCGGATGAGGTGGTGGCCTTGGGCGCCGCCATCCAGGCCAACCAGTTGGCTGGCAACAACCCCGATGGCGAATTGCTGCTGTTGGACGTGATCCCGTTGTCGCTGGGGCTGGAGACCATGGGCGGACTGGTGGAGCGCATCGTGCCGCGCAACACCACCATCCCCACGGCGCTGGCACAAGACTTCACCACCTTCAAAGACGGGCAAACCGCACTGGCCTTGCACGTGGTGCAGGGCGAACGCGACCTGGTGGCCGACAACCGCAGTCTGGCGCGCTTCGAATTGCGCGGCATTCCGCCGATGGCGGCGGGTGCTGCCCGGATTCGCGTCACCTTCACCGTGGACGCCGACGGCCTGCTCACCGTGAGTGCGCGCGAACAAAGCACGGGCGTTGAGGCTCGCATTGACGTGAAACCGTCGTATGGCCTCAGCGACGAGCAGATTGCACAGATGCTGCAAGACAGTTTTGCCACCGCACAGCAAGACATGCAGGCGCGGGCGCTGGTGGAAGCCAGGGTGGAGGCGGAGCGCATGACCGACGCCACCCAGACCGCGTTGGCGGCCGATGGCGACCTGCTCAGCGAGGCGGAGCGCGCCGCGCTTCAGGACTTGATGGCCGTCGTGTACCTGGCCCGCCAGGGCGAGGATGCCGCCGCGATCGAGGCCGCCACCGAAGCGCTGGCCAAAGGCGCTGAAGGTTTTGCCGCGCAACGCATGAACCGCAGCATTGCCCAGGCGTTGGCCGGGCAAAACGTAGAGAATCTTTGACATGCCGACCATCACCGTCCTGCCCCATCCTGAGTATTGCCCGCAAGGCACCCGCATCCAGGCGCTCAGCGGCACCACGCTGTGCGAAGCCTTGCTCGACAACGACATCGAAATCGAGCACGCCTGCGACATGAGTTGCGCTTGCACCACCTGCCACGTCATCGTGCGCCAGGGGTTCGAAACGCTGAACGAAGCCACCGAAGACGAAGAAGACCTGCTGGACAAGGCTTGGGGTTTGGAGCCGCAATCGCGCCTGAGCTGCCAGGTGCGGTTGGCGCAGAACGATGTCACCATCGAAATTCCGCGCTACACCATCAACCACGCCCGCGAGCACCACTGAGCCATGCGCCAGATCGTTCTGGACACCGAAACCACGGGTCTGTCGGCGGCCGATGGGGATCGGATCATCGAAATCGGTTGTGTGGAAATGGTCAACCGCAAGTTGACCGGCAACAACCGTCATTTCTACCTCAACCCCGAACGCGACATCCACGAAGACGCGTTGCGGGTGCACGGCATTTCGCTCGAATTCCTGGCCGACAAGCCCAAGTTCGCCGAAGTGGCCGCCGACCTGCTGGACTACCTGGCCGGCGCTGAGTTGATCATCCACAACGCCCCGTTTGACATCGGTTTTCTGGATGAGGAATTCCGTCGCCTGGGGCATGGCAAAACCCGGCAACTGGTGGGTGGCGTCATCGACACGCTGGTCATGGCCAAGGAAATGTTCCCGGGCAAGCGCAACGGCCTCGATGCCTTGTGCGACCGCCTCGGTGTGGACAACTCCGGCCGTACCTTGCACGGCGCTTTGCTCGATGCCGAGTTGCTGGCCGACGTGTACATCAACCTCACCCGTGGGCAAGACGCGCTGGTGATGGAGATGGAAACCACCAGCACGAGCAGCCAGGGCGTGGAGGTGATCGACTTGTCCGGCTTCAATTTGCCGGTGTTGCAGGCCAGCGATGCAGAAGCCCAAGCCCATGAAAGCGTGTTGGCCGATCTGGACAAAGCCAGCAAAGGAAAAACTGTGTGGCGAAACTTGGAAGCAGCCTAAATCCAGTATATAATTTAAGGCTTGATGGGTGATTAGCTCAGCGGTAGAGCACTGCCTTCACACGGCAGGGGTCACATGTTCGATCCATGTATCACCCACCATCCCGATATCGGGTGATTAGCTCAGCGGTAGAGCACTGCCTTCACACGGCAGGGGTCACATGTTCGATCCATGTATCACCCACCA
>CAZSZN010000220.1:3802-4558 GCA_964610405.1 uncultured Macromonas sp. | reverse complement strand
TGCACTGCAACTTCGGCATCGACCTGATCAACCAGCTCAAACTGGAGAACCCGCACCTGTGGACGGCCGAGTTCAAGGCCGAAATCAAGGCGCTGTTCCTGAAGGCCGTGGACTTGGAATACGCCTACGCCGAAGACACCATGCCGCGTGGCGTGCTCGGCCTCAATGCCTCCATGTTCAAGGGCTACCTGCGCTACATCGCCAACCGGCGTGCGACGCAGATCGGCCTGGAGCCGCTGTTCCCGAACGAAGAAAACCCGTTCCCCTGGATGAGCGAGATGATCGACCTCAAGAAGGAACGCAATTTCTTCGAAACCCGCGTGATCGAGTACCAATCGGGAGGCGCGCTGTCCTGGGACTGATGTCTCCAGGCGCCCTCATCCACCCATGCGGCCTTTTTTTGCACACCCCGCCATCTTGCGTCCCGCGATCGATGCCGAGGTTTGCGCCCCCATTCAACGCTTTGGATTCGCTGGCGCGATGCATCCGCCTGAATCCAGAGCGTTGAATCGCTTGCCCGGAATCGTCCGAGGTCAAGCGCTCTTTGCAACTTGATCAAGGAGAATAAGATGGCAACTGCGAAAAAGGCCGCACCGGCCAAGAAAGCGGCACCGGCCAAGGAGGCCGCAGCGCCTGAGAAGAAAGCGCCGGCCGCCAAGAAGGCCGCCGCGCCCGCCAAAGCACCGGCCAAAAAAGCCGCTGCACCGGCTGCGAAGAAGGCTGCTGCACCTGCCAAGGCCGCCGCCAAACCGGCTG
>CAZSZN010000220.1:0-3702 GCA_964610405.1 uncultured Macromonas sp. | reverse complement strand
CAGCGCCCAAGGCTCCGGCCAAGAAAGCCGCTGCACCGGCTGCGAAGAAGGCTGCTGCACCTGCCAAAGCCGCCGCCAAACCGGCTGCAGCGCCCAAGGCTCCGGCCAAGAAAGCCGCTGCACCGGCTGCGAAGAAGGCTGCCGCACCTGCCAAAGCCACCGCCAAACCGGCTGCAGCGCCCAAGGCTCCGGCCAAGAAAGCAGCAGCCCCCAAAAAGGCCGCCGCCAAGAAGGCGGCTGCCCCTGCAGCCGCACCTGCACCGGCCGCACAAACCAAGCTCAACCCCCAGGCTGCCTGGCCTTTCCCGACCAGCAAAAAACCCTGATGGTGTTTGGCCACGGGCCCCTCTCGGGCAAGCGGCCAAAATGCAAAAGCCCGCCTAGGCGTCACCGCCTGCGGGCTTTTTCCATGGGCGCGAAGCTTACAGGGTGAAGCTGTAGTTCTGGCCACCCCGGCAGGCGATTTTCTCGGCCCCCATGCGGTTGCCCAGCTCGGCACATTGCACCAATGACCATCCCTGTTCCAGGCCGAACAGCAAGGCGGCGCGGAACGCATCACCACACCCGGTCGGGTCCACCACCTCGCGCGCAGCCACACCGGCCACATGGGTGCGCTGGCCGTCTTGCCAGATGTCACAGCCCTGATCGGCCAGGGTGATGACCAGGCCGCGCAAACGCTGCGACAAGGCCTCGTAAGACAAACCCGTGCGGTCGCTCAGCATGCGGGCCTCGTAGTCGTTCAAAGCCGCCCAATCGGCCAGTTCGACAAACCGCAACAACTCCGCGCCGTTGAACATCGGCAGCCCCTGGCCGGGATCGAAGACGAAGGGAATGCCAGCCGCGTGGAACTGTTCGGCGTGCTGCATCATGGCGTCACGCCCATCGGGCGAGATGATGCCCAACCGTGCCGCAGCATCGCTGCTGATGGGGTTGAGATGAGCCTGCCCCATGGCCCCGGGGTGGAAGGCGGTGATCTGGTTGTTGTCGCGGTCGGTCATGATCATGGCCTGCGCGGTGTAGTGGTCGGCCACCAAACTCACATGGCGCGTGTCAATGCCGAGCGAGCGCAGACGCTCCAGGTACTCCTGACCATCGCTGCCCAAGGTGGCCACCGGGCGGGCTTGGGCCCCCAATTGCCGCAAGCCGTAGGCGATGTTGCCGGCACATCCCCCGTATTCGCGGCGCAAGCCAGGCACCAGAAACGACACGTTCAGGATGTGCAACTGGTCAGGGAGGATTTGCTCGGCAAACCGCCCCTCGAAGGTCATGATGGTGTCGAACGCGAGCGAGCCGCAGATGAGGATGGACATGGAAAGTCGGGGAAGGTCAGGGGTAAAAGAGAATCGCGCGGTAGCCCGTCATCACCTGGGCTTGCGGGGTTTCGAGCTCCAGCTCAAACTGCACCGGCCATTCGGCGCCAGGCGCGAGGGTGGCACGCGGTTCGGGCCATTCGTTCGGCAACAGCACGCGGCGCACCACCACTTGGTCTTGCAAGTCGGTGAGGGTGAGCTCCAACGCTGGCGTGGCAAGCTCAACGGCGGCGGTGTTGCGCACCACCACGTTGAAGGTGTAACGTCCAGGCTCGCGCCGCAACAGCACCGAACTGTCAATGACGATGTGCTCCAACTGCCGTGGCGGCTCCACCTTGCAGTCGATGGGGGCACACAAGGTTTCAAGGGCGGGTTGGGCTTGCGGCGCATGAGCGGCCAGAGGGTCACGCCAATGCAACGCGGCCTGCACCCCGAGCGCCACCGCCAACAAGACCAGCACCAGACCCAAACCCCAACGCACCCCTGGCCGGCGCCAGAAGGCGCGCCGGTGGGCCTGTCGGACGAACGACGGCATGGGGGGCTCGTCCGCCTGCAACGGCGGCTCAGACATTGGCTCCGGGACGGGTTCAGACAGAGAGTCCCGGGGTGGTTCAGGCTCGCTGACCAGCTCAGGCTCCGGTTGTGGCTCTGGTGACGCTGAAGGCACTGCTGCAGGAGCAGCCTCCCACACGCTGAAAGGTTCAGCCTGATCCGGCACCGACACCGGCTCTGGTGCAGGCTTTGGCGCAGGCTCTGGAACCAACTCGGGCCTGGACTCGGGCACAGGCTCCACCGGCAACTCCGGCCACCAGGGCTGGAGATCCAGCGTCGCGTCAAACACTTGTTGACAGTGACCGCAACGCACCCAGCCCTCAGAGATTTTGAGCTGGTCGCTCACCACCTTGAACGCGGTGTGGCAAGCCGGGCAACGGGTGATGAAACTCATGCGTCCATTATCTGACGCTCAAGCTGCATTTTTGGCAGTCATCAAGATCCAGCCCTCTTCAGCATCGGTCACCGCGAGTTGAACCCAAGGGGCGTAAGCCTCTTGCAACTCCTGCGCCTGCCGTTCCAGGATGCCGGCCAGCACCAGATCGCCCCCGGCCGCGACGTGCGAGCACAACAACGGCGCCAGCACCTTGAGCGGGGTGGCCAGGATGTTGGCCAGCACCAGGTTGAACTGGCCCTGGGCCACATCGGGCAAGCCCGCGTGCAACCGCACATGGTTGTTGGCGGCGTTGACGCGGGTCGACTCCACCGCCGCCGAGTCAATGTCCACCGCCACCAGCTCGGCGGCGCCAAATTTGGCCGCGCCGATGGCCAAAATACCCGAGCCACAACCGTAGTCCAACACCCGTTGCCCCGCCAGGGAGCGCCGCGCGATCCAGCGCAGGCACATGCGGGTGGTGGGATGGGTGCCGGTGCCGAATGCCAGCCCCGGGTCGAGCCGGATCACCTGCAGGGCCTGCGCGGGCGGCTCGTGCCAACTGGGCACGATCCAGAAACTGGGCGTGATCTCGACCGGCGCAAACTGGGACTGGGTCAGGCGCACCCAATCCTCGTCGGCCACCGGACGAATGCCCACCACTTCGCAATCGTGGAAGAAGTCTTGCGGCAACAGCAGATCGGTGGCCTCGCGGGCCAAGGCCTGGTCGGCAAACAAGGCCACCACGCGCGAACGCTGCCAGCCGGCTTTGGGCGCGGGCATGCCGGGCTCACCGAACAAGGCTTGCTCCGCAGGCGTCTGGGCGTCGGCGTCCTCCACCGACACGCTCAGCGCTTCCAAGGCCTCCAGCGCGTCGCTCACGTCCTCCACGTGCGACTCCGGCACCAGCAGCACCAGTTCGAACATGCGCGCGGGCTTGTCGGTTTCAGCGCTCACGTTGGGCCAACCACGATTCGAGGTAATGGATGTTGGTGCCGCCGGTCTCGAAATTGGCGTCCACCATCAACTCGCGGTGCAGTGGCACGTTGGTTTTGATGCCTTCGATCACCACTTCCGACAACGCCGTGCGCATGCGCGCCAACGCCTGTTCGCGCGTGTCGCCGTGCACGATGAGCTTGCCGATCATCGAGTCGTAGTTCGGCGGCACCATGTAGTTGGCGTAGACGTGCGAATCCACCCGCACTCCCGGGCCACCGGGCATGTGCCAGGTGGTGACGCGGCCGGGCGACGGCGTGAACTTGTAGGCGTCTTCAGCGTTGATGCGGCACTCAATGGCATGGCCGCGCAACTGGATCTGGCGCTGGGTGAACGGCAGTTTCTCGCCAGCCGCCACCGCGATCTGAGTGCGCACGATGTCGATGCCGGTGATGGCTTCTGTGACCGGGTGCTCCACCTGCACGCGGGTGTTCATCTCGATGAAGTAGAACTCGCCGTTCTCGTACAGGA
>CAZSZN010000219.1:4391-4559 GCA_964610405.1 uncultured Macromonas sp. | reverse complement strand
TGAAGATGCTCGACCGCGTTGGCCTGATGGCGCACAAGGACAAGTTCCCCGGCCAGCTCTCGGGCGGGCAACAGCAGCGCGTGGCCATCGCCCGGGCGCTGAGCATGGACCCGATCGTCATGCTGTTCGACGAGCCGACCAGTGCCCTGGACCCCGAAATGGTGGGTG
>CAZSZN010000219.1:0-4381 GCA_964610405.1 uncultured Macromonas sp. | reverse complement strand
TGAGGTGCTGGACGTGATGGTGCAACTGGCCAATGAAGGCATGACCATGATGTGCGTGACGCACGAAATGGGTTTTGCCAAGCGCGTCAGCCACCGGGTCATCTTCATGGACAAGGGCCACATCGTGGAAGACTGCGCCAAGGCCGAGTTCTTCGGCAACCCCGAAGCCCGCTCCCCCCGCGCCAAGGATTTCCTCAGCAAGATCCTGCAGCACTGACCGCGCCTGCGGTGGTGCGCGCCAGATGGCATCATGGCACCACTTCCAACCTTGAGGAGCGGATGATCCCCGTTGATGCTGCTGCCGCACCGGCCCCGCCCGTGCGGGCCGTCATGGCCCGCTTGCTGCGGGGCTGGCCCTTGTTTGTGCTGGTGCTCGCCCTCATGGCCCTGGCGGCCATGGGGGTGTTTCAGCGCAGCATGGAGCTGGGCACCGCCGCGCTCAAGGTCAGCTCCAACACCCGGCTCGATCTGTTCGCGTCGGTGGTGGAGGCCCGTGTGCGCCGGCTGGAGCCCATTCCCGCCACGGTCGGCCTGCACCCTTCGGTGGTGCGCTTGCTGCAAGCGCCCAGTCCCGGGCACGCGGCCGCCGCGACCGATTACCTGTCCCGTCTGAACGCCCACCTGGGCAGCGAGGCGGTGTTTGTGCTCGATGTGCAAGGCGTGGTGCGCGCGTCCAGCAACACGGCGGTGGAAGACGACAGCCAGTTGGGCCACGCGGTGAGCGAGCGCCCGTATTTTCTGGAATCGCTGGCGGGGCGTTCTACCCGGCACTTTGCCATCGGCAGCGGCGGCCAACCGGGGTATTTCGCCGCCCACCCGATCCACGATGGAGCGAGCGTGATTGGCGTGGCCGCCATCAAGATCGGGTTGGATTCGCTCTCCAGCACCTGGTCCACGCTCAATGCTCCCGCGCTGGTGGTGGACGCCAACCAGGTGGTCATCCTGTCGTCGCAGCCGGCCTGGCGCTACACCGCCATGACCCCCTTGACCCCAGAGCAGCGTGTCGATTTGCAGCTTTCGCGCATTTACGGCGAGGTGCGGCTGGCCGACTTTCCCCGGCCCTTGACCTTGAGCCTGGACGAGGAAAGCCAGGAGGTGCAGGGCTTTCTGGCGGTGCCCGACAGCGGTGCGCCGGCCTCGTCCGACTTGGTGCCCAGCGCGGCGGGCTACCTGGTGCTGGGCCGGGCACTGGACGGCATGGATTGGCGTGTGCTCACCTTCAGCAACTTGGCCGGTGTGCGCCAGCAGGCCCTGGCCGATGCGGCTGGCGGCGCCCTGGGGGTGCTGGCGCTGGCCTTGCTGGCTTTGTACGTGGCGCAGCGCCGCCGCACCGAACGCCAAAAGCGGCTGGCCAAAGCCTTGCTGGAGCAGGCCAACGCCGACCTGGAGGCCCAGGTGGGCTTGCGCACCCAGGAGTTGACCGACGCGGTGACCCGGTTGGGGCAGGAAGTGGCCGAGCGGCGGCAAACCGAAAGCAACCTCCGCGAAGCCCAGGACGAGCTGGTGCACGCGGGCAAGATGGCGGTGCTGGGCCAATTGGCCGCCAGCATCACCCACGAGTTGACCCAGCCGCTGGGCGGCATTCGCACGCTGGCGGGCAACGCGGCGGAGTTTGTGCGTCGGGGCCGGCCCGAGATTGCGCAGGACAACCTGCAGATCGTTTCGCAACTGGTGGACCAGATGGCCGGCATCATCGAGCCCTTGAAAGGTTTTTCCCGAAAATCGGTGGCGCGCCCCGAAGCGGTGGACCCCGCGCACGCCCTGGCCCGCGCCCTGTTCCTGTTTCAATGGCGCCTGGACAACGAGCGCGTCACCGTGGACAACCGCTGCCAGCCCGGTGCCTGGACGGTGTGGTGCGATGCCAACCGGCTGCAGCAGGTGCTGGTCAACCTCGTCAGCAACGCGCTGGACGCGATGCGCGACAGCCCCGACAAGCGCCTGTCCCTGTACGCGCTCGGCGATGCGCAGCAGGGCACGGTCAGCGTGCATGTGCAGGACAGCGGCAAAGGCCTGAGCGACGCCGACCTCGCCCACATGTTCCAGCCGTTCTACACCACCAAATCGCACGGTGCCGGCCTGGGGCTGGGCTTGGTGATCTGCCGCGACATTGCGGCAGAATTCGGGGGAGATTTGCAGGCCACCCACGCCCCTGGGGGTGGGGCCTGCTTCGTGCTGCGCATTCCGATGCAGCCCCCCGCCGATACCGAAAGCCCGCACCCGCCATGAACGCCCCCCTGACCGTGTACCTGGTCGAAGACGATGCCTCGGTGCGCCTGGGCTGCGTGCAGGCGTTGCAGTTGGCCGACATGAACGTGAAGGCGTTTGACCGCGCCGAGGCCTTGCTGCCCTTGTTGCGGCCTGGTATGGACGGCGTGGTTGTGACCGACATGCGCCTGCCTGGGGCCGACGGCATGACCGTCATCGCCGAGGCGCACGAGATGGACCCTGATCTCCCGGTGATCATGATCACAGGGCATGGCAACGTGGAGCTGGCGGTGGAGGCGATGCGCAATGGCGCCTATGACTTCATCACCAAACCGTTTTCGCCGGAGCGCCTGATCGAGGTGGTGCAGCGCGCGTTGGAAAAGCGCCGGCTGACGCTGGAAGTGGCCCACCT
Organism: uncultured Macromonas sp.; assembly: GCA_964610405.1. Taxonomy (GTDB): domain Bacteria; phylum Pseudomonadota; class Gammaproteobacteria; order Burkholderiales; family Burkholderiaceae_C; genus CAZGDZ01. Next base: position 1,764 of record CAZSZN010000219.1, on the reverse strand, counting down.
GCGCCGCGCTTTGTCCCTCAGCGAGGGCCTGGAAGGCCGGCTGGTGGGGCACGCGCCTGCCATCCGCCGGGTGCGGCAAATGGTGCTGGACCTGGCCGATTCGCCGGTCGACGTGCTCATTCGCGGGGAAACCGGCACCGGCAAAGAGGTGGTGGCGCGCGCCTTGCACGATTACTCCACCCGGGCGCAGGCGCCCTATGTGGCCCTGAACTGCGGCGGCCTGCCCGACACCTTGCTGGACAGCGAACTGTTCGGGCACGAACCCGGCGCTTTCACGGGGGCGCAAAAGCGCCGCATTGGCCGCATTGAACACGCCCATGGCGGCACCCTGTTTCTGGACGAGCTGGAAAGCATGCCCATGGGCGTGCAGATCAAGCTGCTGCGGGTGTTGCAGGAGCGTTCGATTGAGCGATTGGGCTCGAACCAGGCGGTGCCTGTCAATGTGCGGGTGGTGGCGGCCACCAAAGACGACTTGCTGGCCAAAGCCGGGCAGGGGCAGTTTCGCGCCGACCTGGTGTACCGGTTGAACGTCGTCAACATCGAACTGCCGCCGCTGCGTGAGCGCCGCGACGACATCCCCATGCTGCTGGAACATTTTCTGCTGCTGGCCGCCAGCCGGTTTGGGCGCGCCCAACCCACGGTGACCGGGGCGCAGTTGCAGCGACTGATGCAGCACGACTGGCCGGGCAATTTGCGCGAGCTGCGCAACGTGGCCGATGCCCTGGTGCTGGGGGTGGAGCCGCAGTGGTTGGCGCCTTCGCCTGCCGGTTCGGCGGCAGACAACCCATCGTTGACCGAACGGGTGGAGCGGTTCGAGCACGGGTTGATCGCCGATGCCTTGCAGCGCCATGGCGGCAATGTGGCGCAGTCGGCGCTGGCTTTGAAGGTGCCCAAGACCACGCTCGCGGACAAAATCCGCAAACATGGGCTGGGGCGGGGGGGCGTTTAGAACGGTTATACGGACCTTTTTTCGTAAACATCCGCTCGATGTGAGTGAGTGATTGGTTTTTGGAGCCATTCACTCCCGTCAAGTGTAAACAACTCAACCATGTTGGCGTGATTTGTTTACACAGGCAGGTACGTCGGACATCGTACTGCGTACCGCAGGTGGTTGGGGGATTGCCTGAAAACCATGGCGGCATACCTGTTTGATGCACGCCTTGGTTGATCTGTGGTGCGGACGCTGGGACTCGAACCCAGGTCACTCGCTTATAAGGCAAGGGCTCTGACCCTTGAGCTACGCCCGCTGTTTGAGCGGGCGCAGGTGCCTCGCTCAGACCATGTCGGTCTGAGGTATCGAGAGGAAATCGCGAATCGAAGACATTGCGGAAATGGTATCAGCTCGGAGAATCCAGAACCAAGGGCGTGAAGTCACGTAGCGTTTTTCAAGATTGAGCCCAAACTGCGGATGAAGGCGTCAGATACCGTGCGCCTTCTTCGTCAACACCATACATTCGACCGCTGTCGCAGCGTAAGACCAGTCGCCGCGACCCACTGTCCTCACTGGTCGGCCAACTCGTGATCTCCCGCACCTGTTCCATCGGAAAACCTGCTGAAGAGATCCACAGGTTTAGGATTTCAAACGGGTATTGATACAGCTGCTCGATGGATTCGGGGCAGGCGTACAGCAGCAGAAACTTCTCGCTGTTGCTACCGTAGGAGTGCTCCTCTTGACGCTTCACATGAGCGAGGTGGGCTGCTGCCGGTTCCGTTGACACCGACCTAAGCTTCTTGAGCTTGCTCGAACTGTACGGGACTGAGATA
>CAZSZN010000218.1:0-4564 GCA_964610405.1 uncultured Macromonas sp. | reverse complement strand
TGGACAAGTGCACCTTCTGCGCCGGCGGCCCCGAGGCCAACGGCAGCCAGGCCGAGTTCGAGAAATACGGCCGCAACCGCCTGGCCGAGGGCAAGCTGCCCGCCTGCGCCGAGATGTGCTCTACCAAGGCTTTGCTGGCCGGTGATGGCGACGTGGTCGCCGACATTTTCCGCACCCGTGTGGTCCAGCGCGGCAAGGGCGCCGAGGTCTGGGGTTGGGGCACCGCCTACGGCAGCCAGTCCACCGCGAAAGGGGCCTGACCATGCAACACCAACGCACTTTGTGGGTGGCTGCTGCCGCAGCGTCCGCGCTGATGCTGGCCGCCTGTGGCGACAAGCCGCAGGGCATGGGCGGCATCAAGTCCGACAGCGCGCCCAGCGCGGGCGTGGGCAGCAGCCAGTACGCCGCTCCAGGCTGGAAGGCGGGCGACGCCAACGGTTGGCAGCAACAGTTGCGCGCCCGGGCGCAGTATGGCCAGAACGAATACAACCGCGCCACCGCTGCGCAGTGAGGAGGCCCCGATGACAGGCTCTCTATCCATGTGGACGCGACGCTGGCTGGCCAGCGGTGCTTTAGCGCTGGGGCTGGTTGGGGCCGGGTCTGGCACCTGGGCCCAGACCGCGCCTGCAGCGACCACCACCGCGCCAGCCGAGGCTGCCGCTTCGGCCGCCACCCCCGGCGGTATCCAGCACGGCAACATTCTGGACATCACCGATGCGGCCAACCAACCCGGCTACGCCGAGCAGACCAACGCCCAGCGGCGTGAGGTACAGCCTGGCAACAACGCCCCCATGTGGCGCGAGGTGGGCAAGGGCACGACCGGGGTCACCAACTTCCCGTACGCGGAATACGGCACCCTGATCCAACCCTTCGTGCAGTACCCCGGCTCGGGCTACACCAACGCAGGTGAGGCTTGGCGCCAGGTGCGCAACAACATCATCCTGCCCTACGGCGGCTCGCTGATGTTGATCGTGCTGGTGGCCATTGGTATCTTCTATTTCAGCAAAGGCACCATCCCACTCCACGGCGCAGAAACGGGCCGCAAAATCGAGCGCTTCACCTATTTCGAGCGCGCGGCGCATTGGGTCAACGCCATCGCCTTCGTGGCACTGGCGGTGTCGGGCATCGTGATGGCGTTTGGGCAATTCTTTTTGCTGCCCGTCATTGGCACCACGCTGTTCGGCTGGCTCACCTACGCGCTCAAGAACATCCACAACTTCACTGGGCCGCTGTTCGCGGTGTCGCTGGTGGTGGTCATCCTCACCTTCGTGAAGGACAACCTGCCACGCAAGGAAGACATCACCTGGTTGCTCAAGGGCGGGGGCTTGCTGGGGGCTCACGAGGTGCCGTCGCACCGCTTCAATGCTGGCGAGAAGGTGCTCTTCTGGGCCGGGGTGTTCCTGTTCGGGCTGATCGTGGTCGCTTCGGGGCTGGTGCTCGACAAGGTCGTTCCGGGTTTGGCCTACCTGCGGGCTGACATGCAGATCGCCCACATGATCCACGCCAGTGCGGCTGTCATCATGATGGTGATGTTCATGGGCCACATCTACATGGGCACCATAGGCATGCAGGGCGCTTACAACGCCATGAAGACCGGCTACGTGGACGAAACCTGGGCCAAGGAACACCACGAACTGTGGCACGACGACATCCAGGCTGGCAAGATTCCGGCAGTGCGCAGTGCCAAGCCGACAGGCGCTGCACCCGCCGGGGGCGTCCCTGTGGCTGGCAAGGCCTGATCCGCCCGCGCCCACGCCATGCACCAGGTCGTGTTAAGGTGATCGCATGCTGCTGACCGAGCCCCGACACGCTGCCTTCCGCGCGCCTTTGCCTCGTTTGACCGAGGCCAAGGCGGAGTTGACGCGCGAGGTCGCGGTGGTCAACGAATTCGGTGAGCAGCGCCTGTTGTCCATTCCGGCCGAGCGCGACCTCACCGTGTACGTGGACAAGCGCGAACTGGTCACGCTGATGACGCTGGGCCAGCACCCCGAATGGCTGGTGCTCGGCTACCTGCGCAACCAGCGCCTGGTGCGCTCGGTGCACGACATCGAATCCATCACCGTCGATTGGGACGTGGGTGCGGCGTCGGTCAAGACCCGGTCTGGCATTGATTCGATCGAAGAGCGCACCGCCCGCCGGGTGGTGACCACCGGTTGCGGCCAGGGCAGCGTGTTCGGTGGCTTGATGGACGAGATCGACCAGATCCGCCTGGCACCCGAGGCGCGCTTGCGCCAGTCCGACCTGTACGCTATGGTCAAGGCCATCCGCGAGCAGGATTCCACCTACAAGACGGCCGGTTCGGTGCACGGTTGTGCGCTGTTCCGCGGCAGCGAGATGCTGGTGTTTGTGGAGGACGTAGGCCGCCACAACGCGGTGGACACCATCGCTGGCTGGATGTGGCTGCAAGACCCCGAAGACATGGATGGCGCCGACAAGGCGTTCTACACCACCGGGCGGCTGACCAGTGAAATGGTCATCAAGTCGGCCCAGATGGGGGTGCCTGTGGTGGTTTCGCGCAGCGGGACCACCCAAATGGGGCTGGAAGTGGCCCAGCGCGTGGGCTTGTGCACCATTGGCCGTGCCACCCACCAGCGCTTTCTGTGTTTCAGCCACCCGCACCGTTTGTGGCGCGATGTGGAGCCGCAGCGCCCGCCAGCGCCACTGGCTCAGACCAGTTCCATGTAACGGTTCAGTTCCCAGTCGGTGACTGCGCGCTGGAAGCGGTCGCATTCCCAGCGGCGCGTCTGCACGAAATGCTGCACGAACGCCTCCCCCAGCAGTTCGCGCGCCAGACTGGACTGGTCCAGCCGTTCCACCGCCTGCTCCAGGCTGCGGCTCAAGGGGCGCTGCGCGGCTTCGCTCGCCACCTTGTCCAAGTCCAGCCCCTGGCGGATGCCATGCAACCCGGCCGCCACCGACGTCGCAATCACCAGGTATGGGTTCGCGTCGGCGCCGGGAATCCGGGTTTCCAGGCGCGTGGACTTGGCACTGCCAGGCACCACCCGCAGCGCGGCGTGCCGGTCGTCCACGCCCCAGGTGGGGTGCACTGGCGCCAACATGCCCGGCACCAGCCGTTTGTAACTGTTGATGAACGGGGCGTACACCGCCAGCAAGTCGGGCAGGGCCTGCAGTTGGCCGGCGATGTACTGGCGCAAGGTGGTGCTCACGCCGTGGGGCGCCTGCGCGTCATGGAACAGGTTGCGCCCGTCGCGCCACACGCTCTGGTGCAGGTGCTGCCCACAGCCACCATAGGCGGTGGACCATTTGGCCATGAAGGTGTGCAACAGCCCGTGCGGCCGGCCCATCTCGCGCACCGCCTGTTTGAACAAGGCGGCGCGGTCGGCCGCATGCAGTGCTTCGGCGTGTCGCAGCGCCACCTCCAGGTTGCCGGGTCCGGCTTCGGTGTGCAAGGCTTCCAGCGGTATGTCGGCCGCCGGCAGCCACTGGAACAAGTCGTTCACGAAGCCTTTGACGGCATCGACCCGGAACGGCGAGTAGTTGTTCACCGCTTCGGTGGCGGTGCGCAGGCCTTTGAAGCCTTTGTCGCGCACACTGCGTTCGGTTTCGGCCAGCACGAACCATTCCAGCTCCACGCCCACTTGCACCGTCAGCCCGTCTTGCGCGGCCTGCGCCAGCACCCGTTTGAGCACTTGGCGCGGGCACAAGGGCAGGGGCGAGCCGTCGGGCAGCAGGTGCTCGCCGATCAGCGCCCAGCGCTGATCGTCCCAGGGCAGACGCCGCGCGGTGGACGCATCCAACTGCAGGCCGATTTCGCCCAGCGCGGTGCCCAGGCCGGCAAAGTCCACACCGTGGGTGTACAGGTCGTCGGCAATGTCCCAGCCGAACACCGCACTGGCGATGGTGCCGCCGTCCACCAGCATGTCGGCCATGCGCTCGCCGCTCAGGGTCTTGCCCCGGCAGACACCGTCGATGTCGGTGATGAAAAAGCGCGCGTGGCTGGCGCTGCGCAGTTGCTGTTCCAGCGAGGTGTGGGGCGTGTGTTGCATCCAGCCATTGTGCGGGGTGCGGGCCCTGGCGTTGGGTCCACTTCGCGGGGCCGCCAGCCGTTAGCATATGGTCCATTGACGTTTTCTTGGCCGCCGCAACGGCCCGCTTGACATGACACCCCAAGTCCACCTCATCGACCACCCGCTGGTGCAGCACAAACTCACGTTGATGCGCCGCAAGGACACCAGCACCCGTGGGTTCCGCCAGTTGGTGCACGAGGTCAGCGCGCTGCTGGCCTACGAAGTGACCCGCGACATGCCGATGCAGGAGATCGAGATCGAAACCCCGCTGGAGCGCACCACCGGCCGCGTCATCGACGGCAAAAAAATCGTGCTGGCGTCCATCCTGCGGGCCGGCAATGGTTTTCTGGATGGCATGTTGGAAGTGGTGCCCAGCGCGCGCGTGGGCCACATCGGCCTGTTCCGCGACCCCAACACGCTGCAGGCGGTGGAGTATTACTTCAAGATGCCGTCGGGCATGGAGGAGCGCGACGTGATCGTGCTGGACCCGATGCTCGCCACCGGCAACTCGGCGGTGGCGGCGGTGGACCGGCTCA
>CAZSZN010000217.1:0-4593 GCA_964610405.1 uncultured Macromonas sp. | reverse complement strand
GTGATGCGCTCGACGTGTTCCACGGTGAGCTGGGGGTCGACCCCGCGCTCGAAGCGGTGGCCCGCGTCGGTGCTGAAGTTGTAGCGGCGCGAACGGCCCGCGATGGCCTTGGGCCACCAGAACGCCGCTTCCACGAAGACGTTGCGCGTATCGTCACCCACGGCCGTGGCGTCGCCACCCATGATGCCCGCGAGCGACTCAACCTCTTTGTCGTCGGCGATGATGCCCACGGTCTCGTCCACCGTGACGGTGTTGCCGTTGAGCAACTTGAGCTGCTCGCCCGCCTTGCCCCAGCGCACCTGCAGGCCGCCGTGAATCTTGTCCAGATCGAAGATGTGCGATGGGCGACCCAACTCGAACATCACGTAGTTGGAGATGTCCACCAGCGCAGACACGCTACGCTGGCCACAACGGGCCAGACGCTCCACCATCCAGGCGGGCGTTTGTGCCTGCGGGTTGATGCCCCGCACGATGCGCCCGGTGAAGCGGCCGCACAGATCGGGCGACTGCACTTGCACCGGCAGTTTGTCGTTGTGAGTGGTGGGCAGCGTGGGGAACGAGGGTTCGTTCAGCGGCGCACCGGTCAGGGCGGCCACCTCACGCGCAATGCCATACACGCTCAGGCAGTGCGCCAGGTTGGGCGTGAGCTTGAGGGTGAACAGGCGGTCGTCGAGCTTGAGGTGCTCGCGGATGTCCTGCCCCACCGTCGCGTCGGCGACCAGCTCCAGCAGGCCGCCGTGGTCCTCGGACAGGCCCAACTCACGGGCCGAGCACAGCATGCCGTAGCTCTCCACGCTGCGCAGCTTGCCCACCTTGATCAGGAAGGGTTTGCCGTCTTCGCCCGGCGGCAGCTCGGCGCCCACCAGGGCACACGGCACCTTGATGCCCACCCGGGCGTTGGGCGCACCGCAGACGATCTGCAGCAGCTCGCCGGTGCCGGCGTCCACCTTGCACACGCGCAGGCGGTCGGCGTTGGGGTGTTGCTCGGCTTCAACAATGGCGCCCACGACGATCTTGGAGAAAGGCGGCGCCACAGGCACGCACTCCTCCACCTCCAGACCGGCCATGGTCAGGGTGTCGGCCAGCTGCTGGCTGGTCAGGGGCGGGTTGCAGAATTCACGCAGCCAGGACTCGGGGAATTGCATGTTTCAGACTCTCGGAATGCGTTGGCAGATCAGCGGAACTGGCTCAGGAAGCGGATGTCGCCGTCGAAGAACAGGCGCAGGTCGTTGACGCCATAGCGCAGCATGGTCAGGCGGTCCGGCCCCATGCCAAAGGCAAAGCCGATGTATTTCTCGGGGTCCAGCCCCATGTTGCGCACCACGTTGGGGTGCACCTGGCCGCTACCGGCCACCTCCAGCCAACGGCCCGCCAACGGGCCTGTCTGGAACTGGATGTCGATCTCGGCGCTGGGCTCGGTGAAGGGGAAGAAGCTCGGGCGGAAACGCAGCACCAAGTCATCCGACTCGAAGAAGGTGCGGCAGAAATCGGTGAACACGAACTTCAGATCCTTGAAGCTCACGTTCTCGCCAATCCACAGGCCTTCGCACTGGTGGAACATGGGCGAGTGGGTGGCGTCGCTATCCACCCGGTAGGTGCGGCCCGGCGCGATGACGCGGATCTCGGGCATGTCGCCACTGAACAGTTCGTTCGCAGACGCACCAGCCAGCGCCTTGTGACGCTTGACGTGCTGCACCGCGTGGCGGATCTGCATCGGGCTGGTGTGGGTGCGCAGCAGGTTGGGCGCCTTCTCGGAGCCGCCTTCCACGTAGAAGGTGTCGTGCATGGAACGCGCCGGATGGTCTTCGGGCGTGTTCAGTGCGGTGAAGTTGAACCAGTCGGATTCGATCTCGGGGCCGTCGGCCACCTCGAAACCCATGGAGCCAAAGATCGCCTCGATGCGCTCCAGCGTCAGGCTCACCGGGTGCAGGCCGCCGGTGCCGCGCTGGCGGCCGGGCAAGGTCACATCCAGCGCCTCGGCCTGCAACTGGCGCTGCAGTTCAGCTTCAGCCAAAGCATGGCGGCATTCATTCAGGGCGGCCTCGATCGCCTGCTTGGCCACGTTGATGGCGGCGCCCCGGGTCTTCTTCTCTTCCACGCTGAGCGCCGCCATGCCTTTCATCAGCTCGGTCATGCGGCCGCTTTTGCCCAGGTACTGGGCCTTGGCGTTTTCCAGGTCGGCGGGGGTGGTGGCCTGCGCAAACAGCTCGCGCGCAGACTGCACCAGGGAATCGAGGTCGCTCATCTCAACGGTCCACGGTGGGAAATGAAAAAGGGCCAGTGCCGTACAGCGCTGGCCCCTCAAGTCGGGTATTTTCGCTCAGAAAAACCCGTCGTCCATCAAGCAGCCAGCTTGGCTTTCACCTGTTCGACGATGCTGCTGAAAGCAGCCTTGTCGTTCACAGCCAGATCGGCCAGCATCTTGCGGTCGATCTCGATGGCGGCTTTCTTCAGGCCGTTGGCGAACTGGCTGTAGGTCAGACCCAATTCACGCACGCCGGCGTTGATACGGGCAATCCACAACTGACGGAACACGCGCTTTTTGGTGCGACGGTCACGGTAGGCGTATTGGCCCGCCTTCATCACCGCCTGTTTGGCGATGCGGAAGACATTACCGCGACGGCCGCGGAAACCTTTGGCCAGGGCCAGGACTTTTTTGTGACGGGCACGTGCGGTGACACCACGTTTGACGCGAGGCATAGCTTACTCCTTGTTCGTCGTTGATCAAATGCCCATGCCGGGCAGCATCTGTGCCATGTGACCCATGTTGGTCTCATGCACATTCACCGCGCCGCGCAACTGGCGCTTGTTCTTGGTGGTCTTCTTGGTCAGGATGTGACGCTTGAAGGCTTGACCGCGCTTGACGGTACCACCCGGACGAACGCGAAAACGCTTTTTCGCACTGCTCTTGGTCTTCATTTTGGGCATGGCATGCTCCTTATGGTTTGTGCTCGTGAGGCGCCGTGAAACCTGCTCCACGGTCTTGTTGGCCCCGAGCCACTTGGGGTCACAAGGGCGACCAACCCTTGCATCCCTGAAACGCAAACGGCGGTCAGGCCGCTTGCGGTGCCGGCACGCCTTCGGCAGCCGGCTTGCCCACACCCGCTTTTTTGCGGCCAGGGGCAATCATCATGATCATCTGACGACCTTCAAGCTTGGGAAACTGCTCCACCACAATGGCGTCGCCCAGCTCATCGCGAATGCGGTTCAACAAGGCCAGACCCAGTTCCTGGTGGGTGATTTCCCGACCGCGGAAACGCAGGGTGATCTTGCACTTGTCGCCATCGTCCAGAAAACGACGGATATTGCGCATCTTGATGTTGTAGTCGCCGTCATCGGTGCCAGGGCGGAACTTGATCTCCTTGACCTCGATGACTTTCTGCTTCGATTTCGCTTCTGCCGCCTTCTTCTGCTCGGCGTACTTGAACTTGCCGTAGTCGATCAGACGACACACCGGCGGCTTGGCCGTTGCGGCAATTTCCACCAGGTCCACATCCAGGTCGCCGGCCATGCGCAGCGCTTCCATCGTGCTCACGATACCGATGGCTTCGCCATCAGGACCCGTCAGACGGACTTCGGGAACGTTGATTTCGCGGTTGAGGCGATGAGCGCGTTCCTCGCGTTGACGGCGGTCGCGGAAATTGGGTGCGGTAGCGATGGTGAAATCCTCTGTTCAAGTGGCTGCCAGGCAGCGGAAAGCTGCTTGACGGCCCAAGAACACTCAGCACAAAGAGTTCTGACTCAAGCCTTGGCGTCGATGTCCGAGCGGATGCGTTGAGCGAACTCCTCCAGGGACAACACCCCCAGGTCCTGATTGCCACGCGCACGCACGGCAACCGCCCCGGCGGCCTTTTCTTTGTCTCCCACAACGAGGATGTAAGGCAGCTTTTGCAGCGAAAACTCTCGGATTTTATACGTGATTTTCTCGTTGCGCAAATCCAACGCCACCCTAACGCCTTGATTTTCCAGCGCTTTGGCAATTTCGCGACAGTAATCGGCCTGCCCATCGGTGATGTTGAGCACCGCCACCTGCACCGGCGCCAGCCAAACCGGCAGCGCGCCAGCGTGCTGTTCCACCAGAATCCCGATGAAACGCTCCAGGCTGCCGACGATGGCGCGGTGCAAGATCACCGGGCGCTGACGGCTGCCGTCCTCGGCCACGTACTCGGCGTCCAGGCGCTCGCTCAGGTTGAAGTCCACCTGGATGGTGCCGCACTGCCACTCGCGGCCAATGGCGTCCTTCAGGGTGTATTCGATCTTCGGGCCGTAGAAAGCGCCGTCACCTTCCGAGATGACGAACTCGCAACCGCTGTGGCGCAGGCTGTCCATCAGCGCTTTTTCGGCCTTGTCCCACAGTTCGTCGGAGCCAATGCGCGCCGCCGGGCGGGTGGACACCTTGTACAGAATCTCGGTGAAACCGAAGTCGGCGTACACCTTCTTCAACACCTGGGTGAAGGTGTCGCACTCGGGCAGGATCTGGTCTTCGGTACAGAAAATGTGCCCGTCGTCCTGGGTGAAGCCGCGCACCCGCATGATGCCATGCAAGCCGCCCGAAGGCTCGTTGCGGTGGCACTGGCCGAACTCGCCGTAGCG
>CAZSZN010000216.1:0-4694 GCA_964610405.1 uncultured Macromonas sp. | reverse complement strand
GCGCACCTTGTCGGCGTGGATGGTCAGCTCGCCCATTTTGGTTTTGAACAGCACCCCTTCGGCCGCCACGATGTCGCCCAGGTCCCAGTGCTTGAACGCTTCCAGCACCTCGGCACCCACGCTCTCCAGGTTCAGGTAAATCTGGATGCGGCCACCCGTGGGACCAAACGACGCGTCCTGCAAGGTCGCAAAGCTGGCCTTACCCATCACCCGCTTGAGCATCATGCGGCCAGCGACGCTGGCGCGAACCTTCAGCGGCTCCAGCATCTCCTTGCTCATACCATCGTACTCGGCGAACAGGTCGGCGGCCTTGTGCTGCGGCTTCACATCGTTGGGAAAGGCCGGCCCGTGGCCCGCCGCCTGGGCTTCGCGCAGGGCGCGCAGCTTCTCGCGACGTTCGGCGATGATGTGGTTTTCGTCAACCTGCACGTCGGCGGGTGTAGCGGGGTGCTGTGCTTGCGTCATGGGGCAACAAAAAAAGAGGGTTGCGGACTGGCCGCAAAACCCTCTATTGTAGGTACACGGGCGGCCCCACCGGCCGGCCCACGCGCTGGAAACTTACGCCCCGACGGCTTCGCCCAGGTAGGCGGCGCGCACCTTCGGGTCGTCCAGCATGTCCTTGCCGGCGCCGGTCATGGTGATTTCGCCCGAGTCCATCACGTAGCCCCGGTCGGCAATCTGCAGCGCGCGGCGGGCGTTCTGCTCCACCAGCACCACGGTCATGCCCTGGCTGTACACGTCCTTCACCACCTCGAAGATCTTGTCCACCATGATCGGCGACAAGCCCATCGACGGCTCGTCCAGCAGCAGCACCTTGGGCTGGCTCATCAGCGCGCGGGCCATGGCCAGCATCTGCTGCTCGCCGCCCGACATGGTGCCGGCCAACTGGTCCTTACGCTCCTTCAGGCGCGGGAAGAGCTCGAACATGCGCTCGATGTCGCGCTCGATGCCCGGCTTGTCGGTGCGGATGTAAGCGCCCATCAGCAGGTTTTCGGTGATGGTCATGCGGGTGAAAATGCCCCGTCCTTCCGGCACCATCACCAGCCCGTCCTTGAGCAAGTCCCACGAGCCCTTGCCCTTGGTGGACTTGCCCAGGTACTCGATCTGGCCCGCCTCGGCGCCCAGCATGCCGGTGATCGCCTTCATGGTGGTCGTCTTGCCGGCGCCGTTGGAGCCGATCAGCGTCACCAGTTCGCCTTCGCGCACTTCCAGGTCGATGCCCTTGACCGCCTTGATGCCGCCATACGACACCTTCAGGCCCGATACTTTCAACAGGGTTTGTGCCATTTCAGTGTCCTCCGGTGCCCAGGTAGGCTTCGATCACTTTTTCGTTGCTCTGCACTTCGGCCGGCGTGCCTTGCGCCAGTTGTTTGCCGTAGTCCAGCACGGTCACGCGGTCGCACAGACCCATCACCAGCTTCACGTCGTGCTCAATCAGCAGCACGGTGCGCTTGTCGTTGCGGATGCGGTCAATCAGTTCGCGCAACTGCACCTTCTCGGTGGCGTTCATGCCGGCGGCCGGCTCGTCCAGCGCGATCAACTTGGGCTCGGTGGCCAGGGCGCGGGCGATCTCCAGGCGGCGCTGGTCGCCGTAGCTCAGGGTGCGCGACTTGTAGTCGGCGTACTTGGCAATGCCCACGTACTCCAGCAACTCCATCGCGCGGTCGGCGATCTCGCGCTCTTCGCGCTTGAACGACGGCAGGCGCAGCACCGCGCCCAGCAGCCCGGATTGGGTGCGCACATGGCGCCCCACCATCACGTTTTCCAGCACCGTCATCTCGGCAAACAACCGGATGTTCTGGAACGTGCGCGCAATGCCGGCCTTCGCCACCTGGTGCACCGCCGTGGGGGTGTAGGACTGCCCCGCCAGCTCGAAACTGCCGCTGTCGGGCGTGTACAGCCCGGTCAGCACGTTGAAGAACGTGGTTTTACCGGCACCGTTCGGGCCGATCAGGCCGTACACCTGGCCGCGTTGAATCTCGATGCCCACGTCGCTCAGCGCCTGCAAGCCGCCGAAGCGCTTGGAGACGTTGGCCACTTTCAGAATGGTTTCTGTCATGTTGCTCTCCGCCTCACTTGCTCAGGGACTTGCCGTGCTCGGGCGACGGCCACAGGCCCCGCGGACGCAACAGCATGATGATGATCATGGCCAGCGCGATCAGCAGCTGACGCAGGATCTCCGGTCCCAGGCGGCCATCGGTCATGGCCGTCAGCGGATGCGCCACATGGCGCAGCAATTCGGGCAGACCGGCCAACACCAGCGCCCCCAGGATGACGCCGGGAATGTGGCCCAGGCCACCCAGCACCACCATGGCCACGATCATCACCGACTCCATCAGGATGAACGATTCGGGGTACACGCCACGCATGAAGGAGGCAAACAGCACGCCGGAGACACCGCCAAAGGTGGCGCTCATGCCGAAGGCGGCCAGCTTCAGGTTGCGGGTGTTCAGGCCCATGGCCTTGGCGGCAATCTCGTCCTCGCGGATGGCCATCCAGGCACGGCCAATGCGCGAATCCTGCAGGCGGTAGCTGATCACGATCGCGGCCACCACGAAGAACAGGATCAGGTAGTAGTACAGCGTCACCGACTGGAAGGTGTAGCTGAAGTCACCGATGTTCACCGTCAGGCGCTGGCTCATGTCGTGGCCAAACACCTTGACCGCGTCCACGTTGCTGATGCCTTTGGGGCCATTGGTCAGGTTGATCGGGCGGTCCAGGTTGAGCATGAAAATGCGCACGATCTCGCCGAAGCCCAGCGTCACGATAGCCAAGTAGTCACCGCGCAGCTTGAGCACCGGAAAACCCAGGATCAATCCGGTCATGCCGGCCAGCATGCCGGCCAGCACCATCACGAACCAGAAATTCATGTGCAGGCCGTTGGGGAAACTGGCGCGGATGAACTCAAAGGTTTCGGTCAGGTGCGGCGATGCCAGCAGGCTGTACATGTACGAGCCGACCGCAAAGAAGGCGATGAAGCCCAGGTCGAGCAGGCCGGCATGGCCCACCACGATGTTCAGGCCCAGGGCCAGCAGCACGTACAGCAGCGCCACGTCCACAATGCGGACCCAGGAGTTGCTGCCGGTGGATTGCAGCACCAGCGGCAGCACCGCCAGCGCCACGGCGGCGATCAGAAACACCACCAATTTGCCCAGTTTGGAGTTCGTCATGATGTCGTTCTCCCTTCTGTCAGGCGCGGTCGGCCACGCGTTCACCCAGCAGGCCCGACGGCCGCAGCGTGAGCACCAGCGCCAGCACCACGAAGGCGAAAATGTCCGCGTATTGGCTGCCCAGGAAGCCCCCGGTCAACGGGCCCAGGTAGCCCGCGCCCAGCGACTCGATCAGCCCCAACGCCACGCCACCGAGCACCGCACCGGCCAGGTTGCCAATGCCGCCCATCACCGCCGCCACAAAGGCTTTCAGGCCGGGCATGAAGCCCATCGCGTGCTGGACCGTGCCGTAGTTGGACGCCCACATGATGCCGGCGATGGCCGCCAGCATGGCACCGATGATGAAGGTGGCGGAAATCACCACGTCGGGCTTGATGCCCATCAGCCCCGCGACCCGCGGGTTTTCGGCCGTGGCGCGCATGGCTCGGCCCAGGTTGGTCTTGTTGACGATGTACATCAGCAGCGACAGCACGATCACCGTGGTGGCCAGGATGGTCAATTGCGTGACCGAAATCACGGCGCCACCCAGGTGAATGGGCTCTTGCGACAACAGCGTGGGGAAGGACTTGGGGTTCGGCTTCCAGATGATCATCGCCAGCGTCTGCAGCAAGATGCTCATGCCGATGGCGGTGATGAGGGGCGCCAACCTGGGGGAGTTGCGCAGCGGCCGGTAGGCCAGCTTTTCGATGCTGAAGTTCAGCACCGCGCACACCACCATCGCAATGATGGCCGAGAGCACCAGCAACATCCAGCCAGGAATGCCTGGCATGGCGTCGCGCGCTTGCACGATGATGGTCCAACTGGTGAGGGCGCCGACCATGAGCACGTCGCCGTGGGCGAAGTTGATGAGCCCGATGATGCCGTACACCATGGTGTAGCCCAAGGCCACCAAGGCATACATGCTGCCCAGGACCAGACCGTTGATGATCTGCTGTAGCAAGATGTCCATGAAAAAAAGCTCCGTTGTGAGGGACTCACTGACCCATTCGCGGGGTGCGCTCAGGCCAGCAAAAAACCCGCCGTGCGGAACCGGGGTAGCGGCCGGTGGCGGGTTGATGCGCGGATTGTAGCCACGCGCACCGGGTGTGCCACTGGGTGTTTGCCCGGGTGGAACACGGGTTTACCCTGCAATTTCCGGACCATTTCGGCGATTTTGTCGCGCCATCGACAAGTCGCGTCAAGTATTAGGTGGGCTAATGTTGCGCTCTCGCAGTTCCCGCAGCTTATCGCCGATGCGGATTTCCAGACCCCGAGGCACCGGACGGTAAAACGGCGGCGGCGCCATCCCGTCAGGAAAGTAGGTTTCGCCAGCGGCAAAGGCATCGGGCTCATCGTGCGCGTAGCGGTAGCCTTTGCCGTAATCCAAATCCTTCATGAGCCGGGTGGGGGCATTGCGCAGGTGCATCGGCACGGGGCGGGTACCGTCCTTCTTCACCCAGGCACGCACCTCGTTGTAGGCCTTGTAAACGGCATTGCTCTTGGGCGCCACGGCCAGGTACACCACCGCTTCGGCCAGGGCCAGCT
>CAZSZN010000215.1:0-4743 GCA_964610405.1 uncultured Macromonas sp. | reverse complement strand
CGAGAAGGAAGGCACCGTCACCAACAGCGAGCGGCGCATCAGCCGGGTCCGCGCGGCCGTGTCAGCTCCCTCCGTCAACGAAGACGGCCCGCGCCACGACTGGCAAATCGCCGCGGACCTGGCCCGCCGTCTGGAGCAACGCCTGCCCGCCCGCGCACCCTCCACGCTGTTTCCCTACGACACGCCGGAACAGGTCTGGAACGAACACCGCGACAGCACACGGGGCCGCGACCTGGACATCACCGGCCTGAGCTACGCCCAACTGGACGCTACGCCGCAGCAATGGCCCCTGCCTGAAGGTCAAACCAGCGGCGCCGAGCGCCTCTACGCCGATGGCGTGTACCCCACCGCCGACGGCCGTGCCCGCTTTGCCGCCCTGCCCTACACGCCACTGGCCGAAGAACGCGAGTCCCGCTACCCCTACGCACTCACCACTGGGCGCCTGCGCGACCAGTGGCACGGCATGACCCGCACCGGCACCCTCGGCAAGCTGTTCGGCCACGTGGCCGAGCCCGAAGTGCAGATGCACCCGCAAGACATGGCCGAAGCCGACCTGGAAGCCGGTGATCTGGTACGCGTCACCAGCAAGCGCGGCCAACTGGTGCTGCCGGCCCAACCCTCGCACGAACTCGCCCGGCGCCAGTGCTTCATCGCCATGCACTGGGGCAGCGAATTCATCGGCGGCCGGGCCACCGACGGCACCGCCTTGGCGGGCGTCAACGGCCTCACCACCTCGGCCTACTGCCCCACCTCCAAGCAACCGGAACTCAAGCACGCCGCGGTGCGCATCGACAAAGCGCTCCTGCCCTGGACCGTCCAGGCCCTGGCCTGGCTGCCGGCCGACCAGGCCCTGGCCGCCCAACGCGCGCTGCGGCCCTTGCTCTCGCGGTTCGACCACGCCACCTGCATTCCGTTTTCCGCGCTCAACACCTCGGGGCAGACCACCGACATGACCGGACTCTGGTTCCAGGCGGCCCACGCGCAAGCCCCCACATCGACTCCTGACTGGCTGCCGCTGTTGGTGCACACGCTGCAGCTCGATGGCCCCGACACCCTGCGCTACGCCGACGCGCCGCGCCACCAGCAACGCCGTGTGCGCCTGAGCCGGGACGCGGGCCATCGGGTGCAAGCGTTTTTGCTGGCCGGGGACACCCAATCCAGCACCTGGATGTCCACCCTGCTGCGCGACAGCCTGCCCGCCCCGGCCGGCGGCCTGGCGCTGCTGCAAGCCACCGCCCACCCGCCTGCGGGTGCACCCGTGGCGCGCAGCAAACCGGTCTGCAACTGCGTGGGTGTCACCGACCAGAGCATCGTCCAATTCTTGCAACACACCCCGGGTGAGCCCGCCCAGCGGCTGGTAGCGCTGCAAAACGGTTTGAAATGCGGCACCCAATGCGGCTCCTGCGTGCCCGAACTCAAGCGATTGGTGCAGCACACCCCCGCCCAAACCGACGCGGTGTCGAGCTGAAACGCCCGCAAAAAAATTATTCTTATAACCCGTTCTTATCAAGAAAACCTGAAAATCCAACCATGGGCATTTCGGCATACCTCAAGGAGATCGGGCGCGGCAAAGACGGCGCCCGGGCCCTGAGCCGCGCACACGCCGCCGACCTCATGGGCCAGGTGTTGGACCAGCAAGTCAGCGACCTGGAACTCGGCGCCTTCTGCATCGCCATGCGGGTGAAGGGCGAAACGCCGGAAGAACTCGCCGGCTTCCTCGACGCCATCCATACCCGGCTGCCCGCCCTTCCCACCAGCACCGCGCCCACCGTCGTGCTGCCCAGCTACAACGGCGCGCGCAAGCTGCCCGTGCTCACCCCCTTGCTGGCGCTGAGTCTGGCCCAACGCGGGTGCCGCGTGCTGGTACATGGCCAAACCCGCGACCCCGGCCGCCTCACCAGCCACGAAGTGCTGCAGGCCATCGCCCTGCATGCACCGACCCTGCCTGTGGGTACCCCTACCGACCCCAGCCACCTGCGCACCGCGCCCGGAGTGGACTTTGTCAGCACCGCCGCGCTGCTGCCCGGTCTGCAACGCCTGCTGGACGTGCGCCGCGTGGTCGGCCTGCGCAACAGCGGCCACAGCCTGGTCAAGCTGATGCAACCGGCGGCCGGCGGCCTGCTCGTCAGCAGCTACACCCACCCCGAATACCTGCAGAGCATGGGCGACCTGTTCCGGCTGACCGGCCAGCACGCCCTGCTGCTGCGCGGCACCGAAGGCGAACCCGTGGCCGACCCCCGGCGCACGCCCCAAATGGACCTGTTCCGCCACGGCCAATCGCACACCGTGCAAGCGGCCCAGACCGGCAGCCTGGCCCAAGTACCCGACCTGCCCGCCGGGCACGACCTGGACGCCACCGTCCAACACACCTTGGCCATCCTGGCCGGCGAGCGTCCGCTGCCCACCCCGATCGCCCTGCAGGTGGCCCACATCTGCGACGCCCTGGCCTCCTTGTCCACCCCCTCGGCCCTGCCCACTCCGACCCCGTCCACCTGCCTGGAGAGCTAACACCATGTCCACCCCCACCCCTGCACAAGCGTCCGGTTCCGTGGTCCTCGTCGGTGCCGGCCCCGGCGACCCAGACCTGCTCACCCTGAAAGCGGTCAAAGCCATCGCCTCGGCCACCGTCCTGCTGGTGGACGACCTCGTCAACGACGCGGTGCTGGCCCACGCCAACCCGAACGCCCGCGTCGTGCACGTCGGCAAGCGCGGCGGGTGTGCCTCCACACCCCAAGCCTTCATTGAAAAACTCATGATCCAGGCCGCCCGCGAAGGGCACCGCGTGGTGCGTCTCAAAGGCGGTGACCCCTTTGTGTTTGGACGGGGCGGGGAAGAGGTTGAGCACCTGCAGCGCGAAGGCATTGCGGTCGAAGTGGTCAACGGGATCACCTCGGGGCTGGCCGCCGTCACGTCCTTGAACGTGCCGCTGACCCACCGCGACCACGCCCACGGCGTGGTGTTCGTGACCGGTCACGCCAAACCCGGCGACCAGGGCACCGATTGGGCCGCCCTGGCCCAATGCGCCCACCAAGCCCGATTGACGCTGGTGATCTACATGGGCGTGTCCAGCGCGACCAGCATCGAAGCAGGCCTGCTGGCCGGCTTGCCCTCCGAAACACCAGTGGCCATCGTGCAACACGCCAGCTTGCCGCACCAACGGCACGCCACCGGCACTTTGGGCACGCTCACCGCCACGCTGCAGGCGCATGGGCTGGGCAGCCCGGCCATCATGATCGTGGGCGATGTGCTCAAAGGCCTGGCCGCGCAGCAGCACACCCACGACGCGCCGTGGGCCAGCGAGCCTGCCACGGGCTGGACCCAGGCCGCCGCCTGAACCGCATGGGTTCTGGATGGGCGGTGTGACCCCTTCAACTGGCGGTCAGCGCCGCTGAAGATCTGCCGGGCGACGCTCCTCCCGCCACAAAGGCCACAGCGCCCACAAGCCCAGGGCGGGCCCCAGCGCCAGCCAAGGCAACACCTGGCCCAAAGGCGCCCGCTCCGCCCAAGCGGTGAAAGCCAGAATGCTGACGATCGAGATGGCGAACCCCAGGCTGTTGGTCATGGTCAACACGCTGCCCACCGCCTGAGGGGGGGCATTGCGAGCCGTCAACGCTGAAAACTGTGGGGAATCGCCCGACACGGTGATGCCCCACACCAGCAACCAAACCCCGAACCACAGGGAGGGCGCCTGCAGCGCCCAAGGGGTCAACAGACAACAAACGCCGCTGATCGCCAGTTGCACCCCAGCGACGTGGGCACCGCCCCACCGCCGCACCAGCAGGCCGCCGCCCGCACATCCCAACGCCCCGGCACCGAGCACCACAAACGCGGCCCACGACAGCTCGGCCCCCTGCAAGCGGGTTGCCAGCACCAGCGGCACCATCACCCAAACGGTGTACAGCTCCCACATGTGCCCGAAATAACCAAACACCGAAGCCCGCACCCGCCGGTCGGTCCAGATGGCACCCACTGCGGTCCAACGCAAAGGCACCAAAGACGCGGCGCGCGTCGGCGGCTCGGGCAAGGCCAGGTACAACAGCACCCCGCCGCTGGCCGCCAATGCCGCCACCCCCCACATCAACCGGTCCCACGGCAATTCGTGCCCCCAGGCGCGCAAACCATGGGCACTGGCCGAGCCCAGCACCAACGCCCCGATCAGCAAACCCAGCGCCGCACCCAAGCCCTGTCGGTACCATTGCGCAGCGATCTTCATGCCCACCGGGTAGATACCCGCCAGACAGAAACCGGTGGCAAAGCGCCAGGCCATCAAAGCCTGCTGGTCGCGCACCCACCACCAAGCGCCCAAAGTACACAACGCCCCCGCCAACGAGCAGAACAAAAACACCCGCCGCGCCGGAAAGCGGTCAGCCACCGCGCCCAGCGCAAACACCAAGGTGCCCAGGATGAAGCCGAATTGCAACGATGAAGTGAGCGCACCCAATGCAGCGTCGGGCCAGCCCAACTCGGCCTGCAGGTCAGGCATGACGGCGTTGACCGCGAACCACAAGGAAGTGCCGGCGAACTGCGCCACCACCAGCACGGGCAACACATGACGGGGGACTTGATCCATGCCCGAAACTGTACGCGAAAGATGAACTTGCTCACCCACCCGCGCGTTCAAGTCAGAGACGCCAAGCGCCCAAACAAAAAACCGCTGCGAGTCGATGACTGGCAACGGTTTGTGTGTGTGGCGGAGTGGACGGGACTCGAACCCGCGACCCCCGGCGTGACAGGCCGGTATTC
>CAZSZN010000214.1:0-4848 GCA_964610405.1 uncultured Macromonas sp. | reverse complement strand
CATGACCAACCACCCGATCCACCTGCACGGCCACGAGTTCGAGGTCACCGGCACCGACGGTGGTCCCACGCCAGTGGCCAGCCGCTGGCCCGAGGTCACCGCTGACATCGCGGTCGGCCAGATGCGCCAGCTCGAATTCATCGCCGACGAGGAAGGCGACTGGGCCGTCCACTGCCACAAGAGCCACCACACCATGAACGCCATGGGGCACGACGTGCCGACCATGATCGGCGTGGACCACCGGGGCCTGATCGGCAAGATCCAGAAGGTCGTGCCCGACTACATGCTCATGGGCGAGCGCGGCATGTACGACATGAAGACGATGGAGATGCCTATCCCCGAGAACACCGCGCCCATGATGACCGGACACGGCCAGTTCGGCCCCATCGGCATGGGCGGCATGCTCAGCGTGCTCAAAGTGCGCAAAGACCAGAAGCCCGGTGACTACAGCGATCCTGGCAACTACAAGTTCCCGCCCGGCACCGTGGCCCACGAGTGGACCGGCGCCACCCCGGCACCAGCCAAGGCTGCGGCACCCAGCGCACCCGCCAACGCCTCGGTGACCAAAAACATGCCGGGCATGCACGGCATGTCACACTGAACCTTGTTCCATTGTTTGAATCATTCTCAACGCACCTTTCCCTCACCCTTTCAAGGACCACCCCATGAATCTCCTGAAATCCCTGTTGGTCAGCGGCCTTGTGGCTGCTTCCTCTTTCGCATTCGCCCACGGCAATGAAATGCACGCCCCGAAAGCGGGCCCCGTCAAAATGGAACAGAAACCCTGGGGCATCGCCGGGGAGGCCCGCAAGGCCGTGCGTACCATCGAGGTCAAGATGACCGACGACATGCGTTTCACCCCTGGCCTCATTCAGGTCAAGCAGGGCGAAACCATTCGTCTGGTTCACCTCAACAACGGCAAGGTGATGCACGAATTCGTGCTGGGCACCAAGAAAGACCTTGACGAACATGCCGCCATGATGAAGAAGTTCCCCGGCATGGAGCACGAAGAGCCCTACATGGCCCACGTGGGCCCGGGCAAGAAGGGCGAAATCGTCTGGACCTTCAATCGGGTGGGCGAATTTGACTTTGCTTGCCTGTTGCCTGGTCACTACGAGGCCGGCATGGTCGGCAAAATCCAGGTCGTGGCCAAGTAAGCCTTTGCCCCAAGGAGCCCAAGATGAAATTCACTTACACAGCCGGGGCCGCAGCATTGATGGCACTGATGCTGGCCGGCCCAACCTTTGCGCAAACGCCATCGCCGGACCACCACGGGCATGCCCAGACGCCTGCCGCGCCGGCTGCCACCGCCGCCGACCTCACGGATGGGGAGGTGCGCCGCATCGATGCGGCAGCCAGCAAACTCACCATCAAGCACGGTGAAATCAAGCACCTGGACATGCCCCCCATGACCATGGTGTTCACGGCAGCCGAGCCAGGCCTGCTGAACAACCTCAAAGTGGGTGACAAAATCCGTTTCGTGGTGGAGCAACAGCAGGGCAAGCTGATCGTCACCCGCATCGTGCCTGCGCCCTGACCGATCACAAAAGGGCTGCTTGTTCATGAAATGTTCCAGAGCCGCCATTTACACGGCATCTTGTTGTTGTTTGTCATTTCCCTTGGCGCTCAAGGCAGAGCCCCAGGTTTCTGTGACGCGATTGGGCGAGGCCTATGAAGTCAATGTCCGCATGGACGTTGCTGGCTCGCGCGCCATGGCGTGGAAGGTCTTGACAGACTACGACAATTTGCCGCGTTTCGTGCCGGGCATGCAGTCCAGCCGCATCGTGAGCGGCCGTGGAGAGCCCCTGCTGCTGGAGCAAAAGGGGGCATCGGGCGTGCTGTTCTTCAAGGTCACAACCACGACCGTCTCGCGCATCGTCGAAATCCCGGAAAGCGAAATCCGTTTCGACTTGGTGAGCGGCAACCTCAAGCGCATGCGCGGTGCCTGGACCCTGAGCCCCCATGACCATGCCACCATGGTTGCCTACCGGGCAGAACTGTTGCCTGAATTTGCTGTGCCCCCGCTGATCGGTCCGGCGGTGATGGCCCAGAACGTCAAGACCATGGTCGAAGGTGTCGCGCGGGAAATCGAGCGCCGCCACCTGGCCCAACCCAAGGAGTAGGCCCATGTACGGTGCCGAACATGGTGTCCTACTGCACACGGCCATGGTGATCGGAGGTTGGCTGGCCTTTTTTTTGATCTGTGTAGCGCCTTTTGCCCTGGTTTTCCTGGCCTACTGGATCGGCGTACGGCGTGGCAGGCATCTTGAGCGCCGTCAGCTCAAAAACGACGACGCGCATTCCGATGGCGCGACCAGCAATACCTGACCCGCTTGTGGCCCAGCTGCCATCTCCATCCTGGCAATCGCCACAGGATGGCGGGCAGGCAGGACAACTGCGATAGATGTCACGGAAGTAATGCGGTGGTCACGGACCTGTCAGGTGCTGAACTTCAGAATGCGTTCCGTGCACTGCACAAGTGTGCACAACCATTTGAACTCACTGAAAGGTAATGTCATGAAATCGAAAATCGCTGCAGTTGTTGCTGCTTCCGTCATGGGAATGATCGCCATGCCGTCGTTCGCCGCAGACGCGGCCGCGGCCAGCGCCCAGAAGAGGTACACGCTTAAGGATGGCGGCACTCTCTATGTCTTCAAGGACGGCAAGATGGCCAAGGAAGACCAATTCGGGCGCGCGGTTTACCTCCAGAAAGGGCAATCGCTGGAAACCGCTGACGGTCAAAAGATCGAGGCCAACAGCAACGAGGTGGCTCGCCTTGGCGGTCTGCTGCGCGAAGGTCACAAGAACTGAAAACCGTGCCCCACAGCCACCACGGAAACGCACCCCTCGATAGCATGAGCCCAGGCGCGTCTTAGTGGCTTGGCTGCTCTGTTTCCTCGTTGCCCTGCAAGGCAGCGGATCGCCCGTGCCTGGCCCAACCCCTGCCCCATGGAGCAGGGCATGGGCCAGGCGGTGCCCGCCGACGGGGACGCTCAGGCCGCCGACGATTGCTGCAACGACGCCGAGACCACGGCCAGGACCGGGCAACCCTGCAAGGCTGACATGCCCTGCAGTTCGTTCAGCGCCTTCGTCGCGTCGTCCCATTCCCGCCTCTCCCCTGCGCCGGCACTCGGCCCCACTCCCGCACCTGCGGCCCCGGCCGCCTCGTTCGATCCACCGGACGTCTGGCGCCCTCCCTCGGCCGGCTGATCCCATGTAAACGCGATGCGGCGGTTGGCCATTCCATGGCCCGCCGACGCCGGCCCCATGGGTCCAGGTCTTTTGTCGCCGCCGTGCTGTCCCTGGGCATGGCGTGCCTCGCCTGGGCTAACCCCGCGAGATGGCAGTGGCCGCAGGCCGCCTGCCCGACCCGGAATTGCGCCTGTCCGTCAGCAACCTGCCCATCAAAGGCCCGATGCGCTACCGCCTGACGGACGATTTCATGACCATGCGCTCGGCTGAGTGGATGCAGACCCACGTCAGCCCCGGCAAGCGGCAGGCACGCAGCCTGCGCTTCACGCGCGAGGCGGAACTGGCCTCCGCGACGCGCGACCTCCAGGCCGCCCAGTTGCGGACACAGACCGCCCTGGCCTGGTTCGAACGGCACTTCCAGGAACAGGCCATCCAGCTCCTCCAATCCCAGCGAGAGGAAACGCTGGCCTGGGTCGAGGCGGTTCAGGCCGGCTACCGCAGCGGTCGCGACGAGCAGGCACACTGTTGCAGCGCCGAAGAAAAGGAAAGCGGTCGTCCAGCAAATTCATGACAATTTTGTAATCCAACGGTCATGTTCAAGCGACTCTTGCTGGCATAAAGTGAAGTCAATGGCGTAAATCACGCGTCATGGAGACGCGGTGATGCACCACACAGGCTTTTGCCACCGGAACTTGTCTTGAAAGGACTGCACCATGAATGCCTCTAAACCCCTGGCCTTGGCCGCGCTCATCGGCATGGCAGCGTTTTCCGCCTCGGCTCAAACGGCTGCAGAGCATGCCCAGCACCACCCCGACGGGGCAGCATCCACACCCGCCCAGGCCGCGCCAGCCACGCCCGAGCAGCAGGTGTCCGCCATGGACAAGCAGCTGCAGCTGATGCGTGACATGAGCCGCAAACTGGCCGACGCCAAAACCCCACAGGAGCGGCAGGCCGTGATGGCCGAACACCAGAAGACCATGCAAGACAGCATGAAAATGATGGGGCAAATGCAAGGCATGCCCATGGGGGGTATGGGCATGATGAGTGGCCCGATGATGATGGGGGGAACAGGAATGCCCAGTGGTTCGGCAACTCCTCCATCTACAGCAGGCAGCACAGCCGCGCCCGCTCCAGGCATGGGCCCGCAGATGATGGGCCAGATGATGCAGCGCCATACCCTGATGGAAAAACGCATGGACATGATGCAGGCCATGATGCAGATGATGATGGACCGCATGCCCGCCCCGTGACCCAGCGATCAAAGAGGTGACAACATGTTCTTCGATCATGGGTATTACATGGGCGGCATGCACGCTTTTTGGTGGGTCTTCTGGCTGATTCTGGTGGTCGTGCTGGTGGTTGCGGTGTGGTCGCCGCAGCAACGCGCGCGGCGAACAGACCGTGAGTCACCGCACCAGCTGCTACAGCGGCGGCTGGCCAATGGAGACATCACCCCCGAGGCCTACGAACAGGCCAAATCCTTGCTGGACCGAGACTCCAAATTTCACTGAGCACCACCGGCGCAGGAGGGCGCGATGAACAAGCCAGAACAAACCAATGCAGAGCACACCCCGCTTTGGCGCAGGCCCCTTGCCCTGGCTTGGGCAGCGGCGGCGGTGATTGCGGTGTTTTACCTGCTGCGGGAACATTGGGGGC
>CAZSZN010000213.1:0-4910 GCA_964610405.1 uncultured Macromonas sp. | reverse complement strand
CCAGTGCTAGCTTTGCGTACCGTCACTTATTGCACTGAAAACGAGGAGACCCCGACTGGAAGAGCCCCACCGTTGAGCAATTCTTTGAGGTGGTCGATTCCTACATCCGCTGGTACAACGAGAAGCGGATCAAGATCTCTCTCAGCTCTCTCAGCCCCATTGAATACCGTGTGAGCCTAGGGCTAGGGGCATAAAACCAGTCCAATTTTTTATCCGCACCCCCCAAGGAATACCGTATCTCTTGACAGCGTGAGAAGTCCCTGTAGGGGCAAGGTCACAAGTTTGGCGGCGGCCACGGGCCATCCCAGCGCGGATACCGGCCCCAGGCCCGCGTAACCAAAAAATGTCTGGCTCCTAAACACAATCTGTCTTGGACAGCATGGAAGTCACGATGCTGTAATAGTTTCACTTCAACAGCACCGTTTGACATGACCACCACGCCCCCCTCCCCCGTTTCTGATGCCGAGTTCTTCCGTGAGCGCGGCTTCGGACTTCCCATCGGTTTTGGCGCCAGGCCGGTTCTTTTGATTGTGGATCTGACCAAGGGATTCACCGATGCACAGCGCCCGCTGGGTGCGGACCTTTCGGAGCAGATCAAGGCGACCAATGCATTGCTGGAGGTAGCCCACCTGAAAGAGATCCCGGTGATCTTCACCAGCGTGCGCTACGACGATACACAGCTGCGCGATGCAGGTGTCTGGGCGCTAAAACAAAGAGGCACAGCCAGCCTGATGGCGGCCGGCGACGGTCATGAGGTGGACCCGCGCCTTGATGTCAGGCCCGGCGATGCCCTTATGTTCAAGAAATATGCCTCATGCTTTTTCGGGACTGACCTGATCTCCAGGCTGATCACCGGAAGAGCCGATACCGTGATCATTGCCGGTACGTCGACCAGCGGCTGCGTGCGGGCCAGCGCGGTGGATGCCTGCCAGAACGGCTTTCGCCCGATGGTGGTTCGTGAAGCCGTGGGCGACAGGTCTGCTTCGGCCCATGACCAGAGCCTGTTCGACCTGCAGTCGAAATATGCCGATGTGGTGTCGCTTCAGGCCACGCTGGAGTATCTGCACACCGTCGAGACGCCGCCAGTGGCAGCCAGCACCCTTGCTGCGGCCTAGGGCACAGCCCACCGCCCTCCTCTTTCTCCGTTTCTGCAACTTCCTTTCCCTTTCTTCAGAGGTATTTGTATGCACCCCATGATTAAAAAAACATTGCTGCTGTTTTGCGCGGGCATTCTCGCTGCCACGCAAGGTATCGCGGCCGATGCCTATCCTGACCGGCCCGTCAGGATCATCGACGGTTATTCCGCCGGCGGCGGAACGGATTACGTGGCCCGCTACCTCGCCTCCAAGATGGGCGCGGATTTCGGCGCCAGCGTGATTGTGGAAAACCGCCCGGGTGCGAGCGGCCAGATCGGCATGAGTTATGTGGCGAAGTCCAAGCCGGACGGCTACACGCTGATGGTGATCCCGAATGAGCTGTGGTCTGTCGCGCCGCTGCTGTACAAGCGCCTGCCTTTCAACGTGGACCGCGAGCTGACGCCGGTGGCAACCCTGGCCGACATCCCGCTGGTGCTGACGGTGAGCGCCAAGGTGGCGGCGAAGACGGTTCCGGAACTGATTGCGTATGCGAAAGCCAACCCGGGCAAGCTGACCTTCGGCACGGCCGGCGCCGGAACCACGCACCACCTCGCGGCGGAGCTGTTCAAGACCATGGCCAAGGTAGACATGGTGCATGTGCCTTACAAGGGCACCTCGCTGGCCGTGAACGATTTGCTGGCGGGCCAGATCGACATGGTGTTCTCGCCGATCACGGCCGTGCTGCAGCACATCAAATCTGGCAAACTGAAGGCCCTGGGCGTGACCACGAAAAAACGCGTGTCCCCCCTGCCCGACACGCCGACGATTGCCGAATCCGGCCTGCCGGGTTATGAAGGCAGCGTGTGGGTGTTCTTGGTGGCGCCAAACGGCACACCCAATGAAGTGATTGAAAAGTGGATTGCACAAGCCAAAAAAGTTTTCTCGACCGAAGAAGCCCGCAAAATCCTGGCGGTGCAGGGCGTGGAGCCGCTGAGCCTGACGCGGGACGAGATCAAGCAGCGCAACAAGGAAGACTCGGCGCGCTGGGAAAAAGTGATAAACGACGCGAAAATCAGCATCGAATAAGTGCTGCGCTGTTCCGGCTGAAGGACGCATGGGATTCCATGACGTCCTTTTTTCGTTTTTTCTTTGCTGTGAATTTTTCGGCTGAATACAGGGGACAGGCTTCTTGAACCTCAAGCAACTCCGCTATTTTGTGACCGCGGTGGACCTGTGCAACATTACACGCGCCGCCAAAAAGCTGCATGTGGCGCAGCCGGCGCTGGGCCTGCACATACGCGAGCTGGAAGCGGAGCTGGGAGTGACCCTGCTGCACCGGCATTCGCGCGGTGTGGAGCCCACCGTGGCCGGCCAGCTGCTTTACAGCCGGGCCAACCTGATCTTTGAGCAGCTGGAGCAGACGCGCAAAGACGTGACCCAGCTTCACAACGCCGCGCGGGAGCCGGTGTCGCTGGGGCTGACGACCAGCCTCACGCTGCTAGTGGGCACCCACCTCCAGCTCATGGCCGAGCGTGATTTTGACGACCTGGCCTTCAGCCTGGTGGAAGGGCCCAGCTTTTTCCTGGCCGACGCGATAGAGCGCGAAGAGCTCGACGTGGCCCTGGCCTACGAAATAGAGCCGCGCCCCAAGCTGCTGCTAACGGCGGTGATGGAGGAAGAGATTCTTTTCGTCACCGCGGCCGGCAAGAAAAAAGCCCCGGCGGAGATTGCGATGGAGGAGGTCTTGAACAGCAAGCTCGCGCTGGGCTCGCGAAGGGACATCGGCCGCCGCATCCTGTCGCGTGCCGCGGGTGTGCCGCTGGCCGACCTGAAGGTCGCGTATGAGGTCCAGTCGATCGCCGCGATCCGGGACCTTGTGCTGCAGGGCGAAGCCAGCAGCATCATGCCCTATGGCTCGGTCGCCCGGGAACTTGAATCTGGGCGCCTGGTGGCCAAACGCATCTCGGGATTCCCGCTCAAATCGACGCTGTACATCGTGCGGCGGACCCATTCGGGGAATGAAAAAAGCTGGGAGGCGCACGGCCTAGACCGGCTGCTGGACCGCACTATCGCCATGGTGACGGAGAAGCTGGGGCCTTACGGCATGCGGCTATAGGGTTCTGAAAATCATCTAGCCGGCAACCTGCCCCCATGGGCTGCTGCCGGTTTCGTAGACACCTTGTTAAGGTGTGAAGGTGAAACCGGAGATGGTTATGGAAAAGAAACGGCAATTCAGCCGAGAATTCAAACTGAAAGCTGTAAAGCTGGTCAAAAATCGAGGTGTGCCAGTGGCGCAGGCTGCACGAGACCTTGATGTTCACGAGAACGCACTACGCATATGGATACGCGAACTGGCGGCTGACCCGCAGCAGGCTTTTCCTGGCCAAGGCGTGATGAAGCCCGAGCAGGCCGAAATTGAGCGCCTCAAGAGGGAAAACGCCAAGCTCAGGATGGAGCCCGACCTGGTGAAAAAAGCGGCGGCCTACTTTGCAAGGCAGGCGTTGTGAAGTTCGGCTTTATGGCGAAACACCGAGGAGTCTGGCCGATGGTGATGATGTGTTCGATTACATCAAGAGGTTCTACAACCCGACCCGGCGCCATTCGACGCTTGGCTACGTCAGTCCCATACAGTTCGAGAAAGCTCAAGAAGCTTAGGCCGGTGTCCACAGAACCGGCAGCAGCCCACTGAGTAATCCAAGAATTCCTCCGCACCCCCTATTTTCAAAGAGGATATTGACATGCCAACGGAGTTACTTCAAAAAATTTCAATTAGCCCACTGCCGATGAGGATGCGCGACATTGAAAGCATTGACAAGTTGAGAGTCCTACAGTATGCGGCTAGGCATCACATATTGAATCAGTAGCGTAGCCAGGCGACGATGGTGCCCACCAAGAACTCAAGTGGACACCTCATGGAACACTCCAAAACGCTTGCCCGACGGCCTCACAGCGAGGCGTTCAGGACGCAAGTTTTGAGCGAATGCAGCCAGCCAGGCGCTTCCGTCGCAGCGATCGCACTGGCCCATGGGCTTAACGCCAATCTCGTGCATAAATGGCGCCGCAAGGCCCGCCAGGCGCCGGCGGACGGCACGCGGCAACGGCCCGAATGTGCCGGCTTCGTTGCACTGGCCTTGCCCTGTGCACAGCAGGCCGCACCCGCGCTGCCGGACATTCATATGGAGCTGCGCCGAGGCGCTGCCACTATTGAAGTGCGCTGGCCCGTTGCCGCCGCGGCAGAGTGCGCGGCCTGGCTACGCGAGTGGCTGCGATGATCCGCATCGACGCGCTGTGGCTGGCAACGGCTCCCATCGACATGCGCATGGGAACGGAGCGCTTGCTGGCCCGGGTGGTGCAGGTGTTCGGGGTTGCCCAGGCCCACCATGGATACCTGTTTGCCAACGCCCGTGGCAACCGCATCAAACTACTGCTGCACGATGGCTTCGGCCTGTGGTGTGCTGCGCGCCGGCTCAATCAGGGTGGTTTTGAATGGCCACGCGGTGGTGCCGATATGGCGACATCCATCACATTGACCAAGCCGCAATTCGATGCGCTGGTGCTCGGCCTTCCCTGGAGTCGGCTGGAACAAATGCAGACCATTACGCACTTGTGACGACTGTGGCGCAGGGCAATTGGCAGATGCCCTAGTTCCAATCGCTGTGCGCCTTTTGCACAATGACAGCATGCTCAACGTGCACACCCTCAGCGCTCAGGACTTCGTCGGTCTGGGCCCTGAGGCCGCTGCAGCGTTGGCGGCCAAGGTCCTCCAGCACATTGGCCAGCAAAGGGGTCTCCTCGTTTTCAGTGCAATAAGTGACGGTACGAAAAGCTAGCACT
>CAZSZN010000212.1:0-4915 GCA_964610405.1 uncultured Macromonas sp. | reverse complement strand
GTGCAGCACCATCACGTACTTGTGGTCCGCCAGCTCGACCTTGGCGAATTCGCGTGCTGCCCTTTGAACGATCAACGGGTCGGTGCCCCGGGGCATGGATAGCATGATGTTGAAGGCCTCGCGCCGGTAGCCTTCGTCCCCGATCAGGCTGCCGCCATAGCGCCAGTCTTCGCCCAGCTCGTGCACAGCCGATTTGCCGCGCACCGTGTCGCCTTGTTCGGTCTCGATGTCGAGCCGGCCGTTCTTGCTGATGTAGCGGAAGTGGGCGGCAATGGCCAGCATGCCCCGCCCTCCCCCGGTGACCTTCACCATGACCTGGGGCGCTCTCTTCACCACGGTGGCTTCGATGCGCTTGCGGATGGCGTCCGCGCGCTGGTGCATGTCTCCATCGCTCAGCCTGGGCTGCGGCTTGACCTTGACCACACGGTTGCCCGGGTAGAACAGTCGATCCCCCCACTGGATGAGCACACCATCGATGTTCGGCGCTTGGCTCATGGCGTTCTCCTTGAAGTCACCGGCTGAACCGGCGGGTGGTTTCGGCGGATGACCCACGCGGGCGCAGATCGGCCATCAGGGCCGCCGCCTGTGCAAGGTGGCGATGAATGTCTGCGTCCAGCGTGTCGAGCATGTCGCGGTAGACCAGCGCCTTTTGCACGTTGCTTTGGGTCAGCAGGCGCGTGAGGACGTGGATGTTGCGGCTGAGGCCGGAGAGTTGCGCGTTGGACGTGGTGAGCGCAGATAGCAGCTCGGTACGGCTTGAGCCTGAGGTCAACGCGGGGATGCCAGCGATGAGACCTGCCAGGTAGGCGCCGCGCGACAGCCCTGCTGCGCGCGAACCGGCTGCCAGTTGCATGGCCTCGGCGGTTGTCAATCTGATTGACAACTTGACCGGGGACTGGTGCAAAGGGGCGATGCTCTCGAAACCTGGGATCGGCGGTGGAAGCGATTCAGCCTGCCCAAGTTCGCGGGCCACAGCCCGACGAACCAGCACCGACACGCTCTCACGCCGAGCCTGCGCATGGGCCACCAACGCGGCCTTCAGACCGCGCATATCGACCGTGACGAAGTCAGGGTTGTGGGTGTTCATGGGCCAACCGAAAGGTGCAAACGTGAGCGAAGCGAGTCGTTTGTGAAACCGGCGGCGTGCCGCCTATCCTGCAATCAACCATGCACCTATGCTCTCCGAGGATCGACCGATCCGAGGCGCTGGATTCACCCCAAAATCCAGCACAACCCGGGCAAGCTCCCGCCCACCAGGTTGTCAAACCGTTTGACAACCGGTGAGGCAAGGGACCGCGATCAGAGGGAGATTTGCAGCAGGTCGATGGCGTCAAAGCCAGGGCTCCTGCTGCTGGGAGAACGTCGAACTTCTGGTGTTGTGACCGAGTGAGTTGTCAAACCGTTTGACAACTCACTTCGCCGACCAGCCCACGAGGGTCAGCTGACTGGCCAGCACCGCTTGCACCGAGCCTCCACTTTCGGGAGTCACGTAGACCTGTCCATCTTGGGGTGGCGCTTGCAGTGTGTTCACCACGACCACCCCACCGTCCAGACTGGCCATGAGCCTCAGTGGTGCTGGCCGAGGCGCACGGGTCACAGGTTCTGGGGCAACAGGAGGTGATGGGTGCCCCTTCACAGACTGGCCCTGGTCTGCGCCCTGCCCCAGACTGGCTTCCATGGATTCGATCAGTGCCGACGTTCCACGCCGAATGCTGCCCGAGCCTTCCGTGAGGTCGGTTCGCAGCGCAGCGACGCTCTCACGGGTGATGGCGTCCCGATCCGATGCCCAGGCCTCGACGTACTGGGGATGCTGACCCGCCAGTTTGCGCAGGTCGTACAACTCGGCCAGGCCCCTACATCTCCCGTCACGGTAGGCGGCCAGCAACCAGTCCGGCGGATCGATCAACGCCGTCGCCAGCGTCACGTACTGCCGGCTCTTGCCAATGGCCCTTGCGATGTCGGCCTGCGTCTGTCCCTGGTTCAGCGCCCGCTGCACGAACAGCGCGATCTCCAGCGGGGTCAGGCCCTTGCGCTGTTCGTTCTCGATGAACTGGTCCACACTGTTGGCGGTCTGGTCCACAAATGCGGGGATCTCGGACAGTCCGACCCGCTTGCAGGCCCGCAGGCGACGGGCGCCGAAGTTGAGCATCCAGCGCCCGGGCTGGGTGGGGTGTGCGCGCACCGAGACCGGCTGGCGCACGCCTCGCTCCCGGATGGTTTCGGCCAGTTCGTCCAGACTTTGCTCGTCGAACTCCTGCCGGGGTTGGTCCGGGTCTTCGTCGATGGTGTCCAGCGGAATCCGCAAGGGAGTTCCGCCCTCGCCTCCGGTCGGCGGCAGCAGGTCGAGACTATCCAGCGACAGGGCCATGGTCCGCTCCGTTAATGGGGGCTGTTGAGGTTGTATGCGCAGGCGTTTCCGACAGCACGGCTTTGGCGATCACGACCATGGCCACCTCGATCTCGCGCCAGGCGTCTCGCGCGGCGGTCTTCTTCATCTCCCACAGCACCAGACCTTCCGCCTGCGCTTCGGCCACGGCCGAGCGGCGCGGCATGGACGCGTACTGCCCCGGTTTGGGACCGTAGGGGATCAGGATGGGGTGGAACTTCTGCACCAGTTGCAGGAAGTTCTCCCGCTGAAACGGGTTGGCCTCCACCATCACCGGGAGCAAGCCGATCAGGTGCAGCTTCGGGTTGAGCATCGACGTGATCTTTCGCACCCCCACCCGAGGGTGGTTGAGCAGTGCATGCACGCCGTCCAGGGCTTCCTGGTTGAGCTGGATCGGCGAGAGTACGAAATCGGCCGAGGCCAGCGCCGCGATCATGCGGATGTCCGGGTTGGGGTTGGTGTCGATGAGGCAGACATCGAACCGGTCGTCCATGGCCTTCAGGAAGGCCCGCAGGTGGTTCGCGAAGTCGTTGTGTAGGCTGGGCTGGCGCTCCAACCCGGAGAGACCTTGGTCAGCGGCGACGAGGACGAAGTCCGCAGCCGGGATGACCGGACTCGCCTGCGTGAGCAAGGCGCTGGCCGGGACTTCGGCCACGGCCACGCGCTGGGACTTGCGCAACGGGTCGGAAAAATTGCCCTGGTGGTCCAGGTCGATGGCCAGCACGCGGCAGCCGAGTTTGCGGAAGTAGTGGGCCAGCAAGGTGGCGACGGCGGATTTGCCGACGCCACCCTTCTGGTTGGCGAGCACAAGGGTCTTCATGGGGAGTCCTCCAGCGCGACCGACAAGGGAGGTCGAGGCGGAGGACGTTTCCCGGGCGCCGCGCTCGATGCGCCAGCGGCCGGGATCGCGCGAGCCGGCGCCGGCCGGCGAGCGCGTTTCAAAACTTCACGCGCACGCACCGTCCGATGATGGGTGCGCTGCGGCGTATGGGCGGCGCTGGATTCGGGGTTGAATCCAGCGCCGAGTTCGTTCAATCCTTGTGCATCACGCCTTGAGCTTGCGCATCTCTTCGGCCAGCACCCACAGCGCCCGGTTCAGGCTCACGCTGCGGTCGATGCTGCCCACCGGGCGGGTGTGCAGGCACCTGCCCTTGGCACCGCGACCGGGCTGGCCACCACGCAGGGCGTTTTCCTGAACCCGCTGGAACGTGGTCCACAGGCTGTTGCCGAAGTCCTCCGGCCGACGGGCTTCGATCAACTGTTCGGCGGTCACCGGCGCAGGTGGTTCGCCCTCCCCTCGTTCACCGTAGCGCAGCGCCAGGGCGGCGGTGGCAAAGGCCTGCTGTTCCTCGCGCTGCAGCGGCAGGGACTTCATGCGGTCGGTGGACGCGTCCACCAGCTCGAAGTCCTCCAGCACCCGGAAGGCGCCTTCGATCACCTCGTCCTGGATGTTGCCTTTGTGAGGGATGCGGATGTCGTTGGTGACATCGCCGACCACCAGTCCGTTGCAACAGACGAACCTGAACAGACCCGAAAGCATCTGGTAACTGCTGGCGCCGTCATGGCTGTTGATCAGGATGATCTCGTTGGCCTCGGGCCGGGTGTTCACCTGACCCGCGTGACGCATGCGGATCATGTGTTTGGTGAACTCGGTCTTGCCTTCGATGCGGCTTTTGCTCTGGGCCACCATGAAGGGCTCGAAGCCTTCCTGGCGCAGACCGCGCAGCACGTCGATGGTGGGAATGTAGGTGTAGCGCTCGGAACGACTACCGTGTTTGCCTTCGGCAAAGATGGACGGCGCAGACTGACGCATCTGGTCTTCGGCCAGCGGGGTTTCGCTACGGATGACAAAGGTGTTCTGACCAAAGCGGGCGGCCAGTCGGGGGGAATGGGCGGTAGAGATCATGGTGATGCTCCTGGTTCGGAAAATGCGGAGTGAGGGATACCGGGCGGACGAACCGCCCGGTGTGTGAATTCAGGCGTGTGCCGGTTGGCGTTCGCTGCGGGCCTTGCGGCTGCTGTTGGGTGCGCTGGGGGCGGCTGGGGCTGGATCGCCTGCGCTCTCGCGCGCGCGGCGGGCCTCGCCTTCGGCCTTGCTGTCGAGGTAGTCGATTTCGTCCACGGTGAAGGCCAGCCCGTAGACCTCGACCCCGTCGTTGTCCTGGTAGTTGTTGTTGCGCACCCGCCCGACGATGTTCACGTGCGAGCCTTTGCCCAGGTACTCGGCGGCGTGTTCGGCCTGCTTGGCCCACAGCGTCCACTGGATCGCGGTGGCTTCCTCGGACCGCTCTTCGCCGCTGCCCCGGCGGCTGTTGCTGATGGCGGTCAGCACCGCCTTGGCGACCTTGCCTTCGCGACCGTTGACGAATTCGAGCTTGACGGCGGATGCCAGGTGCGCGTGACGCTGGATGACTTGAACGTTGGCCATGGTGAAACTCCTTGCAAGAGCGACCAGCCGGACCCCGATCCGGGCTCCTCAAAACCGATCCTCTCGCTCGGACTCCCTCGCTCCCGCCCACGGGCGGGCGG
>CAZSZN010000211.1:0-4929 GCA_964610405.1 uncultured Macromonas sp. | reverse complement strand
TCACCAGCGCGCAAACCACCGAGATCACCGGTGACGGCAGCAAGGTGAACGGCATTCGCTACAAGGACCGCGTGACCGGCGCCGAGCACCATGTGGAACTGGAAGGCATCTTCGTGCAGATTGGCCTGGTGCCCAACACCGAATGGCTCAAGGGCACGGTGGAGCTGAGCCGCTTTGGTGAGATCGTGGTGGACGCCAAGGGCCACACCAATGTGCCGGGCGTGTTTGCAGCAGGCGACTGCACCACGGTGCCGTACAAGCAGATTGTGATTGCCGCAGGCGAGGGCGCCAAGGCTGCGCTGAGCGCGTTTGACTACCTGATCCGCACCCCGGCGCCAGTGACGGAGGCGGTGACGGCCTGACGTTCAGGGCCCGGTTTCCCGGGCCGGTACGCGCCGCTTGCGCCGAAAAAAATGCCGGGCAGTGCCCGGCATTTTTGCGCCCCACGGTGTCGCGGTTTATTTCAGGTCGTCGGCGATGACTTGAACAATCCGTTGTGCGTTGGCCGAGCGCTCTGGTTGGCCATTGGCGTCCAGCACCGACACGGTGGTCTGGTTGTTGGTGCTGCGCACCGCCACACGGTAGCGCACTGGCGCAATGTCCGTCTTGGGGCTGCTGTTGAACAGGCGGCCGAAGAAGCCGGGTTCCTTGCCCTGAACCGTGGCGTCGGGGGCTACGTAGCGCACGAAGTACACACCTTGCGAGCGGTCGCGGTCTTCCACGGTGAAGCCGGTGCGGTCCAGGGCCAGCCCCACGCGGCGCCAAGCGCGGTCGAAACCTTCGTCGATTTGCACCACTGGCTGGTTGTTCACGTTGGCCACGCGCGAAGACGTTTGTGCCGCGCCAGCCGCCAGCAAGGCTTTCGACTGCTCTTGGCTCACGCCCAGTTTCACCATCAGGCGGCGCAGGAATTCGGCTTCCAGCTCCACGTCGGCTGGGCGGGGCTGCCACACGGTCGAGTCTTTGCGCTCGGTGGAATACACCTCGACCATGCCACGGTGGCTGATGTAGATTTCAGTGCCGCCGCTGGCCGTGCGTTCCAGGCGGGTACGGAACTTGTCGCGCTCGCCGGTGGAGTACAGGTTTTCAAACACCCGGCCAATGGTCGAGCGAATGATGTCCTGCGGCAATTTGGCGCGGTTCTCGGCCCAATCGGTTTCCAGCACGCCAATGTTTTCCTGGTCCAGCGTCAGCAGGAAACCGTTTTCTTGCCAAAAGTCGCGGATAGGGCTCCACAACTGGTCCGCTGGGCGATCCACCACCAGCCAGCGCTGGTTGCCGGCGCGTTCAATCCGCACGTCGCCAATGCTGGTGGCTGCGGTGACGGTGCGCTGCGTGGGCTGCGCCACCTGGTAACCACTGGCCGTGACCACGTTGCCCGGCACGGTGTAGCGCGATTCGCGGTTCAACTGGCTCAGGTCGGGCGGTACTTCGAGAGAATTGACTTGCTTGGCGCTTTTGTAGTCGATCTTGTCTTCTTGCAGAACAGAACAGCCGCTGGCCAGGGCCACAGCCACGGCGACGGTGCTCCAAGCGGCCGGGCGTTGGAAGCGGGGGGCAATGTCAAATTTCATGAAGGACCTGTCGAAAGAAAACGGTCAAAAGGGGGTCAGAGCAGGCCGGCGGCTTGCAGGGCTTGCTCAACCACAGGCTGGTTGCCAGTGGTCAGCGGGGTCATGGGCAAGCGCATCGCAGGCCCGCTCAGGCCCATGCGGGCCATGGCCCACTTCACGGGAATGGGGTTGGCTTCCACGAACAGGTGCTTGTGCACCGGCATCAAGCGCATCTGGATGGCCATCGCGGCTTTGGCGTCGCCGGCAATGGCGGCCACGCACAGTTCATGCATCAGTTTCGGAGCCACGTTGGCGGTCACGCTCACGTTGCCTTGGCCACCGCACAGCATCAGCGCCACGGCGGTTGGGTCGTCACCCGAGTACACGGCAAAGTGTTCGGGCGTTTCGCGGATCAGCCACTGCGCACGCTCGATGTTGCCAGTGGCCTCCTTGATGCCGACGATGCCCGGCACTTGGGCCAAGCGAACCACGGTGTCGTGCGCCATGTCGGCCACGGTGCGCCCCGGTACGTTGTACAGCACGATGGGCAGGTCGCCTGTGGCTTCGGCAATTGCCTTGAAGTGCAGGTACTGGCCTTCTTGCGTGGGCTTGTTGTAGTAGGGCACGACCTGCAACTGGCAGTCGGCACCCACGTTTTTGGCGTAGCGGGCCAGCTCGATGGCTTCGGCGGTGGAGTTGGCGCCACAGCCTGCCATGATAGGCTTGCGGCCAGCCGCCTGCTCCACCGACACACGGATGATTTCGCAGTG
Source organism: uncultured Macromonas sp. (assembly GCA_964610405.1). GTDB lineage: Bacteria > Pseudomonadota > Gammaproteobacteria > Burkholderiales > Burkholderiaceae_C > CAZGDZ01. The sequence continues at coordinate 2,606 of CAZSZN010000211.1, read as the reverse complement.
TTCTTCCACGCTGACGGTGGGCGATTCACCGGTGGTGCCGACCACGCCGATGCAGTCGGTGCCTTCGGCGATGTGCCAGTCGATCAGCTTTCGCAAGGTGGGGTAGTCCACGCTGCCATCTTCATGCATGGGGGTGACCAGTGCCACGATGCTGCCGGTGATCGGTGTCATATACAGAGCTGTAATTCGGGTTGCGACAAATAAACCAATTTCACATTCTACCCAGCGGCGCGCAAGGCATAACGCGGGGGCGTGTCGCGGGCGACATCGGTGGGCCGAACCGCGCAGATTCGTTGCACGTACCGTTCGGGTTGGGGCAAAAAACCATCTTCGTAAGCCACCACACGCAAGCCGGCGCAAACTTGCAGCAGCTCGCCGGGTTGCAGCAAAAAGTCGGGGCGTGATGGTTTGCCCACCGTGGCGTTGCCGTGCGCAAAGGTCTCGTACACCAGCACGCCGCCGGGGGCCAGGCTCGCCAAAATCTGGGGCCACAGCGGTCGCCAGAGGTAGTTGGTCACCACCACCGCATCGAAGGTTTGGCTAGGCAGCGGCCAGGGGCCGCCTTCAACGTCTGCCGCCACCGTGCGCGCCATCGGGGCCAAATCGGCCAGTGTGGCCAAGGCTTCGGCGTCGCGGTCCACGGCTGTGACGTGGCAACCCTGGCGCACCAGCCAGCGGGTGTGGCGGCCGGAGCCGCAGGCGAGGTCCAGCGCGCGCGGGCCTCCCGGGCGTTGGTCGGGGATCAGGTGCGTCCAGCGGCACACCCAGTCAGACGGGGCAGAAACAGCATGCGTCATCAAAAGCAGGCCCAAAGCTTGTCGGCCATGTCAACCATGAAGTCGGGGTGGGTGTAAAAACTGAAAACGCCCAGCAGTGCCAGCATTGCCACCACCCAGCCCAGGCCATGCCAGCCCAGTTTGCGTCCATTCACGCCGAGGCTCCAGCCACCCGTTGCGGGCCGCGTTGAATGGGGATTTCACGCACCGGCCAGTTGACCATGGCAGCGAACACACCCAAAGCGATGGAGATGTACCAGACGATGTCGTAGCTGCCGGTGCGGTCGTACAGCAGGCCGCCCAGCCACACGCCCATGAAGCTGCCGATCTGGTGGCTGAAGAACACGAACCCACCCAGCATGGACAGGTGCGCCACCCCAAACACCTGGGCCACGATGGCGTTGGTGGGTGGAATGGTGGACAACCACAGCAAACCCATGGCGGCCGAGAACAGGTACACGCTCCATGGTGTGAGCGGGGCCAGCAGGAACAGACTGATGGCCACCGATCGCGCCAGGTAAATGAACGACAGAATTTTCCGCTTGGCCAAGTGCTGGCCCAGCACGCCCGCCGCGTAGGTGCCGAACACGTTGAACAGGCCGATGAGGGCCAGCGCATAACTGGCCACCTGGGGCGAGAGGCCGTTGTCTTTCAGGTAGCTGGGCATGTGCACCCCGATGAACACCACCTGGAAACCACACACAAAGTAACCCGCCATCAGCAACTGGAAGCTGCGGTAACCAAATGCCTCGCGCAGGGCCTGGCCGATGGTTTGGCTTCGTGGAGGCTGCTTGCCGCCAGCCGCATAACCGGGTTCGCGCAGACCCGTGGCCAGCGGCGCGATCAGCAGCACCGCCGCAGCCAATACCATCAAGGCTTGCTGCCAGCCGAACTGGGCGATCAGGAAGCCTTCGACCGGCACCATCAGGAACTGGCCGAACGAGCCCGCTGCCGCCGCCATGCCCATGGCCCAGGACCGCCGCTCGGCCGGGATTTGCCGACCGATGATGCCGTAGATCACCGCATAGGTGGTTCCAGCTTGCGCAGCCCCGATCAACACGCCGGTGGTCAGGGTGAACAGCAGGGTGGAGGTGGACATGGCCATGCCCGCCAAACCCAGCGCGTACAGCAAAGCCCCGCCCATCAACACCCGGTAGCCACCAAACCGGTCGGCCAACATGCCGGCAAAAATGCCAAAAATGCCCCATGACAGGTTTTGTACCGCCATCGCAAAGGCAAAGGTTTCGCGCGTCCAGCCCTGGGTTTGGGTGATGGGCTGCAGCCACAGGCCGAAACCGTGGCGGATGCCCATGGACAGCGTGACAATGATGGCGCCGCAGGCCAATACCTGCAACATGGAGAGTGGGCGCTGACCCGTGGGCGTGGCCTGGGGTGGAGAAGAAGACATCCCGACACTGTAGCGAATTTGCCAGGAGTTTGCCTGTCGCGCGGTGGGCACGGGGGCTCTCTACAATCCCACGCCATGGCAGAGAAAACCGTATCCCCAGGCGGGGCGAACACCGCCTACGCCGAGTCGTCCATTCGCGTGCTGAAAGGCCTGGAGCCTGTGAAGCAGCGCCCGGGCATGTACACCCGCACCGACAACCCCTTGCACATCGTGCAGGAGGTGCTGGACAACGCGGCCGACGAGGCGCTGGCCGGGTTTGGCAAAAAAATCAAGGTCACGCTGCACGACGATGGCTCGGTCAGCGTGGAGGACGACGGGCGCGGCATTCCGCACGGCCGGCACCCCGAAGAGAACGCCCCCGTGCTGGAACTGGTGTTCACCCGCCTGCACGCGGGCGGCAAGTTCGACAAGGGCAAGGGCGG
>CAZSZN010000210.1:0-4930 GCA_964610405.1 uncultured Macromonas sp. | reverse complement strand
AGACCAAACAGGTATTTGGCCTCAATCACCTCCAGCGCCTTGTTCATCATCGTCGCCGAATCGACCGAGATCTTCTGGCCCATGACCCAGTTCGGGTGGGCGCAGGCCTCTTGGGGCGTCACGGCCGCCAAGGTGCCGGGCGGGCGCTGGCGAAACGGCCCGCCCGACGCCGTCAAAATCACTTTATCCACCCGATGAGGCCAAGTCGCAGGATCGTCGGGCAAGGACTGGAAGACCGCCGAATGTTCGCTGTCGATGGGTAAGAGTGTGGCCCCCCCCTGGCGAACCGCATCCATGAACAGATCGCCCCCCACCACCAAGGCCTCTTTGTTCGCCAGCAACAGCCGTTTGCCCGCCCGCGCTGCGCTCAAACACGGAGCCAGGCCCGCCGCACCCACGATGGCGGCCATGACCATGTCCACTTCCGGCGCGCTGGCCACTTGGCACAATGCGTCGTCGCCCGCAAGCACTTCAGTGGACACGTTGAGTTCTTGCAGGCGCTGACGCAAAGCGTTGGCGCGCTCGGGGGCAATCACCGCATAGGTCGGGCGGAACTGCTGGCACTGCAAAGCCAACGCTTCCACCCGATGCGCCGCTGACAAGGCAAACACCTCGTAGCGCTGCGGGTGCCGAGCGATCACATCCAGGGTGCTGGTCCCGATGGAGCCTGTGGCCCCGAGAACGGTGATGCGCTGAGGACGGGTAGAAAGCAAATCTGACATCGGGAGGGATTCTTTTGGAACCGGTGAGCTGCTCACCAAGTGGCGACCAACATGGCCAGCGGCAACACGGGCAACAAGGCATCGACCCGATCCAACACGCCACCATGCCCAGGCAGCAACTGGCTGGAATCTTTCATGCCGGCACTGCGTTTCACCAGGGACTCCACCAAGTCACCGGCCACGCTCATGCCGGTCAACACCGCCAACATCAGCAAAGCCGGCAACGGGCCCCACGCCCACAGCTTGCCGTACAGATGGGTTTCGGGCGCGCCACCCCACCAGAGCCAACCGGCGGCCAACAAGCACACACCGAAACCGCCGCTGTACACGCCCGCCCAACTTTTACCCGGACTGATGGAAGGCGCCAGCTTGCGCCGGCCGAACGCTTTGCCACCAAAATAGGCAGCGATGTCGGCCATCCACACCAGCGTCAAGATGCTGAGCAGCATTCCAATGCCCAGGTAGCGCGCCTGGGCCAGGGCCCACCAGGCCAAGCCGATCAACAACCAGCCCAGCGCCAAGCGCCACGCCCTGGGCACCGAGGCCCAGCCCGCCACGCCACGCCTCAGCAACCACGCGGCCAGCACCAACCACAGGGCGCCCAGTGCTTGCCAAAGCCAGGGCATGGGCGTGCCCAAACCCACGCCCCACCACAGAGCCAACAACACCAGGCCCAGCACCAGCCCACTGGCCCGCGCCCCCAATTCACTGCAACCGTTCAACCGCGCCCATTCCCAGCCAGCTGCGACGATCAACAGCAAAGTCACTGCACAGAACGGCTCAGGAACAGGATAGAACAAAGCTGGCAACAGCACCGTAAGCAGCAGCACGGCGGTGATGACTCGTTGTTTCAGCACAGCTAAAGCCCGAAATTCAGGAGGAAGAGGACAGCGTTGGCGGGGCCAGCGCCTGTTCCGGGGTCTGGCCAAAACGCCGCTGACGCCCCGCATAGACCGCCAGCGCGTGGTCAAACTCGGCCTCATCGAAAGCGGGCCACAACCGGTCCGAAAAGTAAAACTCGCTGTAAGCCACCTGCCACAGCAGGAAGTTACTGATGCGGACTTCGCCACCGGTTCGAATGACCAGATCGGGATCGGCCACATGCGACAACGCCATGGCGGCAGACAGCGACGTTTCCGTGATTTCTTCGCCGCGCTGCGCCAAGGATTGGGCGGCCTGCACCACGTCCCACCGGCCGCCGTAGTTGAAACAAACGTTCAATACCAACCGGTCATTGTGGGCCGTGGCAGCCTCAGCGGCCGCCAAACCAGCGGTCACCTCGGGGCCCAAGGGGCTGCGGTCGCCCGGAAAATACAAACGAACGCCAGCTTGCGACAACTCGGGCACTTCTTTTGACAAGGCACGGGCCATCAGCGCCATCAAACCTGAGACTTCGTCCGCAGGCCGCTTCCAGTTTTCGGAAGAAAACGCAAACACCGTGAGCACGCGAATGCCGCGAGCAATGCTCCAACGCACCACTTGACGCAAGGTGGTGACGCCCTGCCGGTGTCCTGCAATGCGCGGCAAAAAACGTTGGCGAGCCCAACGGCCGTTGCCGTCCATGACGATCGCCACGTGGGACGGTACACACGCCGTCGCATTCATGGCAACCCCTCCCCGGGCAAACAATGGCGCGCCAACGTCAAATGGCCATCAGGTCCTGCTCTTTGGCAGCAACCAGTTTGTCCACTTCCGCGATCATGCGGTCGGTCAGCTTCTGCACCTCGTCCTGGGTGCGGCGCTCGTCGTCCTCGGAGGCCAGCTTGTCCTTCACCAGCTTCTTGACACCCTCGTTCGCGTCACGGCGCAGGTTGCGGATCGCGATCTTGGACTGCTCGCCCTCGCCGCGCACCACTTTGGTCAATTCCTTGCGGCGCTCTTCGGTCATCGCCGGAATCGGCACTCGGATCAAGTCGCCCTGCGATGCCGGGTTCAAGCCCAGATCGGATTCGCGGATCGCCTTCTCGATCTTGGCACCCATGCCTTTTTCCCAGGGGGCGACACCGATGGTACGGGCATCGAGCAGCGTCAGGTTGGCCACTTGCGACAGCGGCAGCATCGAACCGTAGTACTCCACATGCACGGTGTCCAGCAACTGGGGATTGGCACGTCCGGTGCGCACCTTGGCCAATTGGCTCTTCAGCGCCTCCAGCGACTGCTGCATCTTGTGCTCGGTGGTTCTCTTGATTTCGTTGATTTCCATCACATTCACCTTGTTGTCGTGCTGGCCAGGTTCAGACGTGGACCAACGTGCCTTCGTCTTCGCCCAACACCACGCGGCGCAGTGCGCCGGCTTTGAAAATGCTGAACACGCGCACCGGCAGATTCTGGTCGCGACACAACGCAAATGCGGTGGCGTCCATCACCTGCAACTGGCGGGCCATCGCCTCGTCAAAGCTGATGGTGGTGTAGCGGGTGGCCGTCGGGTCCTTTTTGGGGTCGGCGGTGTACACGCCATCCACCTTGGTGGCTTTGAGGACGATCTCGGCACCAATTTCCGCCCCGCGCAGCGCGGCTGCGGTGTCGGTGGTGAAGAAGGGGTTGCCCGTGCCAGCCGCAAACACCACCACTTTGCCCTCTTCCAGGTATTGCAACGCCTTGGGTCGCACATAGGGCTCCACCACCTGATCGATGGCGATCGCCGACATGACGCGGGCCTTGACACCGACGCGCTCCATCGCATCGCCCAGCGCGAGCGAGTTCATGACCGTCGCCAGCATGCCCATGTAATCGGCGGTGGCCCGGTCCATGCCAACGGCTCCGCCCGCCACACCACGGAAGATGTTGCCGCCACCAATGACGACCGCCACTTCCACGCCCAAGCGGGTGACTTCGGCCACCTCCTCCACAATGCGCACGATGGTGGTGCGATTGATGCCAAAGGCGTCATCGCCCATGAGGGCTTCGCCGGACAGTTTGAGGAGAATGCGCTTGTGTACGGACATGGGCGGCTCTGGTGACAAATTCTGTTGATTTTAGGCTTACAGTGTGACAACGGCCGGCCCCACAGGGGACCAGCCGTGTATTTTTTTCAGTGACCGCCCCTGGCGGCCCACCGATCAGGCGCCTTGCGCAGCCGCTTGGGCGGCAGCCACTTCAGCGGCGAAGTCTTCGACCTTCTTCTCGATGCCTTCGCCCACCACGAACATGGTGAAGCCCTTGACATTGGTGTTAACCGACTTGAGGTAGGCACCCACGGTCTGCTTGCCATCGGCGGCTTTCACGAACACCTGATCCAGCAGCGACACTTCTTTCAGGTACTTCTGCACCGCGCCTTCGATCATCTTGGCGGCGATGTCGGCCGGCTTGCCGGATTCGGCGGCCTTGGCTTCGGCCACGGCGCGCTCCTTGGCGACCAACTCGGCCGGCACGTCGGCCGACGACAGCGACACCGGCTTCATGGCGGCGATGTGCATGGCAGCGTCTTTGGCGGCCACGGCGTCACCGTCGAACTCCACCATCACACCGATGCGTACGCCGTGCAGGTAAGCGGCCAACTGGCCACCGCCGCTGTAGCGCTTGAAGCGGCGGATGGTCATGTTCTCGCCGATCTTGCCGACCAGGCCCTTGCGCACTTCTTCCACGGTGGGGCCGAAGCCTTCCATGGACAGGGGCAGTTCGGCCACGGCCGCCACATCGGCGGGGTTGCTCTTGACCACCAGCTCGGCCACGGCGTTGCAGAAAGCCAGGAACAGGTCGTTCTTGGACACGAAGTCGGTTTCGCAGTTGACTTCGACCAGCGCACCGTTGGCGCCATCGATGAAGGAAGCCACCACGCCTTCGGCGGTCACGCGGCTGGCGGCCTTGCCGGCCTTGTTGCCCAGCTTGACGCGCAGGATCTCTTCCGCCTTGTCCATGTTGCCATCGGCCTCGGTCAGGGCCTTCTTGCATTCCATCATGGGGGCGTCGGTCTTGGCGCGCAGTTCGGCGACCATGCTTGCGGTGATTGCAGCCATTTTGTTACTCCGTCAGAGCCTTGGGGCTCAATGATTCAATGTCTGGGTGAAAAAACAGTTACAAAAAAGGGGCTGCTCGAGCCCCTTTTTGAACGGGCGAGCCAGATCAGGCCGCGTCTTGCACTTCGACGAACTCGTCGCCGCCGGCCGCTTGCACAGCCTTGACCAGGTCGTTGCCAGCGTTGGCACGGCCTTCCAGGATGGCGTCAGCGATGCCACGGGCGTACAGCGCCACGGCCTTGGCCGAGTCGT
>CAZSZN010000209.1:0-4940 GCA_964610405.1 uncultured Macromonas sp. | reverse complement strand
CGATCTTGAACTTGCGCGGCAGGAAGGCGAACTCGGGGTGCAGGGTGCTCCACTGACGCATGATTTCGGCGAAGGGGCGCGGGTCGGCCACTTCGTCCACGGCAATGCCGGCCAGCTCGTCGGTGGTGATGTTGCGGATGCAGTTACCGCTGGTCTGAATGCCGTGCATGTCCACGCTGGCCAGCAGGTCCATCACGTCGGCCGCTTGGTGCAGCGGAATCCAGTTGTATTGGACGTTCTGGCGGGTGGTGAAGTGCGCGTAGCCCGTGGGCAGGCGGCTGGCAATGGCCTTGCCGTCGCGCAGCTGGATGCTGCCCAGTTTGTTCTGCGCAGCGACGGCGCCCTGGAAAATCTCGTGGCTGGGCTGGTCGTATTCGCGAGCGATGCGTGCCAGCACGCGCACCTGGCGGGTGGACAGCTCGCCGTAAGGCACGGCCACGCGCAGCATGGGCGCGTGGCGTTGGATGTACCAGCCGTTCTGCAGGCGCAGCGGTTTGAACTCGTCGCCACCCAAGGTGCCGGCCTGAAAACGCTCCAGCTGGTCGCGGAACTGGGCGGCACGTTGGCGAACGAATTGGCGGTCGAAATCGGTGTACTGGTACATGGCAGAGCGTTGGAAACGAAAGGGGTCAGATCGCGATGAGCTTGAAGCCTGCGTAGGCCAGCAGCGCGGAGAGCATAGAGCGCACAACGCGCTCGGGTGCTTTGTGGATGAGGCGCGAGCCCAGCCAGATGCCCGGCAGGGAACCGGCCAGCAGTTTGGTCAACAGCGACCAGTCCACCGAACCGAGGGAGGCGTGACCGAGGCCCGCCACCAGTGTCAATGGTACGGCGTAGGCGATGTCTGCGGCAACAATCCGGGGCAGCGGCAGCAGCGGGAACAGGATCAGCAGCACGGTCACACCGATGGCGCCCGCACCCACCGAGGTGAGTGTGACCAACGTACCAATGAGTGCGCCAAACAGCACCGGCAGGCTCCAGTGCCGTGCGCGGGTGGCTTGATCGGGCGTGGCGTGGCGGCCTTGCGCGGCCAACGATTGGGCCAAACCGGGTTGACGGCTGCGCAGGGCCTTGTAGAGCATGGCGGCGGCCGTGAGCAGCAAAGCCACGCCCAGGGTGCTGGTCATCACGCTTTGAACGGCGGGGTCGGCCGGGCCCACAGTGTGCAACACATACAGCGTGACGAGTGCTGCGGGGATGCTGCCTGCGCAAAGCTGTCCCACGACGCGCCAGGGAACCAGGCGCTGGCGCATCAGGCTCAGCGTTCCCCCGGCTTTGGTGAAGGCGGCAAACAGCAGGTCTGTGCCGACCGCAAGGTAAGGCTTTACCCCGAAGAAGAAAATCAGGATCGGCGTCATGAGCGAGCCGCCGCCCACGCCGGTCAAGCCCACGATGAGGCCCACGAAGAAACCGGCGAAGACAAAGGCGAGATCATGCATGGCCGGCACTGTAGATGCCTTCTACATGAATGCAAACTACATTTTTCTTCTTTCCTAATATTTTCATGGAATATGTGTCGTCGGATGCGATTGGTGCTCGAAGCGCTCGGCCAGCAGTGCTTGTGCCAGCTTGCGCTCGGTAGGCCAGGGTTCGCCATGCATCAGGGCGGCCAGCAACTCACCGCACAACACCGACAGGGTCAGTCCTCGGGCGCCCAGGCCGGTGCACACATGCAATCCTGGCAGGCGCAGGGGCGCCACTGGGCCCACGGCGGGCACCCGGTCGGGCAGGGTGCAGCGCACGCCTGACCAGTCCCGAGCCTGACCGAAGGCTGGCGCCATGGCTTGCGCCAACGGGGGCAGCAGGCCTTGCAGCTTGACCAAGTTGGCTTGCCTGTCTTCGGGGCGGATGCGGGCCTCGGTGGCCCCCCGATCGAAGGTGGAGCCGACAAACCAGCCGGGCTGCCCATCCGGCCCCACAATCCCGTGCGCCAGTGCGCCGTGGCCGTTCACAGGGAAGGGTGGCAGCAGCGCCCGGGCGGCTGCAGGCAGCGCATCCATGGAGCCCCAACTGATCTGACCCCGCAGCGGGTGCAGGGGCAGCGAGTGTTCGTCCAGTGTTGCCAGCAGCCCTAGCGTGGGCCAGGCGCTGGCCAGCACCACGTGCGCCGCCTCGGCCAGCACCTGGCCGTTCGTGTCCATCAGCTGCCAGTGGTTTCCTTGTCGTTGGAGTGCCGCCACTTCGCAGCCGCCTCGCCACCGTATGCCTGGATGCCGCAGTTGCGCCCGCACCAGTTGCCTGGGGCGGATCCAGCCGGCCCAGGCGTGCCAAAGAGCAGGTGCATCGCGCCCCAGGTGTGCGGCTTCCAGTTCCTGCAGGGTGGCCGTGCGGCTCCAGTCGCTGCCTCGCTGCAACCAAGTTTCGGTGCGAGGTAGTCCGCGTTTGCCTCCCACGCGGTGTTCCAGCACACCAGTGGGTGCCCAGTCGATTCCGCTTTCCAGCAGCTCGCGGGCGCGTTGCAGGGTCAGGCGCACGCCGCTGCGAGTCAGGCGCGACAGCAGCGCGTCGTCGGGTGACACGTGGGGAGCCACCATCCCTGCGGCCAGAGCCGATGCGCCCGCCGCCGGTTGATCGGCGCCATCCAGCACCTCTACTTGCCAGCCCCGTTGGGCCAGGCTGTGGGCGACGGCGGAACCCGCCAGACCGCCACCAACCACCACGGCCTCTGCCTTGTCGCGCACTACAGGGGCGCGGGTGGCTGGACGCAATGGCCAGCGCGGGGTGTAGCGCGCTCGCAGCCCGTGGTGCGTTGGTGGTGTGTCAGGGACGCTGTCAACCTCAAAGCCTGCGGTGGCAAGGCGATTACACACCGAGGGCTCCACCGCCCAGGTGGCCAACCGCGTGCCAGGCCGGCACAGCCGCGCAACGGCCTTCACCAGGGGGGCGGACCACCTGTCGGGGTGGTCGGTCGGATCGAATCCGTCCAGGAACACACTGTCTGCGGCCGAATCCAGGGTTGGCAGCACGTCCAGTGCTTGGCCAACGTGAACGGTCAGTTGCACCTGGCCACCCTCGAACACCAGCCTGTGCACGCCCTGCAGCATGCCCCGCCACTGCTGTGCCAGCGCCTCGGCCAGTTCGGCCACCTCAGGGAAAAGAGCGGCGGCGCGGCGCAGTTCGTCGGCCGTCACCGGACAGGCTTCGATCGAACTGAAATGAAGCCGTCGTGGGGCGCGGGGCGTGGTCCGCCAATCCTGCCATGTGGCAAGGAAGTTCAAACCCAGCCCGAACCGGGTTTCCAACACATGCCAAGCGGGCTGGTCTGCCCAGGCTGCGGCATCGCCGTCCAGCAAACCGCAGCCATCCAGAAACACTTGACGGGCGCGGGTCAACCCAGTCAGGCCGTCGGGCGGCTGCGTCACCGGTGTCGCCGTCAAGGTGGGATCAGCTGTTTTCGGCGGGCGGCACGTAGCCGGCGGCCTGGTCGGCGCCTTCGCCAAAAAAGTGCTTTTCCATCTGGCGGGCCAGGTATTGGCGCGCACGCGCGTCGGCCAGGTTCAGGCGGTTTTCATTCACCAGCATGGTCTGGTGCTTCAGCCATTCGGCCCAGGCCTGTTTGCTCACGCTTTGGTAAATGCGCTTGCCGAGTTCGCCCGGGTAAGGCGGAAAGTCCAGTCCTTCGGCTTCGGTTCCCAACTTGATGCATTGAACGGTGCGGGCCATGTGTCAGTCCTTATATTCGATGGTGTGATGAGTAAATGAAATCTTATTGTTTCTGGTTTGCAAAAACCGGGCGCACAATACGCCCTCTGAGTGCGGGTGCGGCGGCCTGCGACTGTAGCAAGCTTTCAGCCTTCTGCGGCGCCGCTACACTCCCGTCCTGATCTTTCCTCATAACTTCCAGCCTGTCTGGCGCCAACCCCGTGGGCGCTGCGGGTTGTTTTGCCTTTTCAACGATGAGTGCCTTTGTCGAAGAGCGTGTGCTGAGCGTTCACCACTGGACCGACCACCTGTTCAGTTTCACCACCACCCGTGACCAGGGTCTGCGGTTCTCCAACGGCCATTTCACCATGATCGGCCTGCGCAAGGAAGACGGCAAGCCGCTGCTGCGCGCTTACAGCATTGCCAGCGCCAACTACGAAGAGCACCTGGAATTTCTCAGCATCAAAGTGCCCAATGGCCCGCTGACCAGCCGCCTGCAACACATCAAGGTGGGTGACATGGTGATTGTGGGTCGCAAGCCCACTGGCACGCTGCTGATCGACTACCTGCTGCCGGCCAAGAACCTGTACCTGTTCGGCACCGGTACGGGTTTGGCGCCGTGGATGAGCATCATCCGCGATCCCGAGACCTACGAAAAATTCGAAAAAGTGGTGGTGGTGCACGGGGTGCGTCAAGTCAACGAACTCGCTTACCGCGACTACATCACCCAAGAGCTGCCGAACCACGAATTCCTGGGCGAGATCGTGCGCGACAAGCTGGTGTACTACCCCACCGTCACCCGCGAGCCGTTTGAACGCCAGGGCCGCATTCCCGATCTGGTCCGCAGCGGCCAGATGGCGCGCGAATTGGGCCTGCCCCAGTTGAACCCCGAAACCGACCGCGTGATGATCTGCGGCAGCCCGGCCATGCTCAAAGACCTCAAGGCTTTGTGTGAAGAACTGGGCTTCCATGAAGGCAACACCAGCACGCCGGGCGATTTCGTCATCGAGCGCGCTTTCGCCGAAAGTTGACGACTTGGGGAACCGCCAGCACGCCACCACGTCTGATCCGGTTTCCACTTGTTGAATGCCATGCCGATTGCCGTTTTGATGGACTTTGTCGCTCGCCGCCCCCGGACGGTGCTTTTGGGCCTGGCCCTCTGGTGCGTGGCGCTGCTGCTGTTCGGCCTGTACCTGCAGCACGCGCAGGGTCTGGAGCCGTGTCCCATGTGCATCGTGCAGCGTTACGCGCTGATGGGCGTGGCCGTCCTGGCGCTCGCTCTGGCGGCTGGCCGAGGT
>CAZSZN010000208.1:0-4947 GCA_964610405.1 uncultured Macromonas sp. | reverse complement strand
TCGCCATCTCCACCAAGTCGTTCAACGGCGCCAAGGGCAAGGTCACCAGCCTGACCACCGTGAACGTGGAGTTCAAGGACGGCAAGCTGGTCGAGATTCCCGGCACCGAGAAGGAATACAAAGCCGACCTGGTGCTGCTGGCCATGGGCTTCACCAACCCGGTGGCGACTGTGCTCGACGCTTTCGGCGTGGACAAGGACGCGCGCGGCAACGCCAAGGCCACGACCGACTTCACCGGCGGCTACGCCACCAATGTGGCCAAGGTGTTCGCCGCTGGCGACATGCGCCGTGGCCAGTCGCTGGTGGTGTGGGCCATCCGCGAAGGCCGCCAGGCGGCGCGTTCGGTGGACGAGTTCCTGATGGGCTTCTCCGACCTGCCGCGTTGATTTCGGGTTTTCCCGTATGATTCAAGGGCCGGTCTGCCGGCCTTTGTCATTTGTAGCGTTCATGAACAGCCCCAACCTCGTCGAACTGCGCGACCTGACCTTCGGGTACGGGGAGCGGACCGTGCTCGACCGCCTGACGCTCGACGTGCCCCGGGGCAAGGTGACGGCGTTGATGGGCGCCTCGGGTGGGGGCAAAACCACCGTGTTGCGCCTGATCGGCGGCCAGGTGCGTGCCCAGGCCGGACGGGTGCTGTTCGACGGTCAGGACGTGGGCCGCACGGACGCGCGTGGCTTGTACGCCATGCGACGCCGCATGGGCATGCTGTTCCAGTTCGGCGCTCTGTTCACCGACCTGAGCGTGTTTGACAACGTGGCCTTTCCGCTGCGAGAACACACGCGTTTGCCCGAAGCGTTGATCCGCGACATCGTGCTCATGAAACTGGACGCGGTGGGTTTGCGCGGTGCGCGCGACCTGCTGCCTTCCGAGATTTCCGGTGGCATGAGCCGGCGCGTCGCCCTGGCCCGCGCCATCGCGCTCGACCCCGAATTGGTCATGTACGACGAGCCTTTCGCCGGGCTGGACCCGATTTCGCTCGGGACGGCGGCCCGGCTGATCCGCCAACTGAACGATGCCATGGGCCTGACCAGCATCATCGTGTCGCACGATCTGGACGAAACCTTCGCCATCGCCGACCATGTGGTGGTGCTGGCCAATGGGCGTATTGCTGCCCAGGGCACGCCCGATGAGGTGCGCCACAGCACCGACCCGCTGGTGCACCAGTTCGTGAACGCCGAACCCGAAGGGCCGGTGCATTTCCACTACCCGGCTCCAACGGCGGTGCAGGATTACGGTCCGGAGGTGCCCCGATGAGCCGCTCCGCGCTGTCGTCGCTGGGCTATGCCGTGCGCACCAAGCTGGCCGACATCGGCTACGCGACCCGCTTGTTCCTGCTCTTGTGGGTGTTCTTGCCCACGGTGTTGCGCCGGTTTGGCCTGGTGCGCGACCAGATTCATTTTCTGGGCAACTACTCGCTGGCCATCATCGGTGTGTCGGGCTTGTTTGTGGGCTTTGTGCTGGGCTTGCAGGGTTACTACACCTTGCAGCGTTTCGGCTCCACCGAGGCGCTGGGCTTGCTGGTGGCGTTGAGCCTGGTCCGAGAGCTGGGGCCGGTCATCGCCGCCTTGTTGTTTGCGGGGCGGGCGGGCACCTCGCTCACGGCCGAAATTGGCCTGATGAAGTCGGGCGAGCAGATCAGCGCCATGGAAATGATGGCGGTCGATCCGGTTGCCCGCATTCTGGCGCCGCGTTTCTGGGCTGGCGTGCTGGTGCTGCCGGTGTTGACCGCCGTGTTCAGCGCGGTGGGCATTGTCGGCGGCTGGATGGTCAGCGTGCCCATGCTGGGTGTGGACAGCGGGGCCTTCTGGAGCCAGATGCAAGCCGGTGTGGATGTTTGGAGCGACGTGGGCAACAGCGTGGTGAAAAGCGTGGTGTTCGGCCTGGCCGTCACCTTCATCGCCTTGCTGCAAGGCTATGTGGCGCAACCCACGCCCGAGGGCGTGTCGCGCGCCACCACCCGAACGGTGGTGATGGCGTCGCTCACGGTGCTGGGCCTCGATTTCGTGCTGACCGCATTGATGTTTGGAATTTGAATGAAGGAGGGTGTGCATGCAACGCTCTGCTAAAGACCTGTGGGTGGGCTTGTTCGTGCTGTTGGGCGCGCTGGCCTTGCTGTTCCTGTCCCTGCAGGCGGCCAATTTGCTCAACCTGAGCTTTCAGCCGCACTACCAGGTGACGGCCCGTTTTGACAACATTGGCGGACTCAAGCCGCGCTCGGCCATCCGCAGCGCGGGCGTGGTGGTGGGGCGGGTCGAGTCGATCCGCTTCAACGACCAGACCTTCCAGGCCGATGTGGTCATGGCCCTGGATTCGCGCTATGCTTTCCCCAAAGACAGTTCCCTGAAGATTCTGACCAGCGGATTGTTGGGCGAGCAGTACATTGGGGTGGAGCCGGGCGGTGCCGACGACAACCTGGCTGCGGGTGACGTGGTCACCTTGACGCAGTCGGCGATCGTGCTGGAAAACCTGATCAGCCAGTTCTTGTTCAACAAGGCGGCCGAGGCGGGCGACGCCTCGCCTTGACGGCCATTCGCAGATATAGACCGATAGGGGGAGTGTCCAGATGAAATTGACCGATGTGAAGCGTTGGTGGCTGATGACAGTCGCCGTGACCGTGTTGCTGGGTGGCTGTGCCACGGGGCCCAACGCGCACCCGCAAGACCCACTGGAGCCTTTCAACCGGGGGGTGTACCAGTTCAACGAAGGGTTGGATCGCGCGGTGCTCAAGCCGGTGGCCACCGCTTACCAGGACGTCACGCCCAGCCCGGTACGCACCGGGGTGAGCAATTTCTTCAACAACCTGCGCGATCTGTGGTCGTCGGTCAACGCCCTATTGCAGGCCCGCCCGCGCGAGGCGGCCGAAAACTTCATGCGTTTCAACGTCAACACCTTCTTCGGTTTGGGTGGTGTGCTGGACATCGCGACCGAAATGGGCATCGAGCGCACCACGCTGGACGTGGGCCACACGCTGGGCCGCTGGGGCGTGCCTTCGGGCCCCTACTTGGTGTTGCCGGTGTTCGGCCCGTCTTCGGTGCGTGACACGGTGGGGCTGGTGGCGGATCACCAGGGCGATCTGGTGCAGCAAGGCGTGGACCATGTGCCCACCCGCAACGCCCTGACCGCCCTGCGCGTGGTGGACACCCGTGCGCACCTGCTGCGCGCCGGTGAGTTGCTGGACGACGTGGCGCTGGACAAGTACTCCTTTACCCGTGACGCCTACCTGCAGCGGCGCCAGTCGCAGATCGGCGTGGACGCCGGACCTGCCGAACGCTTTGACGATTGAGTTTTCTGTGAGTGTGTGTAACGGCGGGGGAACCCGCCGGCGCCGGCTTGAACCTGACGAAACACCGCTTCTGAAAGCATGAAGAACACTGGAAACACCATGAACCCTGTGATGAACGTCTTTTCGAGCCGCCGGCGCTGGCTGGCCGCCTGCGCCCTGGCCGTGACCCCGTTGTGGTTGCCGCTGTCGGCCGCAGCTTCGGTCGAGGCGCCGGATGCGCTGATCCAGCGGGTTGCTGGTGAGGTGTTTGCCATCGTCAAAGCCGATCCGGCCATTCAGGCGGGTGATATTGGCAAGGTGTCTCAGTTGGTGGACAGCAAGCTGATGCCCTACCTCAACTTCAACCGGATGACGGCGTCGGCGGTCGGGCGGTTCTGGCGCCAGGCCACGCCCGAGCAGCGCACGCGCTTGCAAGCCGAGTTCAAGACGCTGTTGGTTCGCACCTACGCCGGCGCGCTGGGCCAGGTGAAAGACCAGACCTTGGTGTTGCGCCCCTTGCGCGCCCAGCCGACCGACACCGAGGTGGTGGTGCGCTCCGAGGTGCGGGGCCGTGGCGATCCGATCCAGCTCGACTACCGGATGGAAAAGGGGGCGGACGGCTGGAAAGTGTTTGACATCAACGTGCTGGGCGTCTGGCTGGTCGAAACCTACCGGGGCCAGTTTGCCCAGGAAATTCAGGCCAAAGGCATCGACGGTTTGATCGCCGCGCTGGCCGAACGCAACCGCGGCAACGCCACCAAGTCCTGACCCATGTCCGCCATGGTGTTGCCGCCGTTGCCTGCCCGTTTGACCCACGCCGACGCGGTGGGTTACCTGGGCCATTGCGAGGCAGCTTTGCGTGTGCAACCGGTACCACCCAACGCGGTGCTTCCGCTGGATGCGGCGGCGCTGACCGATTTCGATTCGTCAGCCTTGGCCGTGTTGTTGGGGGTTCGCCGCTGTGTGTTGCAGGCGGGCGCCCAGTTGCAATTGACCGGAGTCCCGCCCCAACTGCGCGACCTGGCCACCCTCTACGGCGTGAGTGAATTGCTGCCCGCGTAAAATCTCGGGCCCATGCCTGCCGTTTCCTTCCAACACGTCTCCAAGACCTACTCCACCGCCCGAGGCGAGTTTTCCGCGCTCAAGGGTGTGACCTTTGACGTGGAGCCGGGCGAGTTTTTCGGGCTGCTCGGTCCCAACGGCGCGGGCAAAACCACGCTGATCAGCATACTGGCGGGGCTCACGCGCGCCAGCAGCGGGCACGTCAGGGTGCACGGCGCCGATGTGCAAACCGATTACGCCCAGGCCCGACGCCGCCTGGGGGTGGTGCCTCAGGAGTTGGTCTTTGACCCCTTCTTCACCGTGCGCGAGGCGCTGCGGTTCCAGTCGGGCTACTTCGGCATCCGCGACAACGGGGTGTGGATTGATGAATTGCTGGACGGCCTGGGTCTGGCCGACAAGGCGAATGCCAACATGCGCCAGCTTTCGGGCGGCATGAAGCGGCGAGTGCTGGTGGCGCAGGCGCTGGTGCACCGGCCACCGGTCATTGTGTTGGACGAACCCACCGCCGGTGTGGACGTGGAGCTGCGCCAAACCTTGTGGCAGTTCATTTCCAAACTCAACAAAGAAGGCAGCACCGTGCTGCTGACCACCCACTACCTCGAAGAGGCCGAGGCGCTGTG
>CAZSZN010000207.1:0-4993 GCA_964610405.1 uncultured Macromonas sp. | reverse complement strand
GACAAGCAGGAATCGCGCCAATACGATGCGTGATGCACCAATATTGGCATTTTGTGGGGGAAATCAGGCCAGTTCGGCCATCAGTTCGATCTCCACGCAGGCGCCCAGGGGCAGCTGGGCCACGCCGAACGCACTGCGGGCATGCGCACCAACCTGGGGGCCAAAGACCTGGCCCAGCAGCTCGGAGCAGCCGTTGGTGACCAGGTGCTGTTCGGTGTAGGTGTTGGTGGAGTTGACCAGGCTGAGCACTTTGACGATGCGCTTGACGCCGTTGAGGTCGGTGCCAGCGGCAACGCAGGCGGCGTGCAGCGTGCCCATCAGGTCCACGGCCACGGCGCGCGCGGCGGCCTTGGCTTCGTCGGTGGTCATGGTCAAACCCACTTGGCCGACCCAGGGCTTGCCGTCCTGCTTGGCGATGTGGCCGCTGAGCAGCACCAGCTTGCCGGTTTGCACAAAGGGCACGTAGGCGGCGGCGGGCACGGCCACGGGCGGCAGTTCGATGTTGAGGGACTTGAGGGTGTCGTAAACGTTGGCCATGGGGTTCTCCAGGAGGTGCCGGTTGGGCGATCGTTGCAATCAGCGGCCATTCTATGCAGCCGTCACGGCTGTAGGGGCTCAGCGCTTGCAGTGGCGGTTGGTATCAGAGAGATTCATCACGCCATCAAGGCGTTGAACTCGTCTTCGGGGGCGACCGTGACGGCGACGTTCAAGGCGTGGCCACCACCGCCGTGGATGACGCCGCGCAACGGCGACACATCGCCAAAATCGCGGCCCAAGGCCAGGGTCACATAATCCTCGCCTGGGCGGTGGGTGCCGCTGCGGTCGTTGGTCGGGTCAAAGTCGTGCCAGACGCCACCGTAAGGCACCGACACCCAGGCGTGCGACGCGTCGGCGCCCACGAGCCGGGGTTGGCCGGGCGGCGGTTGCGTCAGCAGGTAGCCGCTGACGTACCGGGCGGGCAGGCCCAGGCTGCGCAGGCAGCCGATCATGATGTGCGCAAAGTCCTGGCACACGCCCTTGCGTTGCGCCAAGGCGTCCAGCACGGGGGTGTGGATGTCGGTGCTCGCGGTTTCGTAGGTGAAGTCGTCGTGGATGCGCGTCATCAATTCACGACAGGCGTGCAGGAACGGGCGCTTGGGCGGGAACGCGCTGCGGGCGTAGTCGGCCAGTTGCTCGTCGCGCGGAATGTAGGGTGAGGGGAACAGAAATTCCGCTGACGGCTGGTAGGCTGCGTTGGCGTGGTATTGCAGGGCTTCGCGAACCTGGGGCCAGGGCTCGCTGTCGGGCAAGGGGGCTGGCGCCTGGGTGGTCACCATGCTGTCGGCGGTCACGTCCAGCGCACCGTGCGGGCTTTGCAGCGAGAAAAAGGTGCGCCAGTTGCCGAAAGCGTCTTGCCCTTCCTCGCGCAGCACCGGCTCGGGGTGGATGCGCAAGGCGTGTTTCTCCACCCGCTGGCCGGGCAAATCCCGCGGGCGCAGGTGGGCCAGGTGCTGGGCCAGCACCACCGGGCTTTGGTACAGGTACTGGGTGTGGTGCCGAACGTGGAGGCGCATGGGCGGCGTCAGCTCACAATGCTTTGGTTGACCCGGTCGGCATGGCTGAAATACGCGTGCCCGAGTTGGTCCGACAGGTGGTAGGCGCCTTGCTCGCAGGTTTGCAGCAGTTCCAGCAGGCCCAGGTGGGCACTTTGCTGCCCGGCCGGTCCCGCCATGGCGCCACTCAGGGCAATCAGTTCCCAGCCCGACGGGTCGGGCACGTCTTGCAGCAGGGCGCTGGCATCGTGGCCGTGAGCGGTGGGCAGTTTGGCCACGCGGCTGCGCAAGGTGGAGAGCACCCAGGCCAGCGAGCGGGGGTTGTCGCGGTGGGTCACCAGCATGTCCAGCAAGGCCACCAGATCGCGCCGCTGCTGGTAATGGGCGTGGAAGGTGATGGTGCTGTCGAACAGAGCCAGCACCGCTTCGTAGCCGCCATCGTCGAACACGCAGCCGGTGTCCAGCGCGGTGGACAGGGCGCTGGAAAGGATGCTCAGACGCTCAATGTGGCGGCCGATGCTGAGCATGCGCCAGCCGTCGTCACGCATCATGCGGTCGGTTTGGGCGCCGGTGATGGCCGAGAGCAGTTCGCTGGCTTCCTCCAGCGCTTCCAGGGCCTCTTCGCTGGCGAAGTCGGCATCGGCGCTCAGGCTTTGGTGCTGGGCGGTGAATTCTTCGTCCACCCGGTCGATCAGGTTGCGCTGCTCTTGTGAAAGCCGTTCGCGCACATTGCCAGCGGCTTGGCGCAGGCTGCGCAGGTTGTAGCCCACGCTGGTGGCGCCGCTGTCGGCGCCCAGTTGGGCGATCAGGCTGCGCTCGAACACGCGCGACGCCTGCTGTGCGTTGGGCACGTCGTCCAGCACCAGGCCGTTGTATTTGGCGCAGGCCGACAGCCAGGCCAGCAGTTCGGTGGAGCCTGCCTCTTCGCCTTGCAGGCAACGCAGGGTGATGCGGGCCAGGCGCACCGTGTTCTCGGCGCGTTCGGTGTAGCGGCCCAGCCAGAACAGGTTTTCGGCCGATCGGCTGGTGATGGGGCGCTTTTGCAACGCCACGCTCAAGGTGCTGGGCGCGCTTTGCAGCAGGCTGGTGCGGTCCACCTCGCCGTGGGTGAGCACCCAGCAATCGGCGCTGCTGCCGCCGCGTTGCATGGATGCAATCTGTTGCCCTTGCGGGGCCAGACGCACCATGCCGCCGGGCAGCACCCGCCACGATTGCGGGCCGTCGGCCAGCGCAAACACCCGCAGCATGGCCGGGCGGGGTGCGATGTCGCCGCTGCGCCAGGTGGGGCTTTGCGACAGCGGCAGGTAGGCCTGCAAGGTGTATTCGTCCGGTTGGCGCACGATGCGGCCGGTGAGCTGGTCAATGCCGGAAGGGGTGAGGCTGGGGCCAATGACGGTTTCGTTGCCCCGGCTGGTGTAGGTGTTTTTGACCACGCTGTGCTTGAGCATGGGCAGCGCGTTGGGCAGGCTGGCCGCTTCGCCGCACCACCAGGTGGCCAGCGAGGGCAGCGCCAGCGGCTCGCCCAGCAGGTGTTCGGAAATGGCAGGCAAAAAGCCCAACATGGCGCTGGACTCCAGCGGTGCGGAGCCCGGCGCGTTGGCCAGCAGCAGGTTGCCCGAGCGCACCGCCTGCATCAGCCCGGGCACACCCAGCGCTGAATCGCTGCGCAGCTCCAGCGGGTCCAGCCATTGGTCGTCCAGCCGTTTGATGAGCACGTCCACCGGTTCCAGCCCTTGCAGGGTCTTGAGGAACAGGCGCCGGTCGCGCACCGTCAGGTCGCTGCCTTCCACCAGGTTGAGGCCCAGGTAGCGCGCCAGGTAGGCGTGCTCGAAGTAGGTTTCGTTGTAGGGCCCCGGGGTGAGCAGGGCAATGCGGGCGTCGCTGCCTTGGGGGCTCAGGCGCATCAGGCCTTGCATCAGCGCCTTGTAGCTCGCGGCCAGGCGCTGCACCCGCATGTCGGCAAAAGCCTTGGGAAACTGGCGCGCGATGGCGATGCGGTTTTCCAGCAGGTAGCCCAGGCCTGAGGGCGCTTGGGTGCGGTGCGACACCACCCACCAGCGGCCGTCGGGGCCCCGGGCCAGGTCGAACGCGGCAATGTGCAGCCAGGTGTCGCCCGGCGGGCGCACGCCGTGCATGGCTCGCAGGTAACCAGGGTGCCCTTGCACGAGCGCGGTGGGCAGCAGCGTTTGCTGCACCAGGGTGCGGGGGCCGTACATGTCGGCCATGATGGCGTTGAGCAGCCGGGTGCGTTGCAGCACACCGGCTTCGATCTGGGCCCAGTCCTCCGGGCTCACGATCATGGGGAACAGGTCCAGCGCCCAGGGGCGTTGCTGGCTGTGCTCGTCGGCGTAGACGTTGTAGGTGACGCCGTTGTCGCGCAGTTGCTGGGCCAGGCTTTGCTGGCGCCGGTTCAGATCGCCAAAGCCGTCAAAACCCAAGTGGTCAAAAAACTGAGCCCAGTGCGGCGCCAATTCCGCCGATTTGCCGGCGCCATGCCGCAGTTCGTCCAGATGCCCGGCAGGCACCGGCGCAGACAGCGACTCTGCCAATGCGGCGGCACTGGCAGCGTGTGGGTCGTCGTCAAACAGAGGCACGGCGCGTTCGGTCACAGGCGTCAGTATGCCTCAGCGCTGGCGTTGCGGGGTTATTGCCGCAGGTCGAGGGTGAATGGGAACTCCCGGCTCGGTGACGCGGGCACCGCAACCATCTGCCCCGGGGTGTGGCCCATCTGGAAGAAGCGCGCCAGGCGGCGACTTTCGGCCTCGTAGGCGTTGATCGGGAAGGTGTCGTAATTGCGGCCGCCGGGGTGGGTCACGTGGTACTGGCAGCCGCCGAGCGAACGCTTCATCCAGGTGTCCACGATGTCGAAGGTCAGCGGCGCATGCACACCGATGCTGGGGTGCAGGCTGGACGGTGGGTTCCACGCCTTGTAGCGCACGCCAGCCACGTAGTCACCGACGGTGCCGGTGTTCTGCAGCGGCAAGGCCCGGCCGTTGACGGTGATCACATAGCGGCTGTCGTTGTAGCCGCTGACGCGCACCTCCAACCGTTCCAGCGAAGAGTCCACAAACCGCACGGTGCCACCGGCCGCGCCTTCTTCACCCATCACATGCCAGGGCTCCAGTGCGTTGCGCAGGGTCAGTTCAATGCCCTTGGCCGCGACCTGGCCGATGAGCGGGAAGCGGAACTCGAAGTGCGGATCGAACCAGCTTTTCTCGAACCGGTAGCCGCACTGGGCCAGGTCGTCGAGCACGTCGTCGAAGTCCATGCGCACGAAGGTGGGCAGCAGGAAGCGGTCGTGCAACTCGGTGCCCCAGCGGGTGAGCTTGCCGTGCCACGGTTGCTGCCAGAAGCGCGCCACCAGCGCGCGCAGCAGCAGCTGCTGGGCGATGCTCATGCGGGCGTGCGGAGGCATTTCAAACGCACGCAGCTCCAGCAGGCCGAGGCGGCCGGTGCTGCTG
>CAZSZN010000206.1:0-5023 GCA_964610405.1 uncultured Macromonas sp. | reverse complement strand
GAACTCACCACCACCGGCGTGCCCGCCGAAGTGGCCGGCGAATTCGACGCCCGCACCGACAAGCCCATCCTGCGCATCAGCCGCCGCCACCACGGCAACATCAAGAGCAGTGTGATCACGCAGGACTTTGTGCACGGCGCCGATTACGCCGCGCTGGCCGAGGCGGCCGACACTTTCCGGGGGTTGCTGGGCGAAGGTTCGCGTGTGATGCGCGGCGAGGGTGAGCGCCAGAAGGAAGAAAAGGTGGGCGACTTCCGCCAGGCCATGGCTTGGCTGATTGGCGAAGCCGAACGCACCACCGCCCGCCAGCGCTACAAGGGGCTGGGCGAAATGAACCCCGAGCAGTTGTGGGAAACCACCATGGACCCGAACGTGCGCCGTCTGCTGCAGGTGCGCATCGAAGACGCCATCGAGGCGGACAAGGTGTTCACCATGCTCATGGGTGACGAGGTCGAGCCGCGGCGGGATTTCATCGAGGCGAATGCGCTGCGGGCGGGGAACATTGATGTTTGATAAAAATGATTTTTGAGTTATAAATCAGCCTGGCCTAGCCAGGCTTTTTTGTTGAAATCTACTGGATGACCTCTTCCTAAGTCCGTCAGATAGCCCGGCAGCGGTCATGTGAAAACGCCAAATTGACGGGCTCTGTGTTGCTATATACAATTGCCATATATCTGTGCACGTATGGTGATAGGCATGTCGATCGGCACCGTTTTCGTCAACAACCGCTCCCAGGCGGTCCGCATACCCTTGGATGTGCGCCTGCCCGAAGGCGTCCACAAGGTGGACATCCGCGCCAAGGGGAATGAGCGCATCATCGCCCCCCTCGGGCAAACCTGGGACAGCTTCTTCCTGGGAGGCCCCAGCGTCAGCGACGACTTCTTGCCCGAGCGCGCCACTCAGCACCAAGCGGAGCGTGAAGCCCTCTGATGCTGCGCTACCTGCTGGACACCAATATCGTCATCTATGTGTTGAAGCGGCGCCCGGTCGAGGTGTTGTCTACGTTCAACGCCAACGCCAGCCGCATGGCCATCTCTTCCATCACCTTGGCCGAACTCATGCATGGCGCCGAGAAAAGCAGCCGCGTGAGCGAGAATTTGGCCGTCATCGAGGACTTTTGCAGTCGCCTGGAAGTTCTGCCCTACGGCGCCAAAGCCGCCCAGCACTACGGCGCCATCCGTGCTGCCGTGGAAAATATGGGTCAACCCATCGGTGTGAATGACCTGCACATTGCAGGCCACGCGCGCAGCGAAGGCTTGGTGCTGGTGACAAACAACCTGTCGGAATTTGTGCGCGTGCCTGCGCTTGAAGTAGAAAACTGGGTCCACGCCAGCCAGTGAGCCCACGACCTCTCCATGCGCCGCACCCCCAAAGCCCTGCCGGCCATTGACCCCGAACGCTGCACCGGCTGCGGTTGGTGTGTGGCGGTGTGCGCCCCGCATGTGCTGTCGCTGCAGACCCAAGGTTGGGAAAAGCGCAGCCACTTGGACGACGCGGCCGCCTGCACCGGCTGCGCGTTGTGCGCAGTGCGTTGTCCTTTTGGCGCCATTGCCATGGAGCGCCAGCCGGGTCGGGTCCAGCCGGTCGGTTAGCCTGTTCAGCGTGCAGGTGTGGGCCGCATGCGCCCAGTGGCCCAGTGCAGCACCAGCGCCAAACCCAGCAACAGCAGGGCGCCTAAGGCCCAAAACACCCACACCAGCGCGCTCACCACGCCAGACAGCCCTTCCATCGAAGGCAGCAGGGCCGACATCCAACCCACGATGTCCACCCCGACGGCTTGCACCAGCCGGATGATTTCGGGCGTGACCCAGAGCGACAGCCAGGCCGGGACCGGCCACTGGGCGACCGCCTGCGCCGCTTGAGATGCATCGGCCGTCCCCAGCGCGGCCAACACCCACTGCGTGAGTTCGACCGATACCCAGGCCATGCCGGTCCAGCCCAGGATCAACACGGCAAACAAGCCCCAGATCAATGCGCGCATGTACGTCTCAAGTGGTGAATGACCTTTGCATAGACCACGCCCCCGGCGATGGGTTCCCGGCGTGGCGTGGGTTCCCGCTTGTGCGCATGTTGGGGCGCGCGGCGGTTCGATCCGGTGCATGCCCTGCCGGTTGATGCGCATTGTTGGTGCTTCAGCCTTGCATACAAGGCTTGTGCGCGCCTGGCACGGTTTTCGCAAGAGAAGGTGCAAGCACCGACAGACCCCACCATGAACTCCAGCGACATCGCCGACCGCATCGTCCAAGCCATCCTGGCCCAGAAACTGGCGCCCGGCAGCCGCCTGGGCGAGCAGGCTTTGTCCCTGCTGTTCAACTGCAGCCGCACCCTCATCCGCGAGGCCATGATGCAGCTGACCGCGCGCGGCATCGTCACCGTCAGCGCCCGGCGCGGCTGGTTCGTGGTGCAGCCCTCCGCCGCCGAAGCGCGCGAAGCGTTTGAAGCCCGGCGTGTGATCGAGACCGGGTTGATCCGCAGTGCCGCGCCGATGGACCAGGACAAGCTGGCCAAGCTCAAGCGCCACATCCGCGAGGAAAAAGCCGCCCTGAAGGGCGATGACGTGGGCCGCCGCAGCTACCTGCTGGGCGACTTCCACGTGTGCCTGGCCGAATGCCTGGGCAACCAGTTGCTGGCCGACACCCTGCGCGACTTCACCGCGCGCACCACCCTGATCGCCATGCTCTACCAGTCCACCCATGACGCCGCGCATTCGTGCGAGGAGCATGTGGAGATCGTGCGCGCCCTGGAAGCCGGCGACAAGGCCCGTGCCGAGGCGCTGATGGCGCAACACATTGGCCATGTGCAAGAGGCGCTACGGCTGGACAGCACCACTACCGATCCGTTGGCCGAGTTGCGCGCCGCCCTGGCCCCCATGGCCGATCCCGAACCCGATTCCCCACCCACCGCCACCTACCTAGGAGCTGTTCTATGAAGACCACCAAACGCCACCTGCTGGCCCTGGCCGCCACCGTCGCTTTGTCCGCCCTGGCGGGCGCGGCGCACGCCCAAAGCGCACTCGAGAACATCGAGAAAACCAAGTTGATCAAGATCGCCATCCCGACCGACTTTCCGCCCTACGGCTTCGTCGGCATCGATCTCAAGCCCCAGGGCCTGGACGTGGACATGGCCAATTACATCGCCACCAAAATGGGCGTGAAGGTGGAGCTGGTGCCAGTGACCAGCGCCAACCGCATTCCGTACCTGCAGAGCAAGAAGGCCGATCTCGTCATCTCCACCCTGGGCAAGAACCCGGAGCGCGAGAAGGTGATCGATTTCACCGCCGCCTACTCGCCGTTCTTCCAGGGCATCTTTGCGCCCAAGAGCGTGAGCCTGACGTCCTTCCAGGACCTGGCTGGCAAAAGCATCGCCGTCACCCGTGGCGCGATCGAAGACCAGGAGTTGACCAAGGTGGCCCCGGCCGGTGTGGACATTCGCCGCTTCGAGGACAACAACGCCACCGTGTCGGCCTTCGTGTCGCGCCAGACGCAGTTGATCGCCACCGGCGTGTCCGTGGCGGAAAACATGATGCAGCGCAACCCGCAACTGGGCACCGAGTACAAGCTGTTGCTCAAGGACAGCCCCAACTTCATCGGCGTGGCGAAGGGCGAAGACGCGCTGCGCACCAAGGTGAATGCCGTCATTGCGCAGGCCAAGGCGGCGGGCGACCTGGACAAGATGGCGCAGAAGTGGCTGAAGCGCCCGGCCGGCAACCTGCCGGAATAAGCCCTTGAAACCCGCAGCGGAGTCGCGCCATGGCGATTGAATTCGATTTTTGGGCGGTGCTGACCGAATGGCCGTTGTTGCTCAAAGGGGCCGTTTGGACCCTGGGGCTGACAGCGGTGTCGGCGGTGCTGGGGGTGCTGCTGGGCATTGCCTGTGCCTGGGCGCGCACCGAAGGCGCAGCCCCGTTGCGGTGGTTGGTGGCGGCGTATGTGGAGCTGATCCGCAACACGCCGTTCATCGTCCAGTTGTTCTTCATCTTCTTCGGATTGCCGGCCTTGGGGCTGCGGCTGTCGCCAGAGTGGTCCAGCGTGATCGCGATGGTGGTCAACCTGGGCGCTTACGCCGCTGAAATTGTGCGCGCCGGTGTGCAGGCCACGCCGCGCGGGCAACTGGAGGCGGCGGCCAGCCTGGCCTTGAGCCGTGCGCAGACCTTTGTGCACGTGGTGCTGCCCCCGGCGCTCCGCCGCGTGTGGCCCGCGCTGGTGTCGCAGATCATCATCGTCATGCTGGGTTCGGCGGTGTGCGGGCAGATCGCCACCGAAGAGCTGAGCTTTGCCGCCAACCTGATCCAGAGCCGCAACTTCCGCGCGTTCGAGGCGTTCATCGTCGCCACGCTGATGTATTTGGCGCTGTCGGTTGCGGTGCGCCACGTGCTCAACCGGCTCGGCCACCGCTGGCTGTTTGGAGGCCGCCATGGTTGATTTCACCTTGTGGGACATTTTGCGCAACCTGCTGCTGGCCGCGCGCTGGACAGTGTCGCTCTCGCTGATCGCTTTCGTCGGCGGTGGCCTGGTCGGCCTGGCCTTGCTGGTGCTGCGCACCGTGCAGCGGCCCTGGCTGCAGCGCACGGTGGCGGTGTACGTGCAGGTGTTTCAGGGCACGCCCTTGCTGATGCAATTGTTCCTCGCCTACTTCGGCCTGGCGCTGCTGGGTTGGGACACCTCGGCCTGGTTCGCCGCATCGCTGGCGCTGACGCTGTACACCAGCGCCTTCCTGACCGAGATCTGGCACGGCTGCGTGCGCGCGGTGCCCAAAGGCCAGTGGGAGGCGGCGCAAAGCCTGGCGCTGAACTTCATGGAGCAGATGCGCCATGTGGTGCTGCCCCAGGCCGGGCGCTTGGCGGTCGCACCCACCGTGGGCTTTCTGGTGCAGGTCATCAAAGGCACCGCCCTGGCGTCGGTGATCGGGTTTGTGGAGCTGACCAAGGCCGGCACCATGATCACCAACGCCACCTTCCAACCCTTTCTGGTTTACAGCTGCGTGGCCTTGTTGTACTTCGCGCTGTGTTTCCCCATCAGTCACT
>CAZSZN010000205.1:0-5087 GCA_964610405.1 uncultured Macromonas sp. | reverse complement strand
GGCAAATCCACCCTGTTCAACGCCCTGACCAAGGCCGGCATCGCGGCCGAGAACTACCCCTTCTGCACCATCGAGCCCAACACCGGCGTGGTGGAAGTGCCCGATCCGCGCCTGGCGCAGTTGTCCGAGATCGTCGGACCCGAGCGTGTGGTGCCGGCCATCGTGGAGTTTGTGGACATTGCCGGCCTGGTGGCCGGTGCCAGCACCGGTGAAGGCCTGGGCAACAAGTTCCTGGCCCACATCCGCGAAACCGACGCCATCGTCAACGTCGTGCGTTGTTTCGAGGACGACAACGTGATCCACGTGGCCAACAAGGTCGACCCGATCGCCGACATCGAGGTCATCCAGACCGAGCTGTGCCTGGCCGATCTGGCCGCTGTGGAAAAGGCCATCCACCGTGTCAGCAAGGTGGCGCGCGCGGGCGACAAGGAGGCCATCAAGCAACTGGCCATTCTGGAGAAGTGCCAGACCGCGCTCAACGACACCCAGCCGGTGCGCACCATCGATTTCAGCAAGGAAGAACTGGCCCAGCTCAAGCAGTTTTTCCTCATCACCGCCAAGCCCGCGATGTTCGTGGCCAACGTGTCGGAAGACGGCTTCGAGAACAACCCGTTGCTGGACCGCCTGAAAGAATTTGCGGCCAAGCAGAACGCGCCCGTGGTGGCCATTTGCGCCAAGATCGAAGCCGAACTCTCCGAGATGGACGATACCGACCGCCTCGAATTCCTGAAGGAACTGGGCCAGGACGAACCCGGCCTGAACCGCCTGATCCGCGCGGCCTACAAGCTGCTGGGCCTGCAGACCTACTTCACCGCCGGCGTGAAGGAAGTGCGTGCCTGGACCATACACGTCGGCGACACCGGCCCGCAGGCGGCCGGCGTGATCCACACCGACTTCGAGAAGGGCTACATCCGCGCCCAGACCATTTCCTTTGACGACTTCATCGCCTACAAGGGCGAGCAGGGCGCCAAGGACGCGGGCAAGATGCGCGCCGAAGGCAAGGACTACGTCGTCAAGGATGGCGACGTGATGAACTTCCTGTTCAGTTCCTGATTCATCAGCGCCTTCAATTTATCCGCAACTTGCGTACAATTGCGGCAAATGAAAGCCGTCTTCGTCGAGTTGCCAGCGTTTGCCCGATTCCGGGCTGACTATCTGGACGACGAGGCATTCCGGGGCATGCAAGTGGCCATGATGAAAAATCCGCAAGCCGGTGATGTCATGGAAGGCACGGGCGGACTGCGCAAGCTTCGGTATGCAGACCCTCGCCGGGGAAAGGGCAAACGGGGCGGTTTGCGGGTGATTTACTACCTGTGGGATGGCGGCGCGCAATTTTGGTTGTTCACCCTGTATGGCAAGGACGAAATGGCCGATCTGAATGCCGATGAAAAGAAGGTGCTCAGGGGCATGTTGATGGCGGAACTGGAGGCCAGGCGATGAACAAGCGGAACCTGTTTGCAGAGATGGCTGAGGGCATTGAAGCGCTCGCGGCAGAGCGCGGGGGCAAACAAACCCTGCGCACGCACGAAGTGGAAGTCAAGCCCGCGCCGGACGTCCATGCGGGTGAGCTGCTGGCCCTGCGCGAGCGCCTGCACCTTTCACGTGCCGTGTTTGCCCGTTACCTGCGCACCAATCCCCGCACGCTGGAAAACTGGGAGCAGGGACGTGCCAAGCCGAACGCCCAGGCGGCCTTGCTCATTCGCCTGGTGGAGAAGTTCCCTGATACGGTGGAGAGGCTGGCAGCGGTGTGACGCGGGTTGCCTGCGCCCCTGTCAAGCGGCTTGCTCCAGCCCCAGCAAGCGCACCGCATTGCCCTTGAGGATGCCCGGCATCACCTCGGGCTTGAAGCCCGCCACCTCGAAGTCCTTCATCCAGCGCTCGGGGGTGATCAGCGGGTAGTCGCTGCCGAACAGGATGCGGTCTTTGAGCAGGGTGTTGGCGTACTGCACCAGTTGCTTGGGAAAGTACTTGGGGCTCCAGCCCGACAGGTCTATCCACACGTTGGGCTTGTGTGTGGCCACGCTCAGCGCCTCGTCCTGCCAGGGGAAGCTCGGGTGGGCCATGACGATCTGCATGTCGGGGAAGTCGATGGCGACGTCGTCCAGGTGCATGGGGTTGCTGTAGGCCAGCCGCAGGCCACCGCCGCAGCGCATGCCGCTGCCGATGCCGCTGTGCCCGGTGTGGAAGATGGCCGGCAGCTTGTGGGCGTTGATGACCTCGTAGATCGGCCAGGCCATCTTGTCGTAGGGGTGGTAGCCCTGCACCGTGGGGTGGAACTTGAAGCCCCTGACACCTTCTTCCTTGATCAGCCGCTCGGCCTCGCGCGCGCCCATCTTGCCCTTGTGCGGGTCGATGCTGGCGAAGGCCATCATCATGTCGCTGTTCTCGCGCGCGGCCTGGGCAATTTCCTCGTTGGGAATGCGGCGGCGGCCCAACTTGCTTTCGCTGTCCACGGTGAACATCACCAGGCCGATCTTGCGTTCGCGGTAGTAGGCCACGGTTTCGGCGATGGTGGGGCGGCGGCTGTTGCCAAAGTATTTGTCGGCCGCGCGGTCGTACTCCTCGCCATAGTTGTCAAACGGGTTCCAGCAGCTCACTTCGGCGTGGGTGTGGATGTCGATCGCGATCAGGTCTTCGTGTTTCATGGGTGTGAACCTCAAGGTTGAATGGGGGCTGAACTGATGGCCGTTGGGGCCAGCAGTTGTTCGACGTAGGCGCGGCGCGCGGCTTGCTCGGCGGCATCGCCCGCCACGCAAAACAGCGATTCGGCCTGCATGTAGCCGTACAGCAAAAAAGCGCGATGGCGGGCGGTGGCGGCGTCCAGCCCCAGTTGGGCGAACACCTGCGCCATGTACTGCAAGCGCAACGCGTCCACCTCGTCCACCACGCGGCGGGCCCGTTCATCGCGGCGCGCCCAGGCGCGGATGGCCAGCTCGATGGCGCCGCCACGCTGGGCCGCCGCGCTGAGCGAAGGCAGCCGCACCAGGTCGCGCACCACGTCCTGGGCGGCAATGCCCTGGACGTGGTGCGCGGCAATCACCCGCTCGGTCTGGCGCTGGCGCCAGCGTTCCAGCAAGCGGGCCAGCAGGTCGTCGCGGTCGGCAAAGTGCCAGTAAAAGCTGCCGCGGGTGACCTGCATGGTCTTGGCCAGCACATCCACCCGGATGCCGTCCACGCTTTTGTCCACCAGCACGTCCTCGGCCGTGCGCAGCCAATCCTCCGGCGTGAGCGGCGTGCGCGCGGTGCGCGCCTGAGCGCCACCGTCGGGTTCAGCGGTTGAAGTGGGGTTCATCAATTCCGCATGATAGCCCTGGCGTTTGTCCCAGCCCACCGCAAATTCAAGCACTATTGTGCTCATTGGTACTTACCCCAGTGCGCAAATGCATGATTGTTCATAAACTCCAACGCCATCAACATACACAACTGTATGGCGAAGCCAAGCCAAATTCGGGAAAACCCCAACACCATCACAACACACAACCCAGCCGCATTTAGTTATTATTTATAACTTTACAGCACAACGAGATTGTCCGCCATGAACACCACCCACGCCCCAGCCGCCCACGACGCCATCCAGCTCGAAATGCGCGGTGACGTTGCCATCGTCCGCCTGTGCCGCCCCGCCAAGCGCAACGCGCTGAGCGATGGCCTGATCCTGGCGCTGCGCGACACCTTCCAGAACCTGCCGGCCAACGCACGGGCTGCCGTGATCCACGGCGAAGGCGATCACTTCTGCGCCGGGCTGGACCTGTCGGAACTGCAGGAACGCGACGCGGGCGAAGGCATCTTCCACTCGCGCATGTGGCACCAGGCGCTGGACTGCGTGGAAAAAGGCAACGTGCCGGTGGTGGCCGCCTTGCACGGCGCGGTGGTCGGCGGCGGGCTGGAACTGGCCAGCGCCTGCCACATCCGCGTGGCCGACGAGTCCACCTTCTACGCCCTGCCCGAAGGCACGCGCGGCATTTTTGTGGGCGGTGGCGGCTCGGTGCGCGTGCCCAAGCTGATCGGCGCCGCCCGCATGACCGACATGATGCTGACCGGCCGCGTCTACAACGCGGTGGATGGCGAACGCATCGGCCTGTCGCAGTACGTGGTGCCCACCGGCACCGCGCTGGACAAGGCGGTGGAACTGGCGACCCGCATCGCCACCAACGCCCCGCTGACCAACTTTGCGCTGATGCACGCCCTGCCCCGCATTGCCGAGCAGCCGAGCGACCATGGCTTCTTCACCGAAGCGCTGATTTCCTCCATCGCCCAGGCCGCGCCCGAAGCCAAGGCCCGCGTGCGCGCCTTCCTGGAAGGCAAAGCAGCCAAAGTGCAAAAGAGCTGAACCGCCACCACCCCGCAGAGGCAGACCACCATGACCACCCCCGCCACGTTCCGCCCGCTGACCTTCGGCGTGACCCGCGTGACCCTGCGCGACGGCCCTTCCGGGACGCACTACCTCAAGGCCGACCAGGCCCTGCAAGCCTACCCCGACCGCCTGACAGACCGGCTGCGCCACTGGGCAGCACACAAACCCCAGCAAACCTGGATGGCGCAGCGCGAGCGCACCACCGGCGCCGACGGCAAACCCGCGCTGGGCGACTGGCGGCACATCACCTACGCCCAGGCGTGGGCGACCGCGCGCCAGATCGCGCAAGGTCTGATCGACCGGGGCCTGAACGCCGAACGGCCGGTGGTCATCCTGAGCGAAAACAGCCTGGAACACGCCTTGCTGGCCCTGGGCTGCCTGGTGGCGGGCGTGCCCCACGTGCCCACCTCGCCACCTTACTCCCTGGTCAGCACCGACTACGACAAGCTCAAGCACGTGCTGCGCACCGTGACGCCGGGCCTGGTGTTCGCGCAGGACGCGCGCTACGCCAAGGCGATCCAGACCACGGTGGGGGCAGACATGGAAGTGGTGCTGGTGGATGGCAGCCTGGACGGCCGCGCCACCACCCGGTTTGACGACCTGGCCGCCACCGAAGCGACGCCCGCCGTGGACGCCGCCATGGCCGCCACCGGACCCGACACCATCACCAAGTTCCTGTTCACCAGCGGCTCCACCAAGCTGCCCAAGGCCGTCATCAACACCCAGCGCATGT
>CAZSZN010000204.1:0-5100 GCA_964610405.1 uncultured Macromonas sp. | reverse complement strand
GGATGGCTTCGATGTCGTTGAGCGGCACGCGGATGAAGCCTTCCACCAGCGGGCCAAAGCCAGCCTGCACCTTGGGGTTGCCAGTGGCGCTCAGCGTGGCGATGGAGCGGCCGTGAAAGGCCTTCTCGTACACCACGATCTGCGGGTTCGTGATGCCCTTGTCGTGGCCGTACTTGCGGGCCAGCTTCAGCGCGGCTTCGTTCGCCTCCAGGCCGGTGGAGCAGAAGAACACGTTGGTCATGCCCGAGCGTTCGACCAACTGGGCCGCGAGCTGCTCGGTGGCCGGGTTGTAGTAATAGTTGCTGCAATGGATCATCTTGGCGATCTGATCCTGCAGCGCGGGCACCAGTTTGGGGTGCGCGTGGCCCAGCGTGTTCACCGCAATGCCGCCCAGCGCGTCGAGGTACTGCTTGCCGTTCACGTCCCAGACTCGGCTGCCTCGGCCATGCGACAGCGCGATCGGCAAACGGCCGTAGGTGGTCATGACGTGGGGTTCAACCGGGGCGACGGGGTGGGACATGGGTTGTATCCTGTGGGTTCAAATCCGCAAGCGGAGCCAAAAAACATCGGCCCCACGCACAGCGGGGCCGATGGGGTGCATTTTAGGCGCAGTGCTTGCTTGTCTCGATGACAGTTTGAAACCAGGTCGGAACTCCGGGTAAACACCAGCCTCAAGTCTTATATAAGATAGAATACTGGCTGTAAGTTGACGGTCCGAGCGATCCTCGTGTTCCGCGCGATCCACCTCTCTCCAGGGCCTCCACCAGATGGTCTCTCTCACCGCCAAAGAAGTCTTCATCCAGGGCATCACCCACAATGGCAAGACCTTTCGGCCCAGCGACTGGGCGGAGCGTCTGGCCGGGGTGATGAGTCAGTTTCACCCGGCCGGCAAGGCGCCGGGGGCTCACCTCAGTTATTCCCCGTGGTGCATTCCACAGGTCATCAACGGCGTGAAGTGCGTCGTGGTCAACCGCGCCCTGCGCGATTACGACGTGATGGCGTGGGATTTCGTGATGAACTTTGCCCGCGACAACGAATTGCAACTGGTCGAGGCCTGTTTGATTCCCGATCCGCCGCAGGGCTGACCCGGACCATGCGCCCAACAAAAAACCCACCGATGGTTCGGTGGGTTTTTTGTTGCCTGAGGCGGTTTGTGCTGTTTTGCTGGCAGCGCACCCGGTACAAACGGCGGGCTGGGGTGTTGTGGGCCCCGGCCCGGGCTTGAAATTACAGCTTAGGCTGCAACGGCCAGGGCCTTGACCTTGGCGGACAGGCGGCTCTTGTCGCGAGCAGCCTTGTTCTTGTGGAAGATGCCCTTGTCGGCGATGGTGTCAACCACGGCCTGCATCTTGGCAAACAGTTCGGTGGCCTTGGCCTTGTCACCGGTCAGAACGGCTTTTTCAACGTTCTTGACAGCGGTGCGGTACTTGGAACGCAGCGAGCTGTTGGCGGCGTTCAGTTTGACGTCCTGGCGGGCGCGTTTGCGGCCAGAGGCCAGGCGGGGGTTCTTTTTCTTCGGCTTGGTTGCCATGATCGATATCCTTTGGGTTTGTGGATGTTGCCAGCAAAGCCGAATATTCTAACCTGTCCGAGCTCTGGACGCAAATTGCCCCAAAGGATCCCCGAAAAGCTGGCGCACTAGCGAGTTTGACCTGGGTCAAGGACTTGATGTCACAAGGCGGCTAGCATCGCGCCACTTGCCATTGAGAATCATGTACACACCCGACGACGCCCGCTCCGCAGCCGTGTCTGCCACCCCATCCCCCGTTCCCACCTCGGCCGATGGGCCGGTGGTGCCCGGTGCCCCCATGCCGCACCGCAAGGTGATCCGCAGTTGGTTGACGCCGCTGGTCTCGCGCCGCACCGCCACCGGCGTGCTGTTGCTGGTGCTGGACTGGGCCCTGTTTGCCGGTTTCATGGCTGCCACCGTGCTGCTGACCGCCTGGTGGGCCAAGCTGCTGTTCGCGGTGGCCGCCGGCTTCATGATCGGGCGCTTGTTCATCATCGGTCACGACGCCTGCCACCAGAGCTACACCCCCCACCGTGGCCTGAACAAATGGCTCGGGCGCATCGCGATGGTGCCTTCGCTCACCCCGTACAGCCTGTGGGACGTGGGTCACAACGTGGTGCACCATGGCTACACCAACCTCAAGGGGGTGGATTTCGTGTGGGCGCCGCTGACCAAACAGGAGTTTGATGCCCTGTCGCCCGGGCGCCGGTTGATGGAGCGCATTTACCGCAGCGGCTGGGGCCCGGCCTTGTATTACCTGGTGGAAATGTGGTGGCTGCGCATGTTCTTCCCGCGCAAAACCTACATGGGCACCCGCCGCCCCATCTTTTTCTGGGATGGCGTGTTCGTGGCTACTGTCGGCCTGTTGTGGATCGCGGGCATGGTGTGGGCCGCGCAGGCCACCGGCCAATCGGTGGCGCTGCAGGTGGTGATGGGTTTTGTGGTGCCGTTCCTGTTCTGGAACGCCATGATCGGCTTTGTGGTGTACGTGCACCACACCCACACCAGCGTGCAGTGGCACGACGACAAGCAAGCCTGGGCCAAGGCGGCACCGTTTGTCTCCACCACGGTGCACCTGGAGTTTCCCTGGAAGCTGGGCGGCATGATGCACCACATCATGGAGCACACGGCGCACCATGTGGACATGAGCGTGCCGTTGTACAAACTCAAGCAGGCACAGCGGAAGCTGGAAGACATGCTGCCTGGGCGCATCATCATCCAGCGCTTCAGTTGGCGTTGGTATTTCGAGACAGCCCGCCAGTGCAAGCTGTACGACTTCACACGCCGTTGCTGGACCGATTTCCAGGGGCGTCCGACCAGCGCGCAGGCCCCGGCCTACGTCTGATGTGGCGGCCTTGTCGTGAGGGTGCGACAGGGCGGTCACGCCTGTTTCACACAGTTTTCGGGCTGAGGTGAGACAATACGCGGTTACATGACACAAGCTTTCTCAGAACTTTCGCTGGCGGAACCGCTGGCACGTGCCATCGCCGAGATGGGTTTTGCCAGCATGACGCCGATTCAGGCGCAGGCCATCCCGGTGGTGTTGCAGGGCCGCGACGTGATGGGCGCGGCCCAGACCGGCACCGGCAAGACGGCGGCCTTCTCGCTGCCGCTGCTGCAGCGCATGCTCAAGCACGAAACCGCGTCGGTCTCCCCCGCGCGGCACCCGGTGCGGGCGCTGGTGCTGCTGCCCACGCGTGAATTGGCCGACCAGGTGGCCCAGCAGATCCAGATGTACGCCAAGTACACCCAGTTGCGCAGCACGGTGGTGTTCGGTGGCATGGACATGAAGCCGCAGACCATCGAGCTGAAAAAGGGCGTGGAAGTGCTGGTGGCCACCCCGGGCCGGCTGCTGGACCACATCGAAGCCAAGAACTGTGTGCTGAACCAGGTCGAGTATGTGGTGCTGGACGAGGCCGACCGGATGCTGGACATCGGCTTTCTGCCCGATCTGCAGCGCATCCTCAGCTACCTGCCCAAGCAGCGCACCACCTTGCTGTTTTCGGCCACCTTCTCGCCCGAAATCAAACGCCTGGCGGCCAGCTACCTGCAAGATCCGATCACGATCGAGGTGGCGCGCTCCAACGCCACCGCCTCCACCATCGAGCAACGTTTTGTGCGGGTGGACGAGGACGACAAGCGCGCCGCCCTGAAGCAACTGGTGCGCGAGCACGGCGTGAAGCAGGCGTTTGTGTTTGTGAACAGCAAGTTGGGCTGCGCCCGACTGGCCCGCGCCCTGGAGCGCGATGGCCTGAACACCGCAGCCCTGCACGGCGACAAGAGCCAGGACGAGCGGCTGAAGGCACTGGACGCCTTCAAGAAGGGCGAAGTTGAGCTGTTGATCTGCACCGACGTGGCCGCGCGTGGCCTGGACATCAAAGACGTGCCGGCGGTGTTCAACGTGGACATTCCGTTCAATGCGGAGGACTACGTGCACCGCATCGGCCGTACGGGCCGCGCTGGTGCCTCGGGTTTGGCGATTTCGTTTGTCAGTGGCAAAGACGCCAAACTGCTGGCGGACATTGAAAAGCTGATTGGCAAGAAGGCGGAGCTGGAACCGTTTGAGGCCGAACCCGACCGCCGCCGCTTTGGTGGCCCGACCGGGCGGCTGAACGACGGCCAGCGCCTGTGGCACGAAGACTCTCGCCCCGCAGCCGAAGGGCGCCGCGAGCGGGTCCAGCGACCGCACCGTGCGCCTGCGGCCCCCGCCGATCCATTTTTCGACCGGCCTTATGAGCCTTCCACGGCCGCCGACGCCAAACCCACTTGGGAGCAGGCTGCTCGCCCAGCGGCGTCGGTGCGGGGCCTGTCGCCGTTCATCAAGCCGCGCCGCAAAGTGGCGGCGTTGTTCAAAGCGACACCGGCCCCCACGCCCGAAACGGCGGACTGACCGAACCCAGTGTTACAGTCCCGGCGTTTGCGCTTGCGGGCAATCGCACTGGATGATCTCCATCACGGCAGATGGCCGGGTGGGGTGGGGGGCGCCCAGCCGCGCGGCGCTCAATTGACCGCCCCAGACGCAGCCCGTGTCCAGCGCCAGCAGGTTGGTGCGTTGCACCAACCCCAGGGTGGACCAGTGCCCGAAAGCGATGGGGGTTGCTTGGGTTTGCCGGTCTGGTACGTCGAACCAGGGCAGGCAACCGGGTGGCGCAGCGGCTGCACTGTCTTTGCTGTCGAACTCCATCACCCCGTCGGGCGTGCAAAAGCGCAGCCGTGTCAGCGCATTCACCACCACCCGCCAGCGGTCGTCGCCTTGTAAGCCGTCGTCCCAGCGGTCGGGCTGGTTGCCGTACATCCGGTGCAGCCATGCGGGGCCTTCGGGGCCGCGCAACAGGGCCGAAAAGCCTTCGGCCAGCGACAGGGTCTGCGCCACGGTCCACTGGGGCAGCACCCCGGCGTGCACCATCAACCAGCCGTGCGTATGCAGGGCCAGCGGGCGCTGGCGCAGCCAGTCCAGCAGCGCGGTCTTGTCGGGCGCATGCAGGATGTCGTCCAGCGTGTCGAGCCGGTGCGGGCGGCGCACGCCGTGCGCCACGGCGAGCAGGTGCAGGTCGTGGTTGCCCAGCAGGCATTGCGCCGAACTGCCCAAG
>CAZSZN010000203.1:0-5194 GCA_964610405.1 uncultured Macromonas sp. | reverse complement strand
ACTGGA
Organism: uncultured Macromonas sp.; assembly: GCA_964610405.1. Lineage (GTDB taxonomy): Bacteria > Pseudomonadota > Gammaproteobacteria > Burkholderiales > Burkholderiaceae_C > CAZGDZ01. The sequence continues at coordinate 5,188 of CAZSZN010000203.1, read as the reverse complement.
TGGTGGACAGGTCGATGCCATCTTTGTACATCTCCCACAGGGGGGAGAGTTCGCGCAATTTGGCCACGTTGGTCTTGATGGATTCGATCGCGTAATCGATTTCCTGCTCGGTAGACCAACGTCCGATGGTCATGCGCAGGCTGCTGTGGGCCAGTTCATCGCTGCGACCCAAGGCACGCAGCACGTAGCTGGGCTCCAGGCTGGCAGAGGTACAGGCCGAGCCGCTGGACACCGCCAATCCCTTGATGCCCATGATGAGCGACTCGCCTTCCACGAAGTTGAAGCTCATGTTCAGGTTGTGGGGCACCCGCTGCGTGGCGTGGCCGTTGATGAACGACTCCTCGATGCTGGACAGACCGGCCAGCAAACGGTCGTGCAAAGCTTGAATGCGCGGCAGTTCGATGTGCATTTCGGCCTTGGCGAGAGCATAAGCCTCGCCCATGCCCACGATCTGGTGCGTGGGCAAGGTGCCCGAGCGCATGCCGCGTTCGTGACCGCCGCCGTGCATCTGCGCCTCGATGCGAATGCGGGGTTTGCGCCGCACGTACAGAGCGCCAATGCCTTTGGGACCGTAAGTCTTGTGGCTGGTCAGACTCATCAGATCGATCGGCAACTGCGCCAGATCAATGTCCACCCGGCCAGTGGCCTGCGCGGCATCGACGTGGAAGATCACTCCCTTTTCACGGCAGATGGCGCCCAGTGCGGCCACATCTTGCACCACGCCGATCTCGTTGTTCACGAACATCACGCTGGCCAGGATGGTGTCAGGGCGGATGGCGGCACGGAAGGCGTCCAGATTCACCAGACCATCGGCTTGAACGTCGAGGTAGGTGACCTCGAAACCTTCGCGTTCCAGGTGACGACAGGTGTCGAGCACGGCTTTGTGCTCGGTTTTGACGGTGATGAGGTGCTTGCCCTTGCCTTGGTAAAAGTGGGCCGCACCCTTGAGTGCCAGGTTGTTGGATTCGGTGGCGCCACTGGTCCAGACGATCTCGCGCGGGTCGGCGCCGATCAAGGCTGCCACCTGTTCGCGCGCATTTTCCACGGCCTTCTCGGCTTCCCAGCCCCAGGCGTGGCTGCGCGATGCGGGGTTGCCAAAATGCTCGTACAACCACGGCACCATCTTGTCCACGACACGCGGGTCGCAGGGGTTGGTGGCGCTGTAGTCCATGTAAATGGGGAAATGCGGGGTGCTGCTCATGGTGCTGATGGCGTGAATAACAGACGGCGCGTTACTTGGAGGCGACGGCCCCGAGCGCGAAAACGGAGTTAGGGGCGTTCACACGAATGGGTTTGACCACTGGCGCAGACGAAATGGCTCGCTTGATGGTCGGCATGTTCTCGATGACCACGCCTTTGGCGAGTTGATCATCGACCAACTTCTGCAGAGAGATGGAGTCCAGAAAGTCCACCATTTTCGCATTGAGCTGGGCCCACAGTTCATGGGTCATGCAACGCGAGCCTTCGCCGAGGCAGTTTTCTTTGCCGCCACACTGGGTGGCGTCAATCGGCTCGTCCACCGACACGATGATGTCGGCGACCGTGATGTCCGACGCCTTGCGGCCCAGGGTGTAGCCACCGCCCGGCCCACGGGTGGACTCCACCAACTCGTGGCGGCGCAACTTGCCAAACAACTGTTCGAGGTAAGACAAGGAAATGTGCTGACGCTGACTGATGGCGGCCAGGGTCACAGGGCCACTGGCCTGGCGCAAAGCCAGGTCAATCATCGCGGTAACGGCAAACCTGCCTTTGGTCGTGAGGCGCATGACTCGCTCCTACAGGGAAAACAAAACATTCCCGACTGTTTCGGTCGAGTATACCAAAAGGTTGACTGCACTCAGGGGTCATGTTTCAGGCATGACCACAAATCAACCAGGGGTATCACTGTTCGATGGGTGGCCAAGCGGTGCTGGCAGGAAAGTCGGCGTCGTGCATGGGAAAGGCAAATTCCACGCCGGTGCCGGGCCAGGCGCTGTAGTAGCGGATGCGTGCCCCGATTTTCTCAGCCCGCACCCGGATGTTGCCCAAGCCCCGACCATGGCCCCGGTCTTCGGGGGGTGGCATGCCCACACCGTCATCTTCCACCGCGAGGTAGACCACGCGGTCGGCCGACCAGGTTCGCACCGTGACCCGAGAGGCTTGGGCGTGCTTCACCACGTTGGCAAAGACCTCTTGCACGCACCGAAACAGGTGCATCACGCCTCGGGCATCCAGGCGATCGAGTGCGGGCACCTCTTGGACCTGCCACTGCAACTCAATGCCGGCGGCTTCCAGCGCGGGCTGTACGCGCTGGCGCAGCGTACCCAGTATGGTCGGCAAATCGCCGTCCATGGGTTCCAACGAATCGAGCGTGATTCGCAATTCCTCCAGCGCGTGGTTCACCATCGACTCGACGCCTTGGCGGTCCAACGTGTCGCGCTGGCTGCGCACCATGTTCAAGGTCTGGACCAATTGGCTGCCAAGTCCGTCGTGCATGTCGCGCATCAGACGCCGCCGTTCGCCCTCCACCGCGCGCTGTTGTTCGGCCTGGCGCAAGTGGTCAAACGCCGCGCGCAACTCCGACTCGCGGCGTGCCACCGTGCCGGCCAGCGAATCGTTCAGGCGGTGCACCTCGCGCGCCGACGCGGTGGCCCGCTGCAGCAAGACCCAACCCAAGGTGAACATCAAGGCCAGGCTGCCCATGGACATCCAGCGGATGTCGGCATCGCCCGGGAAGTTGAGTTGAACCACCAGAAAATCGCGCACCCCGGTCAACAAGGTGAACAAGGCCACCAGCAACACCAAAATCTGGTCGCGGTGCAACTGCCGCCGCCGGATGGAATAGACCAGCATCAGCCCCAAACAGGCCGCAGCCACCACCGCCAAAATGCCGGCCCAGATACGGTAGTAGGAGTACTGTTGCGTCCACAGCACAAGCACCATCCAACACGGTCCGACCAGCAGCAAGAAATAAGCCAGCGCCCGTGCCAGCTTCAGCCGAAGGCCAAACAACTCCTCCATGATGAGGCAGAAGAACCCCACGTACAGGGTGAACGCGACGCGGTGGAGGAAAAAGTAGAGCTCATAGCCCATGCTGGGCTCCAGCACCACCGACAACCACAAGCGCACCATGTGCGCCAGTGACGCGGCTGCCATCAGCCCGAACAACCGCTCCCGCAGCGACCACCACAGAAACAGCGACATGATGCCCATCATCAATGCGGTGATGACCATCATCCAGGTGCCGGTGACTTGCCACAGCTCCAGCACCGCGTGGCGCTCGAACAAACGGTCGTACAAACCCAGCTGCAAGGGCCACAAGCCACTGCGCTCCAACAAACGGGCCTGCACCTGAATGTGCAACTGATTGGCCTGGCTATCTGCCGCGAGCAGCGCAGACGGCAACGGAATCAAGTAGGGAAACCACGCCGTGTTGATGTTCTTGTCAGGCGTGGCGTACCAGCCGACCTGGTGGATTTCATGTCCGTTCAACAGCACCCTGAAGCGGGTGCCCACACGCGGCAGGAGCAATCCCAAGCGAGTCGCTGCCTGGCTCTCATAGGTCAGCGCTGCCGGCCAAGGTATTTCGTAGTCCACCCGATCGTGCCACCGGGCGTCCTCGTCGTCCAGAATGTGTGGCAGGGCGACCTGCTTCATGCCCCCCTGCGGCTGCTCGGGCACCATGGCCACCACTTCGGTGATGTTGTGCACGCCGGGCACCGCCGCTGGGCGCGACACCCAGTAGAGCGCCACCATCAAACCAGTCAGCAAGCAGCCGACCCAAACGTAATGCGGTACGGCCCGCCAAAGCGCCGTCACCTGGGCCCAGCGCGGCCAGGTGGTCAAATCAGACCCCGCTCCTGCGCCACCCGCACCACCTGCACCCGAGTATGCACCGCCAGTTTCTTGTACAGGTTCTTGATGTGGGTGCTGACGGTGGCGGGCCCAATCCCGAGCCGAAAGGCGATTTCCTTGTTCACATACCCTTGAGCCACCAGGCGAAGCACCTCGTGTTCGCGGTCAGACAGGACGGGCAGTTCCAGATCGGACGGCAGATCGCCCGCCAGGGCACTGCGGTCGGACGGACGAAACTGTTTGAGCAGCATGCGCGCCAACAGCGGCGAGATGGGCGCCCCACCCTCGCGGATTTGCTCGATCGCCTCAATCAGCTCGGCCCCGCTGCAACCTTTGAGCACGTAGCCCGTGGCACCCGACTGCAACGCGTTGATCAGCCGAGACTCGTCGCCAAACACGGTGAACACCAGCAGTTCCGCTTCGGGTTTGGCCACCGCCAGCGCGCGCAGCATGTCTTCGCCACGGCCATCGGGCAAGCCCAGGTCCACCAAAAACACATCGGCCATGCTGTTGGGGGCCATCACGCGGGCATGGGCGAACGTCTCGGAGTGACCCAACAGCTTCCAGTGCGGGCGCAAGCGCAGCGTCTCCTCCACAAAATGGAGGATGGTGCGGTCGTCTTCGATCAGATAGATGCGGGCAATGTCGGCCATGTACTGATTCTCAGGGAAGACGGCGGGCGGCGCCCTCCCCCAAACAGGGGAGGACGCGTCTCAAGCGGCCGGCCGCAGCGCAATCACGTTGTCGCTGCCGTGGGCGCCCAGCACCTGGTCTTTGAGGCGCGCCAATTGGTCGCGCACCCGCGCCGCTTGCTCGAATTCCAGGTTTTTCGCGTGTTCAAGCATGAGTTTTTCCAGACGCTTGATTTCCTTGGCCAAGTCTTTTTCGCTCATGTCCTGAATGTCGGCCAGGTGCTTCAGCGCATCGGCCAGCTTGGCGGCTTCCTGCCCGGCTTTCTCGCTGTACACGCCGTCGATCAGGTCTTTGATGCGCTTGACCACGCCCTTGGGCGTGATGCCGTGCTCGGCGTTGAACGCGATTTGCTTGGCCCGACGGCGCTCGGTTTCGTCAATGGCACGCTTCATCGAATCGGTGATGCGGTCGGCGTAGAGAATGGCCATGCCGTTGAGGTTGCGCGCCGCCCGGCCGATGGTCTGGATCAAGCTGCGTTCGGCCCGCAGAAAGCCTTCTTTGTCGGCATCCAGAATGGCGACCAGCGACACCTCCGGGATGTCCAGCCCCTCACGCAGCAGGTTGATGCCGACCAGCACATCGAACGTGCCCAGCCGCAAGTCGCGCAAAATTTCCACCCGCTCCACGGTGTCGAAGTCGCTGTGCAGGTAGCGCACCTTCA
>CAZSZN010000202.1:0-5245 GCA_964610405.1 uncultured Macromonas sp. | reverse complement strand
GCAGCACCGCCGGCACCGCGATGTAGGACGCGCTGGCCGCCAGCACCATCAGCAGGGCCGCATCGCCAGCCGCAATGTCCAGCAACACCGCCAGGCCCAGGGCCAGCGTGGCGTGCACCAGTGGACCCACCACGCCGTAGGCGATCAGCCAGGGCGATTGCCCTTTGACCTTGGGCAGGTTGCGGGCGGCGAGCAAACCCATGTCGAGCAGGAAGAACGCCAGCATGCCCTTGAACAGGTCGCCGGTGAACGGCTTCATCGCGGCCTGGCCGATGTCGCCGGTGACGAAACCCACCACCATCGCGCCCAGCAGCAGCAACTGCGCCCCATCGGTGAACGACTCGTGCAACACCTTGCCCATGGAGAGGCCTTGCCCGCCGGGTGACGGGGCGGTGAGTGCGGCCGAGTGGCCGTTGACGTTCAACCCTGCCCCCACGCTGGCGCGTTGGCGCAGGGTGTTGGCCAGCACCACCGCCAGGATGATGGCGGGCGATTCCATCAGCGCCATGGCGGCCGCCATGTGGCCGCCGTAGGGCAGGCCCTGGTTGTCCAGCGTTTGCACAGCGGTGATGAACGTGACCGCGCTCACCGAACCGTACGTGGCGGCCACCGCCGCCGCGTCCAGACCCGACAGCCAGCGCCGCAGCACCACGTAACCCAACAGGGGCACCAGCACCGCCAGTGTCATGGCCACGCCCAGGCTGCGCACCACCTCCAGCGTGAAGCCCGATTCCGCCAGCGCAAAACCGCCTTTCAGGCCGAGCGCCATCAACAGGTAGAGCGACAGAAAGCGCGAAATCGGCGCGGGAATTTCGAGGTTGGATTTGACAAGCCCGGCGAAAGCACCGAACAGGAAAAACAGGATGGCGGGGTCGAGCAGGTTGTTCACAAAAGCGTTCCTTGGGTCGGAATGCTACGGTGCAACATGCATTCTGTAAAATCGATTTATGAGATTAAATATATAGATAAAAATCTATGAATATCACCTTCCGCCAGTTGCGCACTCTCCTTGCGCTGGCCGACCACGGCAGTGTCAGCGCGGCGGCACGGGTGACGCACGTGACCCAGCCCACCGCGTCCATGCAGTTGCGGGAGCTGGCCGATGCGGTGGGGCTGCCGTTGCACGAGGTCATTAGCAAAAAGGTGCACCTCACGGCCGCTGGCCACGCCTTGGCGGACACGGCGCGCCGCATGGTGGACGAATGGGCCCTGTTCGAGCAGCAGGTGGCGGCCATGAAGGGCTTGCACCGGGGGCGCCTCAAAGTCGCGGTGGTCAGCACCGCCAAGTATTTCGTGCCGCGTTGGCTGGGGGCGTTTTGCCAGGCGCATCCGGAGGTGGAGATCGCGCTCGAAATCCTCAACCGCGACGGGGTGGTGCAGCGCTTGCGCCACAACCTGGACGACCTTTGCATCATGTCCATCCCGCCGCGCGACCTGGACGTGGACCAGATCGAATTCATGGCCAACCCCTTGGTGGTGGTGGGGCCCCAGGGTCATGCCTTGGGTCAGGGTCGGGCCTTGCCCCTGTCGGCGTTGGCGGGGGAGCGTTTCATCCTGCGCGAGCGGGGGTCGGGCACCCGCATGGCGGCCGAACGGCATTTTGCCGACCACGGTTTCCAGCCGCAGGTGCGCCTGGAGTTGGGCAGCAACGAGGCCATCAAGCAGGCCGTGGCCGGGGGCATGGGGCTGTCGGTGCTGTCGCGCCACGCGGTGTCGGCCGAGCCTGCGACCGAGGGTTTGGCCCTGCTCGACGTGGCGGACTTTCCCATCCATGCCCATTGGTACATCGTGCGCCTGCGTGGCAAGCAACTGTCACCGATCGCGCGGGTGTTCGAGCAGTACCTGTTGGCCCACGAGCCCCATTGAGCGGGACCAAGCGTTGGCCCGATGCTGCGGCACAATGCCGCCATGCCTGTGACCGCCCCGCCCACGCCGCCGTCCGCTGCGGTGGCAGCCGGCAAAAAGCCCTTGTCCGCGCCGCAGAAGGCCCTGCGCAAGCTCGGCCTGGTGCGGCCGATCGACCTGGCGTTGCACCTGCCCTTGCGTTACGAGGACGAAACCCGCATCACCCGCCTGGCCGACGCGCGCGGGGGCGAAGCGGCGCAAATCGAAGGCGTCGTCACCGGCACCGAAATCACCTTGCGTCCGCGCCGCCAGTTGCTGGTCACGCTCAACGACGGCAGCGACACCTGCACCCTGCGCTTCTTCAGCTTCTACCCCAGCCACCAAAAGACCTTGAGCGTGGGCGCCCGCATCCGCGCCCGGGGCGAACTGCGCGGTGGTTTCCTGGGCTGGACCATGATGCACCCCAGCTTCCATGCCGCCGGCGGCGAACTGCCCGACGCGCTGACGCCGGTCTATCCCACCAGCGCTGGCCTGCCGCAGGCCTACCTGCGCCGCGCGGTGCTGGCCGGGCTGAACCGCGCCGAACTGGGCGACACCATTCCGCCACAGGCCCTCGCCGAATGCCCGGGGCTGCGCCCACCTGGCGCGGCCCGCCCCTGGAGCCTGCGCGAGGCCTTGCGCTTCCTGCACCACCCCACGCCCGACGTGCCGCTGGCCGCGCTGGAGGACCGCAGCCACCCGGCCTGGCAGCGACTGAAGGCCGAAGAACTGTTGGCCCAGCAACTGTCCCAGCACCGCGCCAAGCAGGAGCGTGCGGGCCTGCGTGCTCCAGCGCTGGCCACGCGGCCGGGCGGTCTGCACGAACAGTTGCTGGCCGCCTTGCCCTTCCAGCTCACCGCCGCCCAGCGCCGGGTGGGCGAGGAAATCGCGCAGGACCTGGCCCGCGCCGTGCCCATGCACCGCCTGCTGCAAGGCGACGTGGGCAGCGGCAAGACGGTGGTGGCCGCCTTGGCCGCCACGGTGGCCATCGACACTGGCTGGCAGTGCGCCCTGATGGCCCCCACCGAAATCCTGGCCGAGCAGCACTTCGGCAAACTGGTGGGCTGGCTCACACCCTTGCTGGCACCGCTGGGCAAAACCGTGGCCTGGCTCACCGGCAGCCAGAAAAAGAAGGAACGCACCGCCATGCTCGCAGCGATTGCCAGCGGTGAGGCGGCCCTGGTGGTGGGCACCCACGCCGTCATCCAGGAACAGGTGCGTTTCCAGCGGCTGGCACTGGCGCTCATCGACGAGCAGCACCGCTTCGGCGTGGCCCAGCGCCTGGCCCTGCGCGAAAAAATGCAGGACGCTGGCCTGGAGCCGCACCTGCTGATGATGAGCGCCACGCCCATCCCGCGCACCCTGGCCATGAGCTATTACGCCGACCTGGACGTCTCCACCATCGACGAGTTGCCGCCGGGCCGCACGCCCATCGTCACCAAGCTGCTGGCCGACAGCCGGCGCGACGACCTGATCCAGCGCCTGCGCAGCCAGGTCGCCGAAGGCCGGCAGGTCTATTGGGTCTGTCCGCTGATCGAGGAAAGCGAGGCGCTGGACCTGAGCAACGCCACCGCCACCCACGCCGAGCTGTCGGCCGCGATGGAAGGCCTCACCGGGGCCGACGGTTCGCCGATCTTGGTGGGTTTGCTGCACTCGCGCATGCCCCCGGCCGAGAAAAAGGCGGTGATGGCCCTGTTCAGTGCCGGCGCCATGGGTGTGCTGGTCAGCACCACCGTCATCGAAGTGGGGGTGGACGTGCCCAACGCCTCGCTCATGGTCATCGAACACGCCGAACGCTTTGGCCTGAGTCAGTTGCACCAATTGCGCGGCCGGGTGGGGCGCGGCACCGCCGCCTCGGTCTGCATGCTGCTGTACTCGCCGAACGAAAACGGCCGCGTCAGCGAAACCGCGCGCGAGCGCCTGCGGGCCATGGCCGAGACCAACGACGGCTTCGAAATCGCCCGCCGTGATCTGGAGATCCGCGGCCCTGGCGAGTTTCTGGGCGCGCGCCAGTCCGGCGCGCCGCTGCTGCGCTTTGCCGACCTGGCCACCGACATCCACCTGCTGGACTGGGCTCGCGCCTGGGCGCCGCGCCTCTGGGCCGAGCACCCCGATGGGGCCGAACGGCACGTGGACCGCTGGATGGGTGCAAAATCCGACTATCTGAAAGCCTGATCCGATAGCAGCCATGACCCTGACCGAACTCAAATACATCGTCGCCGTGGCGCGCGAGAAGCACTTCGGCAAGGCGGCCGAGGCCTGTTTCGTCTCGCAGCCCACCCTCAGTGTTGCCATCAAGAAGCTGGAAGAAGAGCTGGAGCTCAAGCTGTTCGAGCGCAACGCCAGCGAGGTGGCCGTCACGCCGCTGGGCGAAGACGTGGTGCGCCAGGCGCAGGTGGTGCTGGAGCAGGCCGCCGCCATCAAGGAAATCGCCAAGCGCGGCAAAGACCCGCTGGCCGGTCCGCTGCGCCTGGGCGTCATTTACACCATCGGCCCCTACCTGCTGCCCGATCTGGTCAAGCAGGTGATCGAGCACACGCCGCAAATGCCGCTGATGCTGCAGGAGAACCTGACCGCCAAGTTGCTGGAGCAATTGCGCCTGGGCGAGATCGACGCCGCCATCCTGGCCGAACCCTTCCCCGACACCAACCTGGCCATCGCACCGCTGTACGACGAGCCGTTCGTCGCCGCCGTGCCCACCAGCCACCCGTTGGCCCAGCGCGAACAGGTGACGGCCGAGGAGCTGAAGCAGGAAACCATGCTGCTGCTGGGCAACGGTCACTGCTTCCGCGACCATGTGCTGGAGGTCTGCCCCGAGTTTGCACGCTTCTCCAACGACGCCGAGGGCATCCGCAAGAGCTTCGAGGGGTCGTCGCTGGAGACCATCAAGCACATGGTGGCCGCCGGCATGGGCATCACACTGGTGCCGCGCCTGAGCGTGCCTGCGGCCGCCTGGGCGCCGAACGCATCAGGCCAGGCGACGGGCGCGGGTCTGGGTGACAAGGCGTACGTCCGCTACCTGCCGTTTGCGGGGGAGCCGCCCATGCGCCGCGTGGTGCTGGCCTGGCGTCGCAGTTTCACCCGCTACGAAGCCATCGCTGCGCTGCGCAACGCGGTGTACGCGTGCGAGTTGCCCGGCGTCAAACGCTTGTCGGCCTGACGCGCCAGGGCGCGTCAGGTGTTCCTGCCAACGAATCTGTGACCGTGCGCGAAAAGTTGTCCCTCTATCTGGATCTGATCCGCTGGAACCGCCCGGCGGGCTGGTTGTTGTTGTTGTGGCCCAGCCTCTCGGCGTTGTGGGTGGCTGCGGGCGGCTGGCCGGGCTGGCACCTGCTGGCGGTATTCGTGCTGGGCACCATCC
>CAZSZN010000201.1:0-5245 GCA_964610405.1 uncultured Macromonas sp. | reverse complement strand
CGGTGAGGTCGGTGGCCACAAAGACCAGCGGGAAGGTGAACGAGCCCCAGGTGGTGTGCAGGCCCATCACCTCGAAGGGGATTTGCACCAGGTAGTTGCTGGCAATGATGAGGGCGATGTGCAAGGCCACGAGGACCGGCAAAGCGGAGCGGGCGCGCAAATCAGCGGCGCCATGGACGGAAGTCATGGAGGAAGTCCTTTTTTTTGAAGACAAGATGGGGGCGAGGGAACCCATCGGAAATGTCGGCTTGGTAGCCGTGACCTTTTATTTTACCGGTTCTTGAGGTTGTGTGGGTTGGGCAAGCTTCAACGTCGAACCAGCAGCGCCAACGCCAGGATGAAGGCCTGCAAAGGCGCGGATGTACCTTGCAGGTCAATGCGGTACTCGAAACGCGAGCTGATGAGGTGTGGCTCGTAAACCGTGCCGAGGTGGTTGCCCTCAGCGTTGAGCACCGGAAAACGTCGCTTCCAAAACGAGGTGGAAGGCTGCAACGTTGCTTGCAGCGGGGCGGTCAGCCGGATGGCCGGTAACCGGCGCCCCTTTTCAAACACCACGTCTGCAGCGCACAGCACCGCGTGGGCCTGGGTTTCCAGGGTGTAGCGCAGGTCGTTGACAAAGCCGCGGCGGGTGTATTCAAAGCGCAGCAGCAGCGCTTGCCCGTGCAGTTGCAACTGCAGGTCGCCGGCCGTGGAGCCTTCCGGGTGCCAGCGCAGGCGCGCATTTTTGGCCTGGGCGAAGTTTGGGAACCGCAGTTCACCCACCGTCACGCCTGCCGGCGAGATGAAATCGTAGGCAAAGCCGTTCCACATCGACTGTTGTTGCAGGGCCAACTGGTGGTGCATGGTTCAGTCGGCCTCGGTGTCAAAACCCGCGCACCACATCCAGCGCATCTTCGATGCGTTCCACCGCGTGGACGGTCATGCCTTCCAGTGCCTTGGTCATGCTGGCGTCACCCTTTTTGGGCAGGTTGGCCTTGGGCACCACCGCCACCGAAAAGCCGAGCTTGGCCGCTTCCTTCAGCCGCTCCTGCCCACGCGGGGCGGGGCGCACTTCGCCGGCCAGGCCCACTTCGCCAAAGGCGATGAAGCCTTTGGGCAGCGCCTTGCCGCGCAGGCTGCTGGCAATCGCCAGCATCACGGCCAGGTCGGCCGCCGGCTCGCCGATGCGCACGCCGCCCACCGCGTTCACAAACACATCCTGGTCCATGCAGGCCACGCCGGCGTGGCGGTGCAGCACCGCCAGCAGCATGGCCAGGCGGTCTCGGTCCAGGCCCACGCTCAGGCGCCGGGGGCTGGGGCCGCCGCTGTCCACCAGCGCCTGGATCTCCACCAGCATGGGCCGGGTGCCTTCCAGCGTCACCAGCACGCAACTGCCGGGCACCGGTTCCGAATGTTGGGACAGGAAGATGGCGCTGGGGTTGCTCACGCCCTTCAGGCCTTTTTCGGTCATGGCGAACACGCCGATCTCGTTCACCGCGCCAAAGCGGTTCTTGATCGCGCGGATGAGCCGGTAGCTGCTGTGGGTGTCGCCCTCGAAGTACAGCACCGTGTCCACCATGTGTTCCAGCACGCGCGGGCCGGCCAGCGCGCCTTCCTTGGTCACGTGGCCCACCAGCACAATCGCCACGCCGCTGGCCTTGGCCGCGCGCGTCAGGTGGGCGGCGCATTCGCGCACTTGCGCCACTGAGCCGGGGGCGGAACTGAGTTGATCCGAGTACAGCGTCTGGATCGAGTCGATCACCGCAATCGCCGGTTGCTTCGCGTCCAGCGTGGCCAGGATTTTTTCCAGCTGGATTTCAGCCAGCACCTTCACCTGGCTCTGCTCCAGCCCCAACCGGCGCGAGCGCAGTGCCACTTGGGCACCGCTTTCCTCGCCGGTCACGTAGAGCGTGTTCAGCCCGGCGCGTTGCAGCGCGTCCAGCGCCTGCAGCAACAGCGTCGATTTGCCGATGCCCGGGTCGCCCCCGATCAGCACCACGCCGCCTTCCACCACACCCCCACCCAGCACCCGGTCCAGCTCGCCCAGGCCGGTGGGGGTGCGCGCCACGTCGGCCGCCTCTATTTCGCTGAGCACCGCCAGTTCGGCGGTGGGGGCGAGGCCTTTGGTGCCGGTGCTCAGGCGGTTCTTGCTGGCGGGGGGCGCTTCGGCCACGGTTTCCACCAGGCTGTTCCAGGCGTTGCAGTGCGGGCATTTGCCCAGCCAGCGCGGGGTGGTGCCGCCGCATTCGTTGCAGGCGTACAGGGTCTTGTCTTTGGCCATGCGCGCCACTGTAGCAGCCGGCGCACCCCCGCCGAGTTCGGGGTGCTCAGGCCAGTCGCAGGTGGCCCATCACCTCGTCCAGGTGGTCGTCAAAGTCGCTGAGCGCGTGGTCGCTGCCTTCGAGCAGCTTGAGGCGGCAGCCCAGATAGCGGTCCACCATTTCACGCCAGTCCAGCACCTCGTCGCCTTTCGCAATCACGGCCAGCACCCGTTCCGGGTGGGACAGAGCACCGCCGGCCAGGTTGCGCAGTTCCTCCACAAATTCGGGCTGAAAGAAAAAACGTTCTTCGGGGTTGTGCCATGCGGTTTGCTCGCCGATGTACTTGGCCAGGTCGCGCGCCGGCGCCACCGCCGGATTCAGCAGCACGGCGCGGCAGCCGGTGTCCAGCGCCAGCCGGGTGGCGTAAAACCCGCCCAGCGACGAGCCCACCACCGCCATGCGGCCCTGCGGCCAGTCGGCCGTGCCTTGGCGGATCAGCGCCATCGCGGCGGCGGGCGAGGGCGGCAGTTGCGGGCACCACCAGACCACGCCGGGGTGTTCCCGCTGCACCCGTTCGGCCATCTTCACCGCCTTCATCGACCCCGGCGACGAGCGAAACCCGTGCAGGTACAGCAGGTGGGTGGTGGTGTCGGTTGGTAACAAAGTGGGCCGCAGGTTCATGGGGCTAGGATAATCCAGCCCCATGGCCGTTGTGATTGAAAAACCGCCCCTGTGGCGACGTGTGGCCCCGGTGTTCCAGGGGTTCGATGGGCCGTTGCTGCTGGCGGTGTTGCTGCTGGCCGCGACCGGCCTGGTGGTGATGTACTCCGTGGGCTACGACGTGGAAGGGCGTTTCGCCCTGCATGCCCGCAACATGGCGATTGCTGCGGGGGTGTTGTTCATCACCGCGCAAATTCCGCCGCAGCGACTGATGGCGTTGGCGGTGCCGCTGTACACCGTGGGCGTGGCCTTGCTGATCGCGGTGGCGGTGTTTGGCATCACCAAAAAAGGGGCGCAGCGCTGGGTGAACGTGGGCATCGTGATCCAGCCGAGTGAGATCATGAAGCTGGCCATGCCGCTGATGATGGCCTGGTGGTTCCAGAAGCGCGAGGGCCAGTTGCGGCCGCTGGACTTTGTGGTGGCGGGTTTGATCCTGGCGGTGCCGTCGGCGCTGATACTGCGCCAGCCCGATTTGGGAACCACCTTGCTGGTGGCCGCGTCGGGGCTGTTCGTCATCTTTTTCGCGGGTTTGAGCTGGAAACTGATCATCCCGCCCGTGGTGCTGGGGTTGGCGGGTATCGTCACGCTGATCGTGATGGAGCCGCAATGGTGCCAGCCAGGGGTGGACTGGCAGGTGCTGCACGAGTACCAGCGCCAGCGTGTCTGCACCTTGCTGGACCCGATGAAAGACCCGCTGGGCAAGGGGTTTCACATCATCCAGGGCATGATCGCCATCGGCTCCGGCGGCGTGTGGGGCAAGGGCTTCATGCAGGGCACCCAAACCCACCTGGACTTTGTGCCCGAACGCACCACCGACTTCATCTTCGCCGCCTTTGCGGAGGAGTTTGGCTTCGTCGGCGTGCTGGCCTTGTTGGCGGCCTTCCTGTTCCTGATTTACCGCGGCCTGACCATCGCCACCGAGGCGCCGACCCTGTTTGCGCGCCTGCTTGCCGGGGCGCTCACCATGATTCATTTCGTCTACGCCTTCGTCAACATGGGCATGGTCAGCGGCATTCTGCCGGTGGTGGGGGTGCCGTTGCCCTTCATCAGCTACGGCGGCACTGCGATGGTGACGCTGGGCGCCAGCCTTGGCATGTTGATGGCGGTGGCCAAATCCAAACGCTTGGTTCAGTCCTGACCAGGGTCATGGCGTGCATGGCCGGCTGCAACTTCCTACAATCAGGTCATGATCGCCCGTGAACCCACCCTGGCCCGCCTGGCCACCGCTCAAGACCTGCTGCTGACGCCTTACGGCCTGGATGAAACCCATTTGCGCAAGGCGCTGGGCGAAATCCTGGTGCCCGGCGTGGACGATGCGGATCTGTACTTCCAGTACACCCGCTCCGAAGGCTGGAGCCTGGAGGAAGGCATCGTCAAGACCGGCAGCTTCAGCATCGACCAGGGCGTGGGCGTGCGCGCCGTCAGCGGCGACAAGACGGCGTTCGCCTATTCCGACGACCTCTCCTGGGCGGCCTTGCAGGACGCGGCCCACAGCGTGCGTGCCATCGGTGCCCAGGGCCAGAGCCAGAAGGCCAAGGTCGGCCGCACCAAGGTGTCCAAGTCGCGCTCGCTCTATCCGGCGCACGACCCCATCACCACGCTGGACAGCACCGCCAAAGTGGCCCTGTTGGAGAAAGTGGAGCGTCTGGCCAAGGCCCAGGACCGGCGCGTGGTGCAGGTGATGGCCGGCCTGGCCAGCGAGTACGACGTGGTGCTGGTGGCTCGGGCCGACGGCACCTTGGCCGCCGACGTGCGCCCGCTGGTCCGGCTGTCGGTCACCGTGATTGCCGAGCAGGCCGGGCGACGCGAAATCGGCTCCTCGGGGGGCGGTGGCCGCTTCGGGCTGGATCATTTTGACGACGCTTTGCTGCAGCAGTACGTGACCGAGGCGGTGCAGGCCGCTCTCATCAACCTCGACAGCCGACCGGCCCCGGCCGGCGAGATGACCGTGGTGCTGGGTCCCGGCTGGCCCGGTGTGCTGCTGCACGAAGCCGTCGGCCACGGCCTGGAAGGCGACTTCAACCGCAAGGGCAGCAGCGCGTTCACCGGCATGATTGGCAAGCGCGTGGCGGCCAAGGGCGTGACCGTGCTGGACGATGGCACCATCGCCGACCGCCGTGGCTCGCTCAACGTGGACGACGAAGGCTGTGCCAGCCAGAAGAACGTGCTGATCGAGGACGGCATCCTGCGCGGCTACATCCAGGACAGCCTGAACGCACGCCTGATGGGCGTGGCGCCCACCGGCAACGGCCGCCGCGAAAGCTACGCCCACCTGCCCATGCCGC
>CAZSZN010000200.1:0-5255 GCA_964610405.1 uncultured Macromonas sp. | reverse complement strand
AGATCGTGCCCGGCCTGGTGATCGGCGCGCTGCAGTTCGGCCACCTGCCGGTGGTGTTCGTGCCCGCTGGCCCCATGGCCTCCGGTCTGTCCAACGACGAAAAAGCCAAGGTGCGCCAGCTCTACGCCCAGGGCCTGGTGGACCGCGCCGCGCTGCTGGCGTCCGAAGAAGCGGCCTACCACAGCGCGGGCACCTGCACCTTCTATGGCACCGCCAACTCCAACCAGATGCTCATGGAAATCATGGGCCTGCAGTTGCCCGGCTCGTCGTTCGTGAACCCGGGCACGCCGCTGCGCCAGGCGCTCACCGACCTCGCCATGGAGCGCGTGCTGCGCCTGGGCCGCACCGGCGAAAACCTCTCGCTGGCCGACGTGGTGACCGAAAAAGCCATCGTCAACGGCATTGTCGGCCTGCTGGCCACCGGTGGCTCCACCAACCACACCATCCACCTGGTCGCCATGGCGCGCGCCGCCGGCATCCGCATCGACTGGGACGACTTCGCCGAACTCTCCGACGCGGTACCCCTGCTGGCCCGCGTCTACCCCAACGGCAAGGCCGACGTGAACCACTTCCACGCCGCCGGCGGCATGGGTTTCCTGATCGATCAACTGCTCAGCGTCGGGCTGCTGCACGCCGACGTCAACACCATCCTCGGCGCCGGGCTGCAGCACTTTGCGCAAGAACCCTGGCTGCAAGACGGCCAACTGGCCTGGCGCGCCGCACCGCAAACCTCGGGCGACGAATCGGTGCTGCGCCCCGTGACCCACCCCTTCAGCGCTGACGGCGGCCTCAAGCGCCTGCAAGGCAACCTGGGGCGGTCGGTGGTGAAGATTTCCGCCGTCAAGCCGGAGCACCGCCGCGTCCACGCCCCCGCCGTGGTGGTGGACAGCCAGCAAGCGCTGCTGCAACTGTTCAACCAGGGTGCGCTGGAGCGCGACCTGGTGGCGGTGGTGCGCTTCCAGGGCCCGCAAGCCAACGGCATGCCCGAGCTGCACAAGCTCACCCCGCCGCTGGGCATCCTGCAAGACAAGGGCTTCAAGGTCGCGCTGGTCACCGACGGGCGCATGTCTGGCGCGTCGGGCAAGGTGCCTGCCGCCATCCACCTCAGCCCCGAAGCCCTGCAGGACGGCCCGATCGCCAAGGTGCGCGACGGCGACATGATCCTGCTGGACTGCGACGCCGGCGTGCTGGAGTTGCAAGTCAGCCCCGAGGAACTGGCCCAGCGCGAGCTGGCCCACGCCGACCTCAGCGGCAACGAACACGGCCTGGGCCGTGAACTGTTTGGCCTGTTCCGCCGCAACGCCGGGCTGGCCGAACGCGGCGGCTCGCCCCTGTTCGGCAACGACTGACTCTGCACCCCCAAGGAACCGCTAAGGAGCCCACACCATGCAAGACATCTCCACCCTCCCCGCTCCCTCCGCCCTGCCCGCGTTCCGTTCGCGCGTGGTGCCGGTCGTCGTTGTTCAAGACCCGGCCCAGGCCGTGCCCATGGCCCGCGCGCTGCTCGAAGGCGGCGTGGACGTGATCGAAATCACCCTGCGTTCGGACGCGGCGCTGGCCGCCATCGCCGCCGTGGCGCGTGAGGTGCCCGAGATGATGGTGGGTGCCGGCACCGTCACCCGCGCCAGCGAAGTGGCTGCGGTGGGCGCCGCCGGGGCCCGCTTCGCGCTGTCGCCCGGCTGCACCCCGGCGCTCATCGCCGCCGTGCGCGCCGCAGGCCTGCCGTTCATCCCGGGCGTCGCCACCCCCGGCGAAGCCATGGCCGCGCGCGACGCGGGCTACACCCTCATGAAATGCTTCCCGGCCGCCCAGCTGGGCGGGGTGGAGGTGCTCAAAGCCTGGGGCGGCCCGCTGCCCGACCTGCGCTTCTGCCCCACCGGGGGCGTGTCACTGGCCAACATGGCGCAGTTCCTGGCGCTGCCCAACGTCGCCATGGTGGGCGGCTCGTGGCTCACCCCGGCCGCTGCGGTACAGTCCGGCGACTGGGCACGCATCACCCAACTGGCGCGCGAGGCCACCGCCGCCGCCACACCCACCTGACCCCACAACGCCCGGCCGCCACCCTCCGCAGAGCAGACACCATGACCGCCACGCCCTTCACCCTGCCCACCCAACGTCCCGCCTGGCAGCGCCTGCAAGCCCTGGCCAGCCAGCCGCTGCCGCACCTGCGCGAACTGCTCGCCAGCGGCCCGGACACGCGTCATCAGCGCCTGCAGGTAGAAGCCGCCGGCCTCCAACTCGACGCCTGCCACCAGGCCTTGACCGGTGAGGTGCTGGACGCGCTGCTGCAACTGGCGCAAGAGAGCCGAGTCAGCAACCTGGCCGAATCCCAGCGCCACGGCCAGCCGATCAACGCCACCGAAAACCGCGCCGTGCTGCACGTCGCGCTGCGCGGCACCACCATGGTCAACCCACCCTGGGGCGCCGAAGTGACGCAGGCCGTGCAACAGGAACTGGACCGTTTTCTGGATGCGGCCGAGCGGGTGCGCGACGGTCGCTGGCGCGGTCACACCGGCCAGCGCATCACCGATGTGGTCAACATCGGCATCGGCGGCTCCGACCTGGGCCCGCGCATGGCGGTGGAAGCGCTGGATGCCTATGTGTCGTCCGAGGTCAAGGTCCACTTCGTCTCCAACCCCGACGGCTGGGCCCTGCACAGCGTGCTGCGCGGGCTGAAGGCCGAGCAGACCCTGTTCATCGTTCAAAGCAAGACCTTCACCACCCAGGAAACGTTGACGCTCGCGGCGTCGGCCAAGCGCTGGCTGGCCGACCACGGCCTGGCCACACCCGCGCAGCAAGCCCCGCACCTGATCGCGGTCACCGCTTCCCCCCAGGTGTCTGAGCAGCAGGGCTACGCCCCCACCAACACCTTCGGTTTCTGGGACTGGGTGGGCGGGCGCTACTCGGTCTGGTCGGCCATCGGCCTGCCGCTGGCCATCGCCGTGGGGGCCGAGCACTTCCGCGCCTTCCTGGCCGGCGGCCACGCCATGGACCAGCATTTCTGGACCGCCCCGGCCCCCCAGAACATGCCGCTGCTGATGGCGCTGCTGGGCGTGTGGAACCGCAATTTCCTGGGCTGCCCCACCCACATGCTGGCCGCCTACCCCAGCCGGCTGTTCCAGTTCACCCGCTTCCTGCAGCAGATGGACATGGAATCCAACGGCAAGTCCACCCACGTGGACGGCAGCCCCTGTGAGATCGGCACCGGCCCCATCCTGTGGGGCGGGCTGGGCATCGATGGCCAGCACGCCTATTTTCAGTTGGTGCACCAGGGCCGCCACCGCGTGCCGGTGGACTTCATCGGCGTGCAAACCGAAGACGCCCCCCTGCCGCTGGCGGCCGAACACCACCGCGTGGTGCTGCTGAACCTGCGCGCCCAGGCCCGTGCACTGGCCCTGGGCCGCGACGCCGCTGCCACCGAAACCGAGCTGCGCGCCAGCGGCCTGAATGAAGACCGCATCCGCGAATTGCTGCCCCACCGCACCTTCGCCGGCAACGTGCCCAACAGCACCGTGTGGCTGCCGTCGCTCACACCCCACAGTTTGGGTGCTTTGGTGGCCTTGTACGAACACAAAGTGTTCTGCCAGGCCGCTTTGTGGGGCATCCACGCCTATGATCAATGGGGCGTGGAGCTGGGCAAAACCATGGCCAAAGCCATGGAAACCGCACCGGCTTGAGCCCGCTCCCGGAGACCGTTTCAATCCATCACTCAAAGAGGAACCATGCCCCGCCGTCCCGCCCCCGTGCCTGACAAGGACCAACCCCTGATCGACGACATCCGCCTGCTCGGCCGCCTGCTGGGTGACGTCATTCGCGAACACGAGGGCGTGGCGATTTACGAGCTGATCGAGCAGATCCGCCAACTCTCGGTGGCCTACCGCCGCCAGGCCGACCACGCCGCCGACAAGCAGCTCAAGAAACTGCTCAAAGGCCTCTCGGACGACCAGGCGGTCTGCGTGATCCGCGCCTTCACCTACTTCAGCCACCTGGCCAACCTGGCCGAGGACCGGCACCACATCCGCCGCCGTGCGGTGCACGAACGCGCCGGCCATGTGCAGGAAGGCAGCCTAGCGCACACCTGGGAGCGCATGCGCGACGCCGGCGTGGACGCCGACGCCATCGTGCGCACCCTGACCGACGGCCACCTCTCGCCCGTGCTCACCGCCCACCCGACCGAGGTGCAGCGCAAGAGCATTCTGGATGCCGAGCGCGACATTGCCCGCCTGCTGGCCGAACGCGACGCCATTGTGCAAGCCGCCGACGGTGACGCAAACGCCACCGACAAAGACCGCCTGCTGGCGCGCGAACTGGCCACCAACGAAGCGCAAATGCTGGCCCGCGTGACGCAACTGTGGCACACCCGGCTGCTGCGCTTCACCAAGCTGACCGTGGCCGACGAGATCGAGAACGCGCTCACCTACTACCAGAGCACCTTCCTGCCGCAGATCCCGCGCCTGTACAGCCAGATCGAGCAGGCGCTGGACGGCCGCCCGGTGGCGTCCTTCCTGCGCATGGGCCAGTGGATCGGCGGCGACCGCGACGGCAACCCCAACGTCAGTGCCCAGACGCTCGAATACGCCATGCGCCGCCAGAGCGAAGTGGCCCTGCGCCACTACCTGACCGAAGTGCACTGGCTGGGCAGCGAGCTTTCTCTGTCAGCCATGCTGGTGGGTTGCACGCCGGCCATGCAGGCGCTGGCCGACAGTTCACCCGACGGCAACGAACACCGGCTGGACGAACCCTACCGTCGTGCCCTGACCGGCATGTATGCGCGGCTGGCCGCCACGCTGAAAGACCTGACCGGCGGTGACGCCGCGCGCCACGCCGTGGCACCCCAGAACGCCTACCTGCTGGCCGAAGACTTTCTTGCCGACCTGCACACCATCCGTGACTCGCTGCTGGCCCACCACGGCGCGGCACTGGTGGCGCAACGCCTGCACCCGCTGATGCGGGCGGTGGAAGTGTTCGGTTTTCACCTGGCCACCGTCGACCTGCGCCAGAGTTCGGACAAGCACGAAGAGGTGGTCGCCGAGCTTCTGGCCACCGCGCGCATTGAACCGGCATATGCAGGCCTGCAGGAAAGCGCCAAGCGGGCGCTGCTGGTGCGACTGCTCAACGACGCAAGGCCGCTGCGGGTGCTGGGTGCTCCATACTCGGAACACACGCGCAAGGAAATCGCCATCTTTGAAGCCGCCCGACAGATGCGCCAGCGCTTCGGCGCGCAGGCCATTCGCCACTACATCATCAGCCACACC
>CAZSZN010000199.1:0-5295 GCA_964610405.1 uncultured Macromonas sp. | reverse complement strand
ACGTCAAGCGGGAAGAAGTCATCGAGATGGAAACCCGCCTGTCGGGCGGGGACGTGGTGCTGGACCCCACGCCCAGCGACGACGGCGAAGAGGCCTACGGCCCGATCGCCTACCTGGCCGACGGCCGCCACGAGCCCACCGCCGTGCTGGAAGCCACCCAGCGCGACGTGCTGGCCAGCGAAGGCATCGCCCAGGCGATGGCAGAACTGGACGAACGTTCGCGCCGCATCGTGGCCGAGCGCTGGCTCAAGGTGAATGACGATGGCTCCGGCGGCATGACGCTGCACGAGCTGGCGGCCGAATACGGCGTCAGCGCCGAGCGCATCCGCCAGATCGAAGTGGCGGCCATGAAAAAAATGCGCAAGGCGCTCGAGGCCTACGCCTGAGCAGCGTGCAAGTTCGGCTATAAAGACAGTTCGACCACACGATCGAGCCATCTAACGGGGAGCTTTCCACGACCCATCAAGGGGGTCGATGGTCTTTATGCGTCCCACGAAGTCCGAACCCGATTCCCGCACCGCCCGCAAACTAGACCGCCCCGCGCTGTGGGCGGGTTTGTTGTGGCTGGCCTCCCTGCTGGTGTTGGCGGGGCTGACGAGCTGGCTTTATTTGGACAACAAGGCCGACCTGCGTGAGCGGTTTGACACGGAAGTCCAACGCATCACCGACGACTTGCAACGCAGATTCACCCTGCCTGCGTATGGGCTGATGGGCGCCCGTGGCGTGTACGCGGCCAGCGAGCATGTCGGCAGAGAGGAGTTCAAACGCTATGTCCAATCCCGGGATCTGGACCGCGAGTTTTTGGGCGTCCGGGGCATGGGGTTCATTCAGCGCGTTCCCCGCGACCAATTGAATGCGTTTGTGAATGCCACGCGTGGGGACGGAGTGCCTGACTTCACGGTCAAAACCTTAGACGGGGCGGAGCCGGCACAAGCCGAGGCATACATCATCAAGTACATCGAACCCGTGGCCCGCAACCGCCAGGCACTGGGATTGGACGTTGGCAGCGAGCCAATCCGTCGTGCTGGTGTAGAGCGCGCATTAAAGTCCGGACAGGCCACGCTCACCAGCACCATTCGATTGGTACAAGACCAACAATCGCGCCCGGGTTTTTTGCTGTTCGTGCCCGTCTACCATGTCGATCTACCGCTGAACACAGCAGACGAAAGACTGGCCGCTGCCTACGGCCTGACCTACGCGCCCATTGTGCTGGACGAGTTGCTGACTCCAGCGATAGACGCACTGCTGCGCAGTGGACTGAACTTGCAGGTGCTGTCCCCCTCGCCGAACGGCAAGCCGGAGGTGCTGCAATCCATCGGCAGCACGCCCAGCGCACCCCTGTTCAGCCGCGACGTACCGCTGGACATCCTGGGTTCCGACCTGCGGCTCCAGTTCCACACCCTGCCCGCCTTCGAGTCCGCGCTGAACCTGGAGCTGATTTACAGCCTGGGGCTGGCGGGCCTGCTCATCAACACCTTGCTGGCCCTGTCCCTGTGGCTGTTGTGGACGGGCCGACAGCGCGCTGAAGCACTCGCCAACCAGTTGACCCAAGACCTGGACAAGCTGGCATTGGTGGCCAGAAACACCGCCAACGCCGTCATCATGACCGATCCGGCCTTGCGCATCACCTGGGTCAACGAAGGCTTCACCCGGATTGCGGGCTACACCCTGGACGACGCGCTGGGCAAAACCCCGGGCGAACTGCTCAGCAGTGGCAAAGCGGCGCCCGAGGCGTTGGAGACCCTGCGCCGGTCTGCCGAGCAGGGCGAGGGTTGCCGCGTTGAAATCCTGAACCGCGCCAAAGACGGGCGTGAATACTGGATCGACACCGAGGTTCAGCCGGTGCGCAACGCCGACGGGCAGTTGACCGGCTTCATCGAAATCGGGCTGGACATCACCAAAGACCGCCTGAACAACGAACGCTTGGTCAACGCCTTGCTGCAGGCCGACGAAAAGCAGACCGCCCTGGAACGCAGCCAAGCCGCCCTGGAACGGGCCCAGGCCGTGGCACGCCTGGGCAGCTTTGAATACGAACAGGGCGCCGAGCATTTCAGCATGTCGCCCGAAACTGCGCGCATGTTTGACCTGCCGCGCACCGACCGATGCACCTTCGACGAGTGGTTTGCGCGCATCCACCCGGCCGACCAGGCGCAGGTGGCCCAAGGTTGGCAGCGGACCTTGGAAGGAGAGCCATACGACACGACCTACCGCATCATCGTCGGCGGCAAGACCCGCTGGATTCACGCTCAGGCAGAGTGCACGTTCGACGCAGCAGGCCAATTCGTCAAAGCCGTCGGCACGGTGCACGACATCACCGACGTCAAGCAACGCGAGGCCTTGCTGGTGTCTGAGCGCCAGCGGGTGGAAAACATCCTGGACGGCACCCAGGCGGGCACCTGGGAATGGCACGTGGCATCGGGCCAGACCGTGTTCAACGAGCGTTGGGCCCAGATCGTGGGCTACGAGCTGGCGGAGCTGGAGCCTGTCTCCATCGAGACCTGGGTGCGGCTGTGTCACCCGGACGACCTGCAGCGGTCCTCCGCATTGCTGCAACAGCACTTTGCTAGCGAACTGGAGCATTACGAGTGCGAGTCTCGAATGCGCCACAAAGACGGCCATTGGGTCTGGGTGATGGACCGGGGCAAACTCGCCACCCGCGAAGCCGACGGCAGCCCCGGCTGGATGTACGGCACCCACCTGGACGTGACACAGCAGAAAACGACCGAACTGGCATTGAGGGCAAGCGAATTGCGCCTCAAAACCTTGTCGGAACTGTCGGCCCAGTGGTTCTGGGAAACCGATACAGAGCACCGCTTTCGCCGCTTTACCAGCGGCGACGATCAGCGAATGTCGCGACTCAACGCCACCGCCTTGGGCAAAACCCGGTGGGAAGTGGGCGCCGAGCCGATCAACGCCACCTGGGCACAACACCAAGACGACCTGGCGCAACGCCGCCCGTTCAAAGACCTGGTCTACCGCAGGGTGGCGGAAGACGGCAGCCCCATGTACTGGTCCGTCAGCGGCTCCCCCTGGTACGACGAGGCGGGGCAGTTCATCGGCTACATCGGCAGCGGCTCGGACATCACCCAAAGCAAGCGCAACGAACTGCGCATTGCCCAAAGCGAAGCCTTGCTGGAGCGCACCGGCAAGCTGGCCAAGGTGGGGGCGTGGCAGGTGGATCTGGCCACCGGCCAGCCCAGTTGGTCGGCCGAAACCTGCCGCATCCACGAGGTGCCCGTGGGCCACCAACCCACACTGGAAGAGGCCCTGAACCACTACCCTCCCGAAGCGCGCCAACGCCTGGCCGAAGCGGTGCAGGCGGGCATGGACACCGGCCGGGGGTGGGACTTGGAGGCGCCACTCATCACCGCCCGGGGACGACAGATTTGGGTCCGCACCATCGGCGAGGTGGAAACGCTGGACGGCCAGCCAATCGCCCTGGTGGGCGGCATCCAGGACATCACCGAACAAAAGGCGCAAGCCGACGCGCTGCACGAGGCCAAAGCCCAGGCCGAACAGGCCAGCCAGTTCAAGAGCCAGTTCCTGGCCAACATGAGCCACGAAATCCGCACCCCCATGAACGCGGTGCTGGGCATGCTCAAGCTGTTACAAGGCACGCCACTGCAGCCTCGCCAGCTCGACTACGCGCAAAAAGCCGAAGGCTCCGCCAAGTCCTTGCTCGGGTTGCTCAACGACATCCTGGATTTCTCCAAGGTCGAAGCCGGCAAATTGACGCTGGACCCGGAGCCCTTCCTGCTCGATCAGTTGATGCGCGACCTCGCCGTCATCTATTCGTCTTACGCGGGTGGCAAACAGGTGGAGTTGCTGTTTGACCTCGACCCCGGGCTGCCGCGCAGCTTGGTCGGCGACGCGCTGCGGTTGCAGCAAATCCTGATCAACCTCGGCGGCAACGCCATCAAGTTCACGCCCGAGGGCGTGGTGGTGCTGCGCGTCAGCCTGGACGCCATTGCCCAAGACGGCGATCGCCGCATCGCCCACGTCCACTTTGCGGTGCAGGACAACGGCATCGGCATCGCCCCTGAAAATCAGGCCAAGATTTTCGGCGGCTTCACCCAGGCCGAGGCCTCCACCACCCGGCGCTTTGGCGGTACCGGGCTGGGGCTGGCCATCAGCCGCCGCCTGATCGAGATGATGGGCGGGGAGCTGGTGCTGGACAGCGCCCTGGGCCAAGGCAGCACCTTCGCCTTCACGTTGCCCATGCCCATCCACGAGGTCGCCGAGGTGGCGTCGCTCCCGACCCCGGCTACCCGGGTGTTGATGGTGGACGACCACCCGATGGCCCTGCAATTGCTGCAACGCATGGGCCAATCGCTCGGCTGGCAGTTGGACACCGCACCCGGCGGTGCGGCGGCCCTGCTCGCCATCGAGGACGGCCTGAAACAAGGCCGGCCGTTTGAATTGCTGTTCATCGACTGCGAAATGCCCGAGATGGACGGCTGGGAGCTGGCCTCGCGGACCAGGGCACTGTACCAAGGCACGGCCCAGCGGCCCGTCATCGTCATGGTCACCTCCAACGGCCGGGACGCACTGGCCCAGCAGACCGACGAGGTGCGCTCGCTGCTGGACCACTACCTGGTGAAACCGGTGACGGCCTCCATGCTGCTGGACGCCTACCAGCAGGCCCAACACCCGCCCCGGAACGACCGCCCACCATCACCGTCCGCCGCCGGGCTGGTCAGCCGCCCGCTGGCGGGGCTGCGCATTCTGGTGGTGGAGGACAACGCCATCAACCAGCAAGTGGCCGAGGAACTGATCAGTGGACAAGGCGCCAGCGTGGACATCGCCGACAACGGCCAACGGGGGGTGGAGGCGCTGCAGGCCGCCATCCGCGACCACCGGCCCTACCACGCGATCTTGATGGACATGCAGATGCCGGTGATGGACGGCATCACCGCGACGCAGGAAATCCGACAGCGGCTGGGCGAAACCGAGATTCCCATCATCGCCATGACCGCCAACGCGATGAGCAGCGACCGCGAGCTGTGCCTGCAGGCGGGCATGAACGACCACATTGGCAAGCCCTTCGACCTCGACCGGCTGGTGGTGACGCTGTTGAACTGGACCAAAGGCCTGCAAGCGACCGCACCCAACGCCCCACCCGTGGCCGGCGCCGACCCCGCCGATGCCCACCGGCCTCCCGGCGACGAGCCGCCCATCCTGAACCGCGCAGCGGCCCTCCAACGCATTGGCGGCAGCGAAAGCCTGCTTCAGCGCATGAGTAGGGGTCTCCTCGTTTTCAGTGCAATAAGTGACGGTACGCAAAGCTAGCACTGG
>CAZSZN010000198.1:0-5315 GCA_964610405.1 uncultured Macromonas sp. | reverse complement strand
TGCGCCAGTTCATGTACAACATGGACGAGATCGAGGCCATGGAAATGGTGCTCAAGAGCATGAAGCAGACCAAGAACAACCACGAGTTCTTCGATCTGATGCGCCGTGGCGGTTGATTTCAACCCAAGGTAAACGCTATAATTTAAGGCTTCGCGGAAAGTGCACCGGATGGTCCGGTGGTGGCTGCCGCAACATTCAAGGAAACAGCGATGAAAGAAGGCATTCACCCCAACTACCGCGAAGTGTGCTTCGTGGACCTGTCCAACGGCTTCCAGTTCGTTACCCGCTCTTGCGCGAACACCAAGGAAACCATCAAGCTGGACGACGGCCGTGAACTGCCGCTGTTCAAGCTGGACACCTCCAGCGAATCGCACCCCTTCTACACCGGCACCCAGAAGTCGGTGGACAACATGGGTGGCCGCGTTGAGAAGTTCCGCAACCGCTTCGCACGCACCACCAAGTAATTCCTGGCGCGTCCCACGAAAAAGCAGCCTTCTGGCTGCTTTTTTTGTGGCCTCGCCGCTATAGTCAGGTCACCCATGTCATCCTCTTCGCCTGCCATCGTCACCCAAATGGCTGCCCGACGCCTGCCGCGCTGGGTGTTGATGGTGCTGGGCATGGCCTATGTGCTGCCCGGCTGGCTGGGGCGTGACCCCTGGCGCCAAGCCGATCTGCCCGCCTTTGGGGCCATGCTGGATCTGGCGCGCCACGGCGGCCACTGGTTGCAACCCCAAGTGCTGGGCGAGCAGGCGGAGCTGGCCGGGTGGTTACCCTATTGGCTTGGGGCTGGTGCCATCCGGCTGCTGGCGGGCTGGCCTGCGGACTTGGCAGCACGCACCCCCTTCGCCCTGCTGCTGGTACTCACCTTGGTGGCCACCTGGTATGCGATGTACCACCTGGCCCGCCTGCCGGGCGCTCAGCCGGTGACGTTCGCGTTTGGGGGTGAGGCCCGACCGGTGGATTACGCCCGCGCCATGGCCGATGCGGCCCTGCTGGCGCTGGTCGCCAGCCTGGGGTTGGGTCTGCTGTCCCACGAATCCTCCCCCAGCGCAGCGCAGCTCGCGTTCAGTGCGGTGCATTTGTATGCAGGCGCCCGCTTGGTCAGCGCACATGCCCAGTGGCATGGTTTTGGCATCGCCGTCTGGTGGCTGGGCAGCATCGGACTGGCGCTCAGCGGCAGCCCCGGCGTGGCGTTGGCTCTCGGCTTGGGCTGGCTGGGCTTGGCGGGATGGAACCGCACCGGCAGCAGCAACGGCGCCAGTCGACTGTGGATTTGGGGACTCTGCGCTGCGGGCACGCTGACCGGTGCCTGGCTGGCCTGGTCTCTGGGTTGGCCCAATTTCACCCACCCGCTGCACGGCACCGACTGGCTGGCTTACCCAGCTTGGCGCAGCCTGGGCCGGCTGCTGGCGTGGTTCACCTGGCCAGTGGGTTTGCTGGCTGTATGGACACTGTGGCGCTGGCACCGCCGCTGGCGCGAAGGCCAACTGCTGCTGCCGCTGTGGTGGGCCGTGGTGGTGGGCGCAGCCACCTGGTGGGCCGGTGGCGACAGCCGTGTGTTGTTGCTGGCCTTGCCCGCCCTTGCCTGCCTGGCAGCACTCGCCTTGCCGACGCTGTCGCGCACCGTCACCGCCTTGATCGACTGGTTTGCCTTGCTGTTTTTCACCGGCGGCGCGCTGATCATCTGGGTCGTCTACATCGCCATGATGACCGGAACGCCCGCCAAACCGGCCGCCAACGTGGCCAAGCTCACCCCCGGTTTTCAACCCGCCTTTGCCTGGGAAACGCTGTTGCCAGCCCTGCTGGCCACTGCCGCCTGGCTGGGCGTGCTGTGGTGGCGGATCGGCCGCCATCGTCCGGCGCTGTGGAAGAGTCTGGTGCTGTCGGCCTCGGGCAGCACCTTGTGCTGGCTGCTGATGATGACGCTGTGGCTGCCGCTGCTGAACCACGGCCTGGGCCAGCGTCCTATTTCGGAGCGGATCGCGGCTGTCACACCGGCGCAAAGCTGCGTGTTGGTGTACGGGCTGGACCATGCGCAGATCACAGGCCTGCAACACCACGGCAGACTGCTCGTGGAGCGCTGGACACCGGGAAACGATGCTTCACAGCCATCAAGCTGTCAACGGCTGGTGCTGCACCCTGCCGCCTACCACCGGCTGAAACCCGGGCAGTTGAATGGTTGGTCTTTAATGGCCAGTATTCCCCGGCTGCGCGAAAACCGGGACAGCCTGATGGTGTTTGAGCGCCGGCACTGAGCCGGCACGGTATCAATCCGCCAGCACGCGGCTGGACGGCAGGGTGATGCGAAACGTCGAACCCTGGCCAACCACGCTGTCCACCAGCATCTGCCCACCATGGCGTTGTGCCACGTGCTTGACGATGGCCAAGCCCAATCCGGTACCCCCGGTTTCGCGAGATCGGCTGCGATCCACCCGGTAGAAGCGCTCGGTCAGGCGCGGCAAGTGTTCGGCCGCAATGCCTGGTCCGGTGTCGGTCACGTAGAACTCGGCGCCTCCCTCGAGGGACAGCCGCCAGCCAGCGGTGATGCACCCCTGCGCCGGGGTGTAGCGCACCGCGTTGCTGAGCAGGTTGGACATCGCGCTGACCAGCTCCGAACGCGCGCCCGCGATTTCAAACACCGGCACAGGTTCATCCGCGCTGATGCTGTGGCCGCCCTCCGCCACCACATCGGACAGCGCCTTGGCCTCCGCCACCACTTGCTCCAGCAAATCCGTAGACTTGACCCACTCGCTGGAACCGGGAATGGGGCTGCCTTCCAGCCGGGACAGGGTGAGCAGATCGCTCACCAGGGTTTGCATGCGTTCGGCCTGCTGCGCCATCAACGTCAGGTAGCGGCTGCGGTCCTCGCCCGAAACTTCGATGTGCTGCAGCGTCTCGATGAAGCCACTGACCACCGTCAGCGGTGTTCGGATTTCGTGGGACACGTTGGCCACAAAATCGCGGCGCATGGCTTCGGCCAACTGCACGGCGGTCACGTCGCGGGTCAGCAGCAAGCGCCGGCCTTTGCCATATGGGTGGATGTGAATGGCAATGCGCTGCGGATGCCCAGGGTGGGCGTCCCGGCCATCGATCTCGACCGCCTTGGCGTAATCGCCAGCGCTGAGGTAGGCGATGAACGCCGGGTCGCGGATGAGGTTGCGGATTTGCTGGCGCACGTCGCGCTTGGGGTCGAAGCCCAGGTGCTGGGCGGCCGTGAAGTTGCACCACTCGATGGCTGCGGTCTTGTCCAGCAACACCACACCGTTGGGCGAAGCCTGAATGGCGGCGAGAAACTCCTGCAGCCGCGCTTCGCTCTTGCGGGCCTTGCGGTTCAAGGCCTTGAAGCCTTTGCGGGCCCGCTCTACCACCTCGGCCCACACCGCCGAAACCTGCGGTGGACGCACCGCATGGCCATGACGCAGCCAGTTGAGCACCCGGGCCGCGCGCACGTTGTCCAGCGTGACCCACAGGGCCGCCCCGCCCACACTCCCCGCCACGCCCGCCCAAGCGGCGTCGGCGTAGAGCAACGCGCCCGCGCCCCCGGTCAAAGTCAATGCGAGCAACTCCAGGGGGCGGCGAATCATGCGGTGGTGGTATCGGTCTTGGGCTTGTTGGCTGGTGCTTGTGCGGTCAGGCGGTAGCCCGCGCCACGCACGGTTTCAATCATAGTGCCTGCGCTGCCCAGGGACTCGCGCAGTCGCTTCACGTGCACATCGACGGTGCGTTCTTCGATGAAGACATGGTCGCCCCAGATGCGGTCCAACAAGGCGCCCCGTGTGTGCACCCGCTCCGGATGCTTCATCAGGTAGTGCAACAACTTGAATTCGGTCGGGCCGACTTTGAGCTCGCGCCCCCCGTGCGCCACCCGGTAGGTGGCCGCGTCCAATTGCAACTCGCCCACTTGCACGGCGTCGTTGACGATTTCGGGCGCGCGCCGGCGCAACACGGCGCGAATCCGGGCCAGCAACTCCTGGGTGGAGAACGGTTTGGTCACGTAGTCGTCGGCGCCAGCGTCCAGGCCCTGCACCTTGTCGGTTTCCTCGGTGCGCGCGGTCAGCATGATGATCGGCACCGTCTTGATGCGCTCGTGCTGGCGCCAGCGCTTGGCCAGTTGCACCCCGCTTTCTCCGGGCAGCATCCAGTCCAGCAGAATGACGTCGGGCAGCACCGCATCGACCTCGCGCTGCGCTGCGGCGCCGTCAAACACCACGGTGGGCGCAAAGCCGTTGTGGCGCAAGTTGACGGCGATCAGCTCGGCGATCGCCGGTTCGTCCTCCACCACCAGCACACGGGGCAACTTTCTCATTGGACGGCCGACTCCCTCTCGGCAGCGGTGGTGTGGCGCACATCGGCACCCTTGACGACGTAAATCGTGGCCTCGGCAATGTTCTTGGCGTGGTCGCCCACCCGTTCCACCGCCTTGGCCTGGAACAGCAGGTTCAGGCTGGTGGAAATGGTGCGGGGGTCTTCCATCATGTAGGTGATCAGCTTGCGGAGATAGCCTTCGTATTCTGCATCGATCCGGTCGTCTTCCGAAATGATGGACAAGGCAGCCTGGGCGTCGAGCCGGGCGAACGCGTCCAGCGTCTTGTGCATCAGGTCGGCCGCGTGCTGGGCGCTGTCGGCCAGATCGGTCATGGGCAGGCTGCGCGGGGCACCGGCGTCGATGTACGTTTTCGTCAAGCGAGCGATGCGCGAGGCTTCGTCACCGGCCCGTTCCAGGTTCACGATCACCCGGGAGACACCGACCAGCAGGCGCAAATCGCGCGCCGTGGGCTGGCGCCGGCTCATGGTGGAGGTGATATCGTGGTCGATTTCGACTTCCAGGCGGTTTACCTTTTGTTCGAGTTCCAGCACCTGATCGGCGGTTTCCACACTGAGGTGGTGCAAGGCATAAATGGCTTGGCGCAGTTGTGACTCGACCAAGCCCCCCATTTCAAGCACGCGGGTGGAGATGCTGCTCAGCTCGGCATCGAACTGGCTGGAGAGATGTTTGTCCGTCATGATCAACCAAACCTTCCTGTGATGTAGTCTTCGGTTTCGGTGCGCTTGGGCTTGAAGAAAATCTGCTCGGTGGCGCCGAATTCGATCAATTCGCCCAGGTACATGTAGGCGGTGAAGTCGCTGCAACGCGCCGCCTGCTGCATGTTGTGCGTCACGATCACGATGGTGTAGTCCTTCTTCAGCTCGTAGATGAGCTCCTCGATGCGCTGCGTGGCGATCGGGTCGAGCGCGGATGCAGGTTCGTCCATCAGGACGATCTCGGGGCGCACCGCGAGCGTACGCGCGATGCAGAGCCGCTGCTGCTGACCGCC
>CAZSZN010000197.1:0-5361 GCA_964610405.1 uncultured Macromonas sp. | reverse complement strand
AGGACCCTGCAACGCGCACATTTCAGGCTCTTCGGATTTTCATCAACGCCGAGCTTGAGGAGTTGCAACAAGCGCTGAACGCCAGCCTGCGGGTGCTCCAGCCCGGTGGCTGGCTGGTGGTGATCAGCTTCCATTCGCTGGAAGACCGCATCACCAAGCAGTTCATGGCCTTGCATTCCAAAGAGGTGTTCGACCGTCGCGCCCCGTTCGCAGCGCCGAAGCCGATGGAGCTGGACGCTGTGGGCCGCTTGATGCCCAGTGATGCCGAAGTGGCTGCCAACGCGCGTTCGCGCAGTGCGGTGATGCGTTTTGCCCGTCGCACGGCCGCGGAGGTTTCGGCATGACGCGCTTGAACCTGGTCTTGCTGGTGGCCGTGCTGGGCAGTGCCTTCTATTTGGTCCATCTGCAGTACGAATCGCGCCGCCTCTACGTCGCGCTGGAGCGGGCCCGCTCCCTGAGCGACCGGCTGGCCGCCGACCACGAGCAACTGGTGGTGCAAAAGCGCGGCCAGGCCACGCCAGCCCGGGTGCAGCAACTCGCCACCCGCCAGTTGCAGATGCGTCCGGCCCACCCCGGCATCACCGAATACGTGAGCGTGCAAGAGCCCAAAGCGCCGGTGGCCGCAGGAGGGCAGCCGTGAGCCGCAGCATCGCGTACAGCTCCAGCCCTTTGCTGACCAGCGCCACCCCCATGTGGCGCAGCAAATTCGTCGTCGCCATGCTGGCGCTGGCGTTTGTGGGCCTGGCCGGGCGGGCCGCGTACGTGCAGGTGTTTGGCAACGAATTTTTCCAGCGCGAAGGCGAGATCCGGTTCGCGCGCACGCTCGAATTGCCGCCGAACCGGGGCCGGGTGCTGGACCGCAACGGACAGATCCTGGCCACCAGCGTGGTGGCGCAAAGCATCTGGTCCATCCCGCAGGACGTGGACACCAGCCACCCCAAACTGGGCGAAGCCGCCAAGTTGCTGGAGATGCCGCTGGCCGAGCTGAAGCGCCGTCTGACCACCGACAAAACCTTCGTCTGGGTCAAGCGCCAGGTTGACGAGCCGGTGGCTTTGCAGATCAAGGCGCTCGACATCAAAGGCCTGTACCTGCGCAAGGAATACAAACGCCAGTACCCCGAGGGCGAGGCGGCTGCGCACGTGGTGGGCTTCACCAACGTGGAAGATGTGGGCCAGGAAGGCGTGGAGCTGGCCTTCAACGAAAGCCTGTCCGGCAAGCCGGGGTCGCGTCGTGTTATCAAAGACCGCTTGGGCCGGGTGATTGAAGACGTGCGCGAAGCGATCCCGCCGATCGACGGGCGCGACATCCAGCTCTCGGTGGACAGCAAGATCCAGTACTTCGCCTACCAGAAGTTGCGCGAAGCGGTGGCCGAACACAAGGCGCTGGGCGGCAGCGCGGTGGTGTTGGATGCCCACACCGGCGAGGTGCTGGCCCTGGCCAATTACCCCAGCTACAACCCCAACCAGCGCCGCAACCTGACCGGCGAGCAACTGCGCAACCGCGCCCTGACCGACAGCTTCGAGCCCGGCTCCACCGTCAAGCCGTTCATCGCCGCCTTGGCGTTGGACAAAGGCATGGTGCACCCTGAAACGCCGATCCACACGGCACCCGGCCGCCTGCAAATGGGCGGCTTCACCATTTCCGACGTGCATCCCTACGGCGTGCTCACCGTCAACGAGGTGATCCAGAAGTCCAGCAACGTGGGCACGGTCAAGATCGCGATGGAGATGCAGCCGCGCGACATGTGGGAGGCCTACGCGCAGGCCGGTTTTGGCCAGAAGCCGCACCTGCCGTTCCCCGGCGCGGCCAGCGGTCGCCTGCGGGCGCACAAAACCTGGCGCCCGATCGAGCAGGCGACCATGAGCTACGGTTACGGGCTGTCGGCGTCCCTGTTTCAGTTGGCGCAGGCGTACACCGTGTTCGCGCGCGACGGCCAGATGGTGCCGGTCACGCTGGTGAAAGCCGATCAGCCGGTGGGCGGGGTGCGGGTGTTCAGCGAGAAAAATGCGCTGGCTGTGCGCAAGATGCTGCAACTCGCGGCGGGCCCCGGCGGCACCGGCCAGCGCGCGCAGACGGTGGGTTATTCGGTGGGCGGCAAGTCGGGCACCGCCCGCAAGCAAGAAGGCAAAGGCTACGCCGCCAAAAAATACCGCAGCTTTTTCGTGGGATTGGCCCCGGTGGACAACCCGCGCGTGGTGGTGGCCGTGATGGTGGACGAGCCCAGCAACGGCGTGATTTATGGCGGTGCCGTGGCCGCGCCAGTGTTCAGCGAAACGGTGCAGCAGACCTTGCGCCTGCTGGGCGTGCAGCCCGATGTGAGCGTCAAGCCCCACATCGTGGCCGATGCGGTGGAAGAGGGGGCGGTGTGATGCGCGAGCTGCGGTCACCCCAAGAAGCCGCCACTTGGTTGCAAGGCCTGGGCGTGCAGCGCATGGTCTGCGACAGCCGGGCCGTGCGCGCGGGCGATGCGTTTGTGGCCTGGCCCGGCGCCGCCCATGACGGCCGGCGTTTCGTCAACGCTGCCTTGCGCGCGGGCGCCGCCGCTTGTCTGGTGGAAAAAGAGGGCGCCGAGCTCTGGAATTTTGTCGATCCCCGCGTGGCGGTGATTCAGGGTTTGAAGGCGATGACTGGCCCGGTCGCGCACGCGCTGGCGGGCGACCCGAGCGCCAATCTGTCGGTGGTGGCCATCACCGGCACCAATGGCAAAACCTCCACCGCCTGGTGGACCGCCCAATGGCTGGGCAGCGCGGGTTTGCCGTCGGCGGTGGTGGGTACCTTGGGCATGGGTCGTCCGGGTGAGGCGCTGGACGCCACCGGTATGACCACGCCAGACCCGGCCCGCCTGGCGATGGCGCTGCGCGATATGCACCACGACGGCGTGCAGGCGGTGGTGGTGGAGGCGTCATCCATCGGATTGGAGGAGGCCCGGCTGGCGGGCACCCACATTCACACCGCCGTGTTCACCAACTTCACCCAGGACCACCTGGACTACCACGGCAGCATGGCTGCCTACTGGCAAGCCAAGCGGGCGCTGTTCGACTGGCCTGGCCTGCAAGCGGCGGTGGTGAATCTGGACGATCCGCAAGGCCCAGGTTTGGCCGCCGAGTTGCAACCCCGCGCCGAGGCCGGTGCACTCGCCTTGTGGACCGTGTCTGCCCAGGGCCAAGAGGCGCGGCTGCGCGTGGTGCAACAGCGCTGGACCCGCCAGGGCATCGCCTTCACGGTGGCCGAGGGCGAGGACCGCGCGGAGTTTGCTTTGCCGGTGGTGGGTGACTACAACGTCGCCAATCTGTTGTGTGCCCTGGCGGTGTTGCGGGTGCGGGGGCTGAGCTTGTTGCAAGCCATGCAGGCCAGCGCTGGCCTGAGCCCGGTGCCGGGGCGCATGCAGTCGGCATGGCCGGAGGCGCCGGCCGATCTGCCGCTGGTGTTGGTCGACTACGCCCACACCCCCGATGCGCTGGAAAAGGCGCTGCTGGCCTTGCAACCCGTGGCCCAGGAACGTGGCGGGCGATTGTGGTGCGTGGTGGGTTGCGGCGGGGACCGCGACCGCAGCAAGCGCCCGCTGATGGCCGCTGCCGCCGAACGCGAAGCCGCCCGCCTGGTGTTGACCAGCGACAACCCCCGCAGCGAAGACCCCTTGTCCATCCTGCACCAGATGCAGGCGGGGCTGAGCGAGCCGGTGCGCGCTATTGTGGAGCCGGACCGGGCCCAGGCCATCGCCGAGGCGGTGGCGCTGTGCGACAGCCGCGATGTGGTGCTGCTCGCTGGCAAAGGGCATGAAGACTACCAAGACGTGGCTGGCGAAAAGCGCCCGTTCTCCGACCTCGTCGAAGCGCGCAAGGCCTTGCAGCAGCGCGTACCAGGCCACCCGGGAGGGGCCGAATGATGCGATTGATCGAATGGTTGCCGCGCCTGACAGGCGCCCGCGTGGTGGGCGACCTGGCATCGGTACAGGCGCAGCGTGTGCACACCGACACCCGCACGCTGCAACCGGGCGACCTGTTCGTGGCCCTGCGCGGCGAGCGCTTTGACGCCAACGATTACCTGCCGACCGCCCGGCAGGCAGGTGCCGTGGCCGCGCTGGCGGAGCGCGGGTTGGCCGAGGCGGGTCTGTGCGGCGTGGAAGTGCCCGACAGCCGCGCCGCCTTGGGTGAATTGGCCCGGCTGTGGCGGGCTCAGTACCGCCTGCCGGTGGTGGCCGTCACCGGCTCCAACGGCAAAACCACCGTGACCCAAATGGTTGCCAGCATCCTGCGGGCGCAGGCGGGGGAGGCTGCGCTGGCCACCCGGGGCAACCTGAACAACGACATCGGCGTGCCCTTGACCGTGCTGCGCCTGACGGCGGCGCACCGCCTGGCCGTGATCGAGCTGGGCATGAACCATCCGGGTGAAATTGCCGGTTTGGCCGCCATCGCCCAGCCCACCGTGGCCCTCGTCAACAACGCCCAGCGCGAACACCAGGAGTTCATGGCCACGGTGGAGGCGGTGGCGCGGGAAAATGCGGCGTGTTTC
This sequence comes from uncultured Macromonas sp., assembly GCA_964610405.1. Lineage (GTDB taxonomy): Bacteria > Pseudomonadota > Gammaproteobacteria > Burkholderiales > Burkholderiaceae_C > CAZGDZ01. The sequence continues at coordinate 848 of CAZSZN010000197.1, read as the reverse complement.
GAGGCTTTGCCGGCCGACGGTGTGGCCGTGTTCCCGGCGGGCGATGCTTATAGCCCGCTGTGGCAGAGCCTGGCCGCAGGGCGCCGCACCGTGACCTTTGGCGAAAGCCCGGCAGACGTGTTGGGCAGCGCCGATTGGCGCGATGGCGCATGGCACCTGGAGGTGAGCACCCCGGCTGGCGCGTTCCAGACCGTGTTGCAGATTGCGGGCCGTCACAACGTGCGCAACGCCCTGGCCGCCACGGCATGTGCGTGGGCCGCGGGCGTGCCCTTGGCCGCCATCGCCGATGGCCTGCGGCAATTCGAGCCGGTCCAAGGGCGTTCGCGGGCCATCACCCTGCAGCGCCAAGGTCAGCCGGTCACCCTGGTGGACGACAGCTACAACGCCAACCCCGACTCGGTGCGCGCCGCGATCGATGTGCTGGCCGAACTGCCGGGGCCGCGCTTGCTGGCCCTGGGCGACATGGGCGAAGTGGGCGATCAAGGCCTGGCTTTTCACGACGAGGTGTTGCGCCACGCGTTGGCGCAGCCCATCGAGCACGTGCTGGTGAGCGGGCGCTGGATGCAAGCCGCCGCCGAGCCGCTGCTGGCCGGTGCCGGCGGGCGTTTGCAGGTGTTTGACTCGGTGGATGCTTTGGTGCCCGCCGCGTGCCAGCGTTGGCCGCAGGTCAGCAGCGCGCTGGTCAAGGGATCGCGCTTCATGCGCATGGAGCGGCTGGTGCAGGCACTGCAAGCCGCCGCCGAGGGACACGACACGGAGGGTTCGACCCATGCTGCCTAGTCTGGCTTTGTGGTTGCAGGAGTTGGGCCCCGAGGTCGGCTTCCTGCGGGTGTACCAGTACATCACCT
>CAZSZN010000196.1:0-5414 GCA_964610405.1 uncultured Macromonas sp. | reverse complement strand
CAAGACGATGTGCAGCCTGTGCTCGCGGCTGCGGCGCGGCATCCTCTACCGCGTGGCCTCCGAGCTGGGCGCGACCAAGATCGCGCTCGGCCACCACCGCGACGACATGCTGCAGACCCTATTCCTCAACATGTTCTTCGGCGCCAAGCTCAAGGGCATGCCGGCCAAGCTGGTCAGCGACAACGGCGAGTTCATGGTCATCCGCCCGCTGGCCTACGTGGCCGAGAAGGACATCATCCGCTGGGCGCAGGTGCAACAGTACCCCATCATCCCCTGCACCCTGTGCGGCAGCCAGGACAACCTGCAACGCGTGCAGGTGGGCAACATGCTGCGCGAATGGGACAAGAAATTCCCCGGCCGGCTCGACAACATGCTGCGCGCCCTGCAGAACGTGGTGCCCAGCCACCTGATGGATCGGCAACTGTTCCCGTTCGAAACGCTCCAGACCACCGGCGTGCCCGACGACAACGGCGACACCGCCTTTGACGAGGAACCGCTGCCCACCGCGCCGACTCTACCGGGTGAGCAGGTCATTGCCCTCACCTCGGCCGCTTGACGTCAGGGACTCCAACCACCATGTCCATCGCTTCGACCACCTCGCACGCGACAACCTCAGCCCTATCGCGCGGCGGTCGCGGCCTGCGCTGGGTCGCGCTGGGACTGGGTTTGGGTGCGGCACTGTGGCTGAGCGGCTGCGCCAGCGTCATCCGACTGGAAAACGACGTCCAAAGCTATGCGCGCTGGCCGGACCGCGCCATCCCCAAAGCCGGAGACACCTTCCGACTCGAACGCCTGCCCTCACAAAGCCAGGCGGGCAGCGAGCAAGCCCGACTGGAAGCGCAGGTCAGCGCGCGGCTGACCGCCGCCGGTTTGCAAGTGGTGCCGGCCCATGCCACCGCATCCGTAAGATGGTTGGCCGAAGTAAGTGCACGCTCACTCCGTTTGCCCCACGCCCCCTGGGAAGACCCGCGAGATCGCTGGCCAGGCCCGGGGCTGGCCGGACGAGACTACGTGGTCACCGGCAATGGCCGGCTGGTGCCCATGCCGATTTTCATGAACATCACGCCGCCTTACTACCAACGGGAGGTGTCGGTGCTGCTGCGCGACGCGCGCACCGGCACGGTGGCCTACGAAACACGGGCCGCCCACGACGGCCCTTGGCACGACAGCCCCGCGCTGTGGGACGCTTTGGTGCAGGCGGCGCTGGACGGTTTTCCACAACCGCCCAACGGTCCACGCCGGGTGGTGATCGAAGTGCCGCGCTGAACGGGCGATGCCGAATCAGGCGGCCATGCCTTCGTAGCGGGCCAGCACATTGCGCAGCACATCGGCCAGTTCCTTGGCCGCGAACTTCGCCACATAAGCATCGGCGCCGGCACTGCGAACGTGGTTTTCGTTGGTGTCGCCGGTCAGCGACGAATGGATGACCACCGGCAAACCTCGCATCTGCGGGTCTTTCTTGATGTTGCGCGTCAAGGTGAAACCGTCCATTTCAGGCATTTCCAGGTCGGTCAACACCACCGCCACCTTGTCGTGGATCGGAATGCCCTGGGCCTGGCAATTCGCGGCAATGTCCTGCAGCGTGTTCCAGGCTTCCTGGCCGGTCTTGGCCATCACGAACGGCAGGTTCAACACCTTGAGTTCCTGCTCGATCATGCTGCGCGCCACGAAAGAGTCGTCTGCCGCCACCACGATGCTGCCAGGCTTGATGGCGACCGTGGGGCCCACCGTTTCGGCCTTCACCTCCACCTGCTCGCTGGGCAGCACCCGCTGCAGAATGGATTCCACGTCCAGAATCTGCGCCAGACGGGTGCTGTTCTGGTCGCCGTCCAGCCGCGCGATGCTGGTCACGTAACCCCGGGCCACGGTGCCGTCGGCCGACAAAATCTGGTTCCAGTCCAGCCGCACAATGTCTTCCACCGATTCGGCCGCAAACGCCTGGGTGGTGCGCGCGTACTCGGTCACCAGCATGATGTTGAGCCCGGTCTTGGGCTTGCAACCCACCACCGCCGGCAGGTCGATCACCGGGATCACCTGCCCCCGCAGGTTCACCACGCCCAGCACATGTTCAGGCGACCCGGCCATCGCGGTCACCGCGGGCATGGCCACGATTTCGCGGATCTTGAACACGTTGATGCCGAACAACTCGGAACGGTCGCTGCCGGCCGATTCGCCCAAGCGGAACAGCAGCATCTCGAACTTGTTGGAACCGGTGAGGTTGGTGCGTTCGTCGATGTCTTTTTGGAGCGAATTGGAACTCATGGACGGGCCTCTGTGGGTACGCCAAGACGGCGCTTGTTACCATTCTAGGCACAACCGGGGTGGCTGTGGCGCATTCGCCGGCTGCGCCACCCCTGCCCAACCGCTGCGCCTGGAGCCTCCGCTTGCATTGCACCCGCATCATTGCCATCCGCCATGGCGAAACCGCCTGGAACAAGGACACCCGTATCCAAGGCCAGATCGACATTCCGCTGAACGACACCGGCCTGTGGCAGGCCGAGCGCGCGGCCGCTGCGTTGCAACACGAAGCGGTGGCCGCCGTCTATTCCAGCGACCTGAGCCGTGCGGCCCAAACCGCCGCTGCGATCGCCGCGCCCTTGAAGCTGAACGTGGCGCACCACACCGGCCTGCGCGAACGCCATTTTGGCGAATGCCAGGGCTCGACCTGGACCGAATTGGCCGAACGGCAACCCGAAATCACCGACCTCTGGCGCCGCCGCGTGCCCGATTTCGCCCCGCCCGGCGGCGAATCGCTGCTGACGTTGCAGGCACGGGTGGTGGCCACGCTCGACGAACTGGCTGCTCGCCACCTGGGCGAGCAGATCGTGGTGGTGGCCCACGGCGGGGTGCTGGACATCGTGTACCGCGCCGCCACCCGGCTCGAACTGCAGTCGCCCCGCACCTGGGTGCTGGCCAACGCGGCCATCAACCGCGTGCTGTGGACGCCCGAGGGCCTGACGCTGGTGGGATGGGCCGATGTGTCCCACCTGGAACGGGCCGACACCCGCGACGAATCCACCGCCGCCTGACCCCCGACGCTCAGGCGTCGGCCAGACCGAACAAGCCCGGTGCGTCCTGCGGCGGCTGCAGGCCCAGGTGCCGGAACGCCGCCAAGGTCGCGATGCGCCCGCGCGGCGTGCGCTGCAAATAGCCCTGCTGGATCAGGTAGGGCTCGATCACATCCTCGATGGTGTCGCGCTCCTCGCCGATGCTGGCGGCGATGTTGTCCAAACCCACCGGCCCGCCGTCGAACTTGTGGATCACCGCTTCCAGCAGCTTGCGGTCCATCAGGTCGAAACCGACCGGGTCCACGTCCAGCATGGCCAGCGCGCGGTTGGCCATGTCCAGGGTGATGGTGCCGTCGCCCTTGACCTCGGCGTAGTCGCGCACCCGGCGCAGCAGGCGGTTGGCGATGCGCGGTGTGCCGCGAGAACGGCGGGCCACCTCGAACGACGCATCGGGCGCGATCGGTGCGCCCAACAGCCCGGCGCTGCGTTTGACGATGCGGGCCAGTTCCTCGGGCGTGTAGAACTCCAGCCGCCCGACGATGCCGAAACGGTCGCGCAGCGGGTTGGTCAGCATGCCGGCGCGGGTGGTGGCCCCCACCAGGGTGAAGGGCTGCAGGTCCAGCTTGATGCTGCGCGCCGCCGGCCCCTCGCCGATCATGATGTCGATCTGGTAATCCTCCAGCGCCGGGTAGAGGATTTCCTCCACCACGGGCGACAGCCGGTGGATTTCGTCAATGAACAGGACGTCGTTGGGTTCCAGGTTGGTCAGCAATGCGGCCAGGTCCTTGGGCTTTTCCAGCACCGGGCCGCTGGTTTGGCGCAAGTTGACGCCCAGTTCGTGCGCGATGATGTGCGACAGCGTGGTTTTGCCCAAGCCCGGCGGGCCGAACAGCAGCACATGGTCCAGCGCCTCCTGGCGCTTTTTGGCCGCGCCAATGAAGATTTCCAGCTGCTCGCGCACTTTGGCCTGGCCCACGTACTCGGTCAGGCCCTTGGGCCGCAGGGCGCGCTCCAGTGCCTCCTCACGGCTGCTTTCGGGCACGGCAGACACCATGCGCTTGGGCGCAGGGGCAAAGTCGTCGGTTTCGATCGCCATATGTACCTTTTACCAGCGCCCCTTACTTGGCCAGCGCCTTCAGCGCCAACTTGATGCCGTCGCTCACGCCCACGTCGGCCGGCAGGGCCTTCAGGGCAGCCGCAGCCTCCTTGTCGTTGTAGCCCAGCGCCAGCAACGCCTGCTGGATGTCGTTGTGGGCGTCGCTGTGCGCCGCGCCGCCCACCGGCCCCAAATCGGCACCGATCTTGCCTTTGAGCTCCAGCAGCAGCCGCTCGGCCGTCTTTTTGCCGATGCCCGGCACCTTCACCAGCCGCCCCACTTCCTGCGCGGTGATGGCCTGCGCCAGGTCCTGCACGCTCAGTCCGGACAACACGCTCAGCGCCATGCGCGGCCCCACGCCGGTGATCTTGATCAATTGCCGAAAGGCCTCACGTTCAGACGGCGTGGCAAAGCCGTAGAGGATCTGTGCGTCCTCGCGCACCACGAAGTGCGTCAGCAACGCCACCCGCTCCCCGCTGGCGGGCAGGTTGTAGAAGGTGCTCATGGGCACGTCCACCTCGTAGCCCACGCCGTGGCAGTCGATCAGGATTTGCGGGGGGTTCTTTTCCAGCAGGGTGCCGGTCAACTTGCCTATCATTGGAAGATTCCTTTTTTCTGGATTATCGGTTTGATTCTTCGCCACACCTTCTCCCCGCCCGACAACGTGCGCATGGCGCACCTGTGCGGCCCCATGGATGCGCACATCCGCACCATCGAAGCCGCGCTGCAGGTCAAGGTGGCGCACCGCTTCGAGCAGTTCCGCGTCGAGGGCCCCAAGGCCAAGGCCGAACAGGCGATGGAAGTGCTGCAGGCGCTGTACGAAATGGCGCGCACCCCCATCCCGGCCGAGCAGGTGCAGCTGATGCTGAGCGGTGACACCGCCCTGCCAGAGGCCGGCGTGGACGCGGTGGTGGTGCAGACCCGCCGCGGCGAGGTGCAGGGCCGAACGGCCAACCAGAAGCGCTACCTGACGAACATGGCCACGCACGACATCACCTTCGGCATCGGCCCGGCCGGCACCGGTAAAACCTATTTGGCCGTGGCCTGCGCCGTGGACGCCTTGGAGCGCAGCGCGGTGCAGCGCATCGTGCTCACCCGCCCGGCGGTGGAGGCCGGCGAGCGCCTGGGCTTTCTGCCCGGCGACCTGGCGCAAAAAGTGGACCCCTACCTGCGCCCGCTGTACGACGCGCTGAACGACCTGATGGGCTTCGACAAGGTACAAAAAGCCTTCGAACGCCAACAGATCGAGATCGCCCCGCTGGCCTTCATGCGCGGGCGCACGCTGAACCACGCCTTCGTCATCCTCGACG
>CAZSZN010000195.1:0-5448 GCA_964610405.1 uncultured Macromonas sp. | reverse complement strand
TCCAGGCCGACGTGACCCGCGCCTACGACGAGGCCACGCAGTTCCCCGACCCGCGCATCTGGACCGCCGAGCGCGACCGCCAGATGTGGGAAGCCCTGGAAGGCTGACCGTCAACCCCCGCAAGGACCGCCATGACCCCGAACGACCTTTCCAGCCTGCCTTTCCGTGGCACCGGTGAAGCGGTGCAGGCGATTGAATTCCCGTATCGCCGCTCGCCCGACCAGGACGCGGCCACGCCGGTGCACCACCCCATCGTGGTGGTGGGCGCCGGTCCGGTCGGCCTGACCCTGGCCATCGACCTGGCCCAGCGCGGCCAGCGGGTGGTGGTGCTGGACAACGACCACAAGCTGTCCATCGGCTCGCGCGCGTTGTGCTTCGCCAAGCGCACACTGGAAATCTGGGACCGGCTGAGCGTGGGCGATCCGATGGTGGACAAAGGCGTGTCCTGGAACGTGGGCAAGGTGTTCTTCAAGGACCAGCAGGTCTACCAGTTCAACCTGCTGCCCGAGCCCGCGCACGAGCGCCCGGCCTTCATCAACCTGCAGCAGTACTACTGCGAGGCCTACCTGGTCGAACGCTGCCTGCAACTGCCCAACATCGACATCCGCTGGGGCAACAAGGTGACTGGCATTGCCCCGCGCGACGACGGTGCCCTGCTGACCATCGAAACCCCCGAGGGCGACTACCAGCTGGATGCCGGCTGGGTGCTGGCCTGCGATGGCTCGCGTTCGCCCCTGCGCGGCCTGATGGGGCTGGAGAGCAAGGGCCGCATCTTCCGCGACCGCTTCCTGATCGCCGACGTGAAGATGGCGGCCGACTTCCCGACCGAGCGCTGGTTCTGGTTCGATCCCCCGTTCCACCCCAACCAGAGCGTGCTGCTGCACCGCGAGCCCGACAACGTCTGGCGCATCGACTTCCAGCTCGGCTGGGATGCCGACCCGGAGGAAGAGAAGAAGCCGGAAAACATCATCCCGCGGGTGAGGGCGCTGCTGGGCAAGGACGTGGACTTCACCCTGGAATGGGCCAGCGTCTACACCTTCGCCTGCCTGCGCATGGACCAGTTCATCCACGGCCGGGTGATTTTCGCCGGCGATGCCGCCCACGGCGTGTCGCCCTTCGGCGCCCGTGGCGCCAACAGCGGCGTGCAGGACGCCGACAACCTGGCCTGGAAGCTGGACTGGCTGCTCAAAGGCTGGGCCGGCCCCGAACTGCTGGCCACCTACGGGCCGGAGCGCGAGTACGCGGCGGACGAGAACATCCTCAACTCCACACGCGCCACCGACTTCATCACGCCCAAGAGCGAGATCAGCCGCCTGTTCCGCGACGCCACGCTCGACCTGGCGCGCGAGCACGATTTTGCCCGCCGCATCGTCAACAGCGGGCGCCTGTCGGTGCCGGCCACGCTGCACGGCTCCCGCCTGAACACGGCGGACGTGGACCCCTTCGCCGGCAAGATGGTGCCTGGCGCGCCCTTGACCGACGCTCCGGTGCAGCGTGCTGACGGCAGCCCCAGTTGGCTGTTGCGTGAAACCGCCGCTGACTTTACGCTGTTGGTGTTCGGCCCCGTGCCGGCCTGGGCGCATGGCCTGCCGCACGTCACCCCCATCGCCATCGGGCAGGATTTGAAGGACGTGCAGGGCCTTGTGCAGCAGCGGCTGGACGCCACGCCCGGCGCTGCCTACCTGATCCGCCCCGACCAGCACGTGGCCGCCCGCTGGCGCCAGCCCACCGAAGCGGCCGTGCGCGCCGCGCTGGCCACCGCGACCGCAGAAGAACTTGTGGCCGCCTGAAGGGACTAGGAGACACCGATGCTCAACACCCAACCCACCAGCCTGGCCTACGACGACATGTACGAGGCCCTCATTGCCGCCCACAACGGCCTGAGCACCGCGCAGAGCCAGGCCATGAACGCCCGCCTGGTGCTGCTGCTGGCCAACCACATCGGCGACCTCGCCGTGCTCAAAGAGGCCTTCCGCCTGGCCCGCCACAGCGCGGCCCCCGAGGCCGGTGAACCCGCCGTCAATTCCATCGTCGAAAAGCAGGCCATCACCCCGGTGGTGCCCAGCCACGCCCCCGCCTAAATTCAGGAGACCCACCATGTCATTGATCCAACACATTCACCATGTGGCCTACCGTTGCAAAGACGCCAAGGAAACCGTGGAGTGGTACACCCAGCACCTCGGCATGAAGTTCGTGCTGGCTATTGCCGAAAACGAAGTGCCGTCCACCAAGGCGCCAGACCCGTACATGCACATCTTCCTGGATGCGGGCAACGGCAACGTGCTGGCCTTCTTCGAGCTGCCCACTCAAAAGCCCATGGGCCGCGACGAAAACACCCCGGCCTGGGTGCAGCACCTGGCGCTGAAGGTCGATTCCATGGACACGCTGCTGGCCACCAAAGACAAGCTGGTGGCCGCCGGCATCGAGGTCATCGGCCCGACCGACCACACCATCTTCAAGAGCATCTACTTCTTCGACCCCAACGGCCACCGGCTGGAGCTGGCTGCCGACATCGGTACCCCCGAGATGTACCAGAAGCTCGACGAAGTGAAGTGGGACATGCTGGATGAGTGGAGCCGCACCAAGCAGGCGCCCAAGCACGCCGCCTGGATGCACGACGGCAGCATGGCCAGCTGAGGAGGCACGGATGACGCAGCACAACGCTCAACTGAACGAGACCCACGACCCGGCACTCCGGAGCTGGGTCGCGTCGGCCCACCTGGCCGGCACCGATTTTACGATCCAGAACCTGCCGTTCGCGGTGTTCCGCCGCCAAGGCAAGAACGAAGCCTGGCGCGGTGGCGTGGCGATTGGCGACCAGATCGTGGACTTGGCCGCCGTCGCCCAAGCTGGCGTGTTCACCGGCGAAGCGGCCCAAGCCGCCCAGGCGGGTGCGCAGGACAAGCTCAACGCGCTGATGGCGCTGGGGCAGGGCGCCTGGTCGGCGCTGCGGTTGGCCCTGTCGCGCGGCCTGCGTGAAGGCAGCGCCCAGCAGGCCACATTGCAAGCCTGTCTGGTGCCGCAGGCCGAGGCCGAGTACGACGTGCCGGCCCGCATCGGCGACTACACCGACTTCTACACCTCCGTCTACCACGCCACCAACATCGGCAAGCAGTTTCGGCCCGACCAACCGCTGCTGCCCAACTACAAGTGGGTGCCCATCGGCTACCACGGCCGGGCGTCGAGCATCGTGGTGTCCGGCACCGACTTTCACCGTCCCAAGGGTCAGATCAAGAAGCCCGAGGCCGACGCGCCCGTGCTGGGCCCCAGCCAGCGCATGGACATCGAGCTCGAACTCGGCGTGTTCATCGGCACCGGCAACGCACTGGGTGACCCGATTGCCATCACCGAGGCCGAGCAGCACGTGTTCGGCATCTGCCTGCTGAACGACTGGTCGGCGCGCGACATCCAGGGCTGGGAGTACCAACCGCTCGGCCCCTTCCTGTCCAAAAGCTTTGCCAGCAGCGTGTCCCCCTGGGTGGTGACGATGGAGGCCCTGGCGCCGTACCGCACCGTGTTCGAGCGTCCGGCCGGCGACCCGCAGCCCTTGCCCTACCTTGACTCGCCTGCCAACCGCAGCGCGGGCGCCATCGACATCCAGTTGGAAGTGGGGCTGCAAACCCAGGCCATGCGGCAGGCCGGCCAGCGTGACACGCGCATCAGTGGCACCAGCTACCGCCACGCCTACTGGACGGTGGCGCAGATGGTGACCCACCACACGATCAACGGCTGCAACCTGCAACCGGGCGATTTCCTGGGCAGCGGCACCTTGTCCGGCCCCACGCTGGACCAGGCGGCCGCCCTGATCGAGTTGACGCAGGGCGGCAAGCACCCAGTGCAGCTGCCCAACGGCGAAACCCGCACCTTCTTGCTGGACGGTGATGCGGTGGTGCTGCGCGGCTGGTGCGAAAAGCCGGGCTCGGCACGCATCGGTTTTGGCGAATGCCGGGGCACGGTGCTGCCCGCCAAGCCCTGATACATCCGCCATGCCACACCGGCATATCAGCTAGATGGGTGTGCCGGTGTTCCTGATTTTCACAGGCAATATAGTTCAGGTGGTGATCTGATTTTTGGGTGTCAAAACGACCCAAGGGTAAACCCCAATGAACTGAATTTCGTTTCTGGTGATAAAGTTATTTTAAATAACTATAAATTGTAACGTTAAGGAAGTGATTCCTCAACCCAAGCGATATTTCCAGAGAGCTGAGACAACGGGCGCCTTGCGCCAAAGGAAATTCGAGATGACATTGACCAAACTCCGTGCCCTCGGGCTGATCTGCGCGGCCGTCACGGCGTCCAGCGCCTGGGCTCAGCAAGTCACCTTGCGCCTGCACCACTTCCTGCCCCCGCAGGCCAACGTGCCGGCCTTGGCCATCGCGCCTTGGGCCAAAAAGGTCGAGACCGAATCCGGTGGCCGCATCAAGGTCCAGATTTTCCCGGCCATGCAAATGGGTGGCGCGCCGCCGCAATTGTTCGACCAGGCGCGCGATGGCATCGCCGACATCACCTGGACGGTGCTGGGCTACACCCCGGGCCGCTTCGTGAAAACCGAAGTGTTCGAGATTCCCTTCATCGCGCCTTCTGGTGCCAAGGCCGCCGAGATCACCTCCAAGGCCGCCTGGGAATTTGTGCAGCAACACGCCGCTGACGAGTTCAAAGACGTCAAGCTGATCGCGGTGCACACCCATGGCCCCGGCCTGTTCCACACCAAGCAAGCGGTGACCGGGCTGGAGGCCCTGCGCGGCATGAAGATCCGTGGGGGTACCCGCATCGTCAACAACATGCTGACCAAGCTGGGCGCCACACCGGTGGGCATGCCGGTGCCGGCCGTGACCGAAGCGCTCGCCAAAGGCGTGATCGACGGCACCACCATTCCCTGGGAAGTGGGTCCGTCGCTGAAGGTCACCGAAATGGTGAAACACCACACCACGTTCGCTGGCGACAAAGGCTTGTACAACATGGCGTTTGCTTTCAGCATGAACAAAGCCAGCTACGACAAGCTGCCGGCCGACCTGAAGAAAGTCATCGACAACAACTCCGGTCTGGAGGCCGCGGCCATGTTCGGTCGCGCCATGGACGAAGGTGACAAGCTGGGTCGTGGCGCCGCCGAGAAAGCCCGCAACAACATCGTGGCCCTGGACGTGGCCGAAACCCAGCGCTGGCTGCGCACCGCCAGCTCGGTGGAGGGTGAGTGGGCCGCTGAAGTGGCCAAAAAAGGGGTGGACGGCAAGAAGCTGGCCGCCGAGGCCCGGGCCTTGATCGCCAAGCACAGCAAGTAAGCTAACATGAAACAAACGCGCGTGGCCCGGGCGCCATGCGCGCTTTTTGAGAGGACGACAACATGACGACGTGGGTATTCCGGCTGAGCAAGTGGTCGGCGATCTTGGGCGGGTTGGTGCTGTGCGCGCTCACGCTGATGATCGTGGCGAGCGTGACGGGCCGAGCGCT
>CAZSZN010000194.1:0-5456 GCA_964610405.1 uncultured Macromonas sp. | reverse complement strand
GCACACCCTGTACGTGCTCGACGAGCCCACCGTGGGCCTGCACATGGCCGACGTGGACAAGCTCATCCGCGTGCTGCACCGCCTGGTCGATGGCGGGCACAGCGTGGTGGTCATCGAGCACGACCTGGACGTCATCGCCGAAGCCGACTGGATCATCGACCTGGGCCCCGAAGGCGGGGATGGTGGCGGGCGTATCGTGGCGGCGGCACCGCCAGAGGCACTGGTGCGGCTGGGCACGCATACGGGGCGGGCGCTGGGACCGGTGTTGGGCAGGGGGTGATCATTTTCCTGGGTCCGCCTGTGTCGTTGTGGCGCATGGCGCATCAACCACGCCCTCGGCAAAGCCAGTGGTCCACTGACCATCTTCCCGCCCCCCGGCCCGTCAGGTACAGCAACGGCGCGGCCCAGCTCAGGTGGGTGGGCCATGCACTGGGGTACACAAAGATCTGTATCACCGCCGTCATGCCCAGTAGGGCCAGCGCTGCGTAGCGCGTGCCCAGGCCCAGCACCAGCATCACGGGGAACAGGTGTTCGGCGTAGGTGGCCAGGTGGGCGGCCCACACGGGCGGTATCAATGGCAACGCGTAGTCCTGCTCAAACAGCAGCAGTGCGGTGTCGCTCACATTCAGCCAGCCGTCGGTCTTGGTGCGGCCGGACAGCCAGAATATGCCCGCTACGCCCAGGCGGCTCACGGCGGCAATGAGGTCGTGGCCGATCCACGCCTCCAGCTTGCGCGGTACGCTGTGGAACAGGGCTTGGGTGAGTGCCAGGGTGTTCATGGTGTTTCTCCTGTTCAAGGGCTGGCTGGCGTGTGGAATGCACGGAAGGCGCCTGCTGACAGCAGCGCGTGCAGCAGGGCGGTCAGGTCCAGTGTGGGTTGGGTGTTCAGGGCGGCGTCTGCAGCCTCGGGCAGAGGGAGACCTTGGGCGCACGCATCCAGCAGCTTGGCTCCGCCAGCCTCCAGCAGCCGCCATTGGACGGTGCCTTCGGCGCTGCGCGTCAGCAGCAAGCCGTCGCCTTGCCAGGCGGGCGGGTTGGGGTCGTTCCAGTGTTCTCGGGCGGCGCGCCACAGGGCGCCTGCGGGCAGATTCGGGAACCAGGCCCAGCGGGCGCTGGGGTGGGGTTGCAACACCAGGGTTTGCAGGTCGCTGGCGGTGAGCGTGGCCAGTGCGGCCAGGCTGTCGGGCTGCAAGTGCGGGGCTTCGGCAGAGGCATGGGCTTCGCGCCACAACCGGTCCAACCGAGCCACGCTGCCCAAATAGGGCAGGCCAGCGGCAGGAGGAAAGCTGGCCAGAAAGTCCTCGAATCCCCTCCCATAAAACAGCATGCGCCGGTCGGCGGGTGGGTGGGCGGTCACGTACTCGGCTGCGGCGGCGCGCAGCCAGTCTTCACCCACCAGCGTGGCCACGGCCGGGTAATTGGCCAGCAACGTGTCCACGCAACCTTTGATGACGGTGTTGCGGTACACGGCCCAGCCGGGCTGGGTTTGCCAATCAGGCGCAGACGTGGCCTCTTTGGTGGCCAAATCCTGCACAGGTGCCCACAAACTGGCCCAAAAGTCATGCTGAAATGCGTCCAGGACAGACCTGTTCATGGCTGTGTCCCTGGCTCTTCGCAAGTGACGCGCAGGGCATCCAGGCAACGCTGGGCACGTGCACGCTCGGCCATCAGCTCGGCAAAGGCGGGTATCTCGGCGTCGCGCTCGATCAGCGTGGGCCGGGGGCCTATGCGCTGAAGCAGCCGTTCGTACAACCGCCACACGCCGTCACTCACTGGCGCGTCGTGCGAATCCACCAGCAGGCTGTCGCCCAGTTGCGGGTCGGCATGGTGCCCGGCCAGGTGGATTTCCATCACCGCATCGCCGTCCAGCGCACACAGGGCTTCCCAGGCGTCAAAACCCAGGTTGTGGGCAGACACATAGACGTTGTTCACGTCCAGCAGCAGCCCGCAACCGGTGCGCCGCGCCAGCGTGTTCAGGAAGTCGGCCTCGCCCCAGTCGTGCCCAGGCAGTACCAGGTAGTGCGATGGGTTTTCGATGGCCACACGCCGCTGCAGCCGTTCCTGCAGCAGGTCGATGCGCCGCGCGATGCGTGCCAGTGCCTCGTTCGTGCGCGGAAAGGGCAGCAGGTCCGGCGCGTAGTGCCCGCCCAGCACCGACCACGCCAGATGTTCCGACACCAGCGCTGGCTGCAGCCGGTCGCACAGCGCGGCCAGCCGGTCCAGGTGCGCCAGGTCGGGTTTGTCCGGCCCCGCCAGGGACATCGACACCCCATGCAACGACAGCGGATGCCATGCCCGCACGGCCTCCAGCCAGGCCAGGCGCGGGCCGCCTTCGACCATGTGGTTCTCGGGGTGCACCTCGAACCACAGGCCGTCAGTCCGGGCCGCGCAGGCTTCGTCGTAGTGCTGGGGTTTCAGGCCCAGGCCCGCGCCCAGTGGTGCGGTGTCTGTGTGGTCAGGTGCCTGGTCCATGGCTTGTCTGGCGCGGAGAGATCAAGCCTTGATGGGCATCAGCGAACCCATGCCCTTCGGCGTCTTGATGGAGGCGCAGGTGCCTGCGGGCACGTACTTCCAGGCATTGCCCTGGTAGTCCATCTTCGAGGTGCCCGCGCAGGTGGTGCCGGGGCCTGCCGCGCAATCGTTCTTGCCCGCCATCGACACGCCATAGCAGCGCTCCATGGCAGGTTTGGCGTCGGTAGTGGGTTTGTCTTGCGCCAGCGTGGCGGTGGCAGTCAGCGCGGTGAGGGCTGCAAGGGTCAGGCCCAGGGCGTTCGTGTTCATGATTGGCTCCATTCCTAAACGGTTGATGACGCCCGGCCTGTGCGGAATTGCATGGCCGGAGCGTCTGCTAGTTCGCGTGCCATGAACGCCGCGTTACAGCACCCCCAGAAAAAATTTCAAAAAAACTTCTGCAGCCGCTGTAACCTTTGCACACCATGGAACGAATACAGGCTGTGACTTCGACCGAGCGCGATCTGCACGGCCTGTTCGTGCAGGGCCTGGAGGGCAATGCCCGGGCCTACCACCTGTTCCTGCAACGGCTTGCGCCGCTGCTGCGCGGCTATTTCCGCCGCAGGCTCACCGGCCTGCCCGATGAGGTGGAGGACCTGGTTCAGGAAACCCTGATGGCCCTGCACGCGCAGCGGCACACCTACCGCACCACCGAGCCCTTGACGGCCTGGGTGCACGCGGTGGCGCGTTACAAACTCGTCGATCTGTGGCGCCGCCGTGCCCGGCACGAGGCGCTCAACGATCCGCTGGACGACGATCTGGCGGTGTTCGCCACGGCCGACAGCGATGCCCACGAGACGCGGCGCGATTTGTCGCAACTGCTCGACGGCCTGCCGGACCACCAGCGCCTGCCCATTCTGCGCACCAAGATCGACGGCTTGTCGGTGCGCGAGGCGGCGCAGGCGACGGGCATGTCGGAATCAGCCATCAAAGTGGGTGTGCACCGGGGCTTGAAGGCCCTGGCCCGCGCCTGGAAAGGACAGACATGAAGACAGAAGAATTGCTGGGCCTGCTGGCGGCCGATGCCACGCCTGTGCCTCGACACATCGCCGAAAAGCGTTTGGGCGGGGCCTTGCTGGTGGGCGCAGCCTTGGCCTATCTGTGGGTGGCCGAATGGCTCGGCGTGCAGGCCAACCTGGCCAGTCTGGCGGATAGCCCCATGTTCTGGAGCAAGTTGGGCATGCCCGCTCTCACGGGGCTGGCCGGCGCCGTGGTGGTGTGGCGCCTCGCTCACCCCGGCGTGCGCACCGGTAGCGCCGTTTGGTGGGCGGCATTGCCCGTGGCATTGATGTGGCTGCTGGCCGGCTGGGTATGGATGCAATCGCCAGTGGTCGAACGACCGGGGCTGGTGCTGGGCAATACCTGGCGGGTGTGTACTTTCAACATTGTCGTCACCGCGTTGCCGGTGGGAACGATGCTGTTCTGGGCCTTGCGCGGGCTGGCCCCCACCCGGCCGGTGATGACGGGCGCAGCCGCTGGCTGGCTGGCGGGGGCTGTTGCTGCCATGGTCTATGCTTTGCATTGCCCTGAATTGGCGGCGCCCTTCCTGGCCGTGTGGTACGTGCTGGGCATGGTCGCCTCGGCCGGTTTGGGTGCGCTGGCTGGCGCACGCGCATTGCGTTGGTGAGAGGTTGCATTGGCGGCGCGCGAACAAGTCATCCACATCCACCCGGAAGCGCCGGCCAAGCCTGCTCTGGGCACGCCTTGCAACGGTTGTGGTGTCTGCTGCCTGGTCGAGCCGTGCCCGCTGGGCATGCTGTTGTCGCGCCGCCGTCACGGTGCCTGTACCGCGTTGCGGTGGTCGGACGTTGACGCCCGCTACACCTGTGGCGCCCTCAGCGCGCCGGCCGATGTGCTGGGTTGGGCCGGGCGTTGGCCGTGGGCCCGTCGCTGGGTCGCTCGGTGGATCGCGGCCGGGCAGGGGTGCGATGCCAGCATGATGGTCGAACGCGCCACGAAGCCCTAACGCCGGACGGTGCGTTCAACGCCCCCAGATCGCGAACACCAGCCCGACCAGCACCACCACAGCGATCAAGCCGAGCCAGCGGGTGCGCCACCTCAACACGTCCACCGCCTGCACCAGCCGGATGTTCTGTTCGGCCAGTTCGGCCACCGTCTGCGTCAACTGGGCCATGTCGCTGGCGTGTTGTTGTTCCAGAGCCGACAAACGCTGCTGCAACGTGATCAGGTCGGGCGCTACGCCGGCAGGCATGGGGGCGGCAGGGGTGGTGGGCGCCGTCCTTTGTCGATCCAGCAAGCGGCGCGCGCCTTTCAGCACGGCGGGCGCGTGTTCGATCACATCGCCCCAGGGGATGATCTTGAGGGCGGTCAGCCAGGAAATGGCCATGGTCAGGCTCCTAAGGTCGGTTGCAGCACCGGTGAGATCGGTTGGGTAGCGTGTGGTTCACGCGTCTTGCGCAAACAGTTCGATGCCTCTATAATGCGCAGTTCGGCGGGAATCCGTCCGTCGAAATCACCATTCGAGGTTCATATGTACGCGGTCATAAAAACCGGCGGCAAGCAGTATCGCGTTGCCGTTGGCGAAAAACTTAAAGTAGAACAGATTGCTGCGGACGTGGGTCAAGAGATCGTGATCGACCAGGTGTTGGCCGTGGGTAACGGCTCCGACATCAAGGTGGGCACGCCCTTGGTCTCCGGCGCAACGGTCACTGCCACTGTGGTCAGCCACGGTCGTGGCGACAAGGTTCGCATTTTCAAAATGCGCCGTCGCAAGCACTACCAGAAGCGCCAAGGCCATCGTCAAAATTTCACCGAGCTGCAGATCGGCTCGATCAACGGCTAAGGAGTAAAGCACCATGGCACAGAAAAAAGGCGGCGGCTCAACCCGCAACGGTCGCGACTCCAAGCCGAAAATGCTCGGTGTGAAGGTGTTCGGCGGCCAGGAAATCTCCGCAGGCGCCATCATCGTGCGTCAGCGCGGCACC
>CAZSZN010000193.1:0-5467 GCA_964610405.1 uncultured Macromonas sp. | reverse complement strand
CTTCCATGTCGTAGGGTTGCAGCAGCGCGCAGCCCTGGGCGTCCCAGTAGGCCTGGAGCTTGAGGATGATTTGTTGAAAGGTCAGCATCGGACGGAGGGACTGGTGTTCATGCGAAGGCAACCTGTCATTTTAGTTCGCGCCGCCGCACTGCCATGGGCAGCAGTGCCAGCAACAGCGCCGCACACGCCGCCACCAGCGGCCACAAGCCCCAACGGCCAGCCCAGCGTGCATAGGGTGTCAGGCCTGCGCGGCCGTCCACCTCGACCCGCAGCGCATCGCGGGTCAGGCGGGGCAATTCGGCCAGCACCCGCCCCCGGTGGTCGATCGCGGCGGTGGCCCCGGTGTTGGTGGCGCGCAGCATGGGCCGTTGCAGCTCCAACGCCCGCATGCGCGAAATGTGGCGATGCTGGTCGATCGCAATCGTGTCGCCAAACCAGGCGATGTTGCTGACGTTGACCAACACAGTCGGAGCCTGCGCCGCATCGCGGAACGACACCGCCAACTCCTCGCCAAACAAATCCTCGTAACAAACGTTCGGCGCCATGCGCTGCCCGGCCCAGACAAAAGGCGCCTGGCCCAGCGCCCCCCGCCGAAAGTCGCCCAGCGGGATGTGCATCAGCTCGACAAACCAGCGGAACAGGGGTGGCACAAACTCCCCAAAGGGCACCAGGTGGTGCTTGTCGTAGCGGTGCTCGGGGCCGTCGGGGGCCCAGCTCACCACCGAATTGGTGTACCCCTCCGTCCAGCTGCCCAACGGCAAGCCCAGCATCACCGCAGACCGGCCCTGCGCCACCGCATCGCGCAGATCCTGCCAGTAGGCAGGCGACACGTCTTGCGGCAACACGGGGATAGCGGTTTCGGGCGCCACCACCAAGCCAACACCATCGGCCGGCAACGGCGCGGCCACCGCCACCCGCACCTGCTGGGCGTACCAGGTCAACGCCAGGGGCACGCCCGTCTGGGCTTCAAACTTTTCGTTTTGCGGGATGTTGCCTTGCAACAGCGTCGCATGCAGCAGGCCAGCCGACCGGGTGTGTTCCGGCCAGGCCTCGGCCCATCCTCGGCCCACAGAAGGCAAGAGCACAGTGAACACCGCCCCCATCACCAACAACGCCCCCCAACGAGCGCGCCCTTGCCACAGTTGCAATGCCGCGCTGGCCAGCAGCACCGCCATCCCGGCCGCCAGCGCGCCCAGGCCATAGACGCCGACGTAAGGCGCCAGCCAGGCCAAGGCATCCACCTGGGCATAGCCCACGGCACCCCAGGGGAATCCGGTGAACCAGGTGCCGCGCGCCCATTCGGCCAGGGTCCAGCAGGCGGCAAAAACCAGCACCCGTGCCCACCACGGGGCTGAGCGCCAGTGCCAGCACAGCCCAGCCGCAGCGGCGTAATACACCCCCAGGGCCAGGGCCAACGCCAGCACCGCCAAGCCGGCCAGCGGCGGCGCCATGCCGCCGTAGGTGTGCATGGACACGAACAGCCACCAGAAGGTGCCGATCAGCCACGCCGTGGCAAACACCCAGCCGCGCCACACGCTGGCCCAGGCGCTGGGTGCCGACTGCACCGCCACCACCAACGCCGCCATCGCCAACACTTGCAAACCCGGCACCGGCTCGCCCTGCGGCCAACCCCAAGACCAGGGCCACGCCAGCGATACTGCCTGCGCACCACCCGCCAGCCCCCAACCCCCCAGGCGGAACGCCCCGCCCAAGGTCATGCGACGTCCACCAGGCGCGACACCTTGAACCACTTCACCGCGCCGCCCTTGGCGTGTTGCACCATGAAGTGCAAGCCACCCACGTCGTGGGCTTCGCCACGCTTGGGCACATGGCCCATCTCGTGCGACACGAACCCGCCGATGGTGTCAAAGCCCTGCTCGGACAAAGTGACGCTGAACCACTGGTTGACCATCTCGATCGAGGTATCCCCACTGACGCGCCAGGTGCCATCGGCCAAGGCAAAAATGTTGCCCTCGTCCTCACCCTCGTCGAACTCGTCTTCAATTTCGCCGACGATTTCCTCCAGCACGTCCTCGATCGTGATCAACCCGGCCATGCGCCCGAACTCATCGATGACGATGGCCAGGTGGTTGCGGTTGCCGCGAAACTCGCGCAACAAGTCGTTCAGTCCCTTGCTCTCGGGCACGAACACCGCCGGGCGCAACAGCGCACGCAAGTTCAGCTCCGGCGCCCGCTGCAGTTTCAGCAAGTCCTTGGCCATCAGGATACCGATGATGTTGTCACGCTCACCTTCGTACACTGGAAAACGCGAGTGCGCGGTTTCGATCACGGTGTGCAACAAATCCTGGTAAGGCGCGTGGATGTCGAGCGCGTCCATGCGCGGGGCGGCCACCATCACGTCGCCGGCGGTCATGTCAGCGATGCGGATCACCCCTTCGAGCATCACCCGCGACTCGGCGTTGATGATGTCGTTGTCCTCGGCTTCGGCCAGGGTTTCGATCAGCTCGTCCTTGGAATCCGGCCCGGGGTGGATGAATTCGGCAAGCTTTTGAAGGAAACCGCGTTTGTCTTCGTGCCGCACCGCGCGGTGCGGCGACGGACTGGGATAGGGTTCGGCCACTGAAGTCGGCAGTCGTTGAGAGGCCTTTAGGATACAACAAGCCCGCGACAGGCTGGTGAACGCGTCAAGGCCCCGGGCGTCGGCGCCAACACCACAGGCGCCCCAACCAGCGGCGCACCTGCTGCGTGTGCGCCTTGACCCGGTACTGGGTGCGCGCCACCTGTTCTTCCAGCAATTCGGTCACGTGGGACTCGAAATCGGCCGGTGGCAACGCCAGACGGCATTCGCTTTCACCGCCTTCGCGCACGATCTCCGCCCCCGCCTTGCGGGCGATGCCCAGCATGGCCGCGTTTTCGCTCAGGGCATGGATGTGCAACAACGACACCCCATGGTTGCGGGCGTGCACCACCGCCCGGTCGAACAACTGGTTGCCGTAGCCCCGGCCCCGCGCGTGCGGGCTGACGCTGACGCCGAATTCGGCCGTGTCCGACCGGTCATGCGCCAAGCCATAAGCCAAGTGCGCCATCGCGATCAGTTGCAGGCGGCGGTTGAAGATGCCAAAAATTTCGTCGGTGCCAAAGCGCAGGCCTTCGACGTAGCGGCGGATTTGAGCGTCCTGCGCGGCGTAGCCAAAACGCAGGTAACGATCCCGCTCGCCCAGCGCCAGCAAGTGACGCTCAATGGCCGCACGGTGCTCCGGCCCGAGCGTGCACACTGGCACTCGGGCGCGTGAAGGCGGAGGGGCGGTCGCGGTCATCCTGCGAATATAAGGGTTTTCCCTAAACCCTCCAAACCCCAGCGGCAATAACCCCACGCCAGCAGCTTGGCCGGGCTGCGTTATCGTCACGTTCACCATGACCGACTTGGACCACCCGATCGCCCTGCCCTCTGGCCTGACCGTTTTGGAAAGGGGCTGGTTGTCGGCCAACAGCGTGGTGTGCGTGGGCCCGAACGGCACCGCGCTGGTGGACAGCGGCTACTGCAGCCACGCAGACCAGACGCTCGCGCTGCTGGAACCCTGCCTGGCTGGGCGACCGCTGGACCGCCTGCTGAACACCCACTTGCACAGCGACCACTGCGGCGGCAACGCGGCCCTGCAACAGCGTTACCCGGCGCTGCGCACCTTCATCCCCCCCGGCGAAGCCGCCGCAGTGAGGCAATGGGACACAGAGCGGCTGAGTTACCAGCCCACCGGCCAGCAATGCCCCCGCTTCCGCGCCGACGACCTGTTGCAACCAGGCACCACCATCGAACTGGCCGGCCTGGACTGGCAAGTGCTGGCCGCGCCGGGACACGACCCGCATGCGGTGCTGCTGTTTCAAGCAAAGCATGGGGTGCTGATCTCGGGCGATGCGCTGTGGGACAACGGCTTTGGCGTGGTGTTTCCCGAAATCGAGGGCGTGGCCGCGTTTGACGAAGTGGCCGCCACGCTGGACTTGATCGAATCGCTGTCAGTGCGGGTGGTGGTACCGGGCCACGGCCCGGTGTTCGGCGGCAGCACCGCACGCGTGGCGCAAGCGCTCGCGCGGGCCCGCAGCCGGCTGGCCCAATTTCGCGCTCACCCACCACAACACACCCTTTACGCGGCCAAGGTGCTCCTCAAATTCCGGCTGATGGACCTGCGCCACCTGCCGTTGGTGGATTTCCTCACCTGGGCCACCCGCACGCCCTACCTGGCCGCGCTGCACCAGGCGGCCGAGGTGGCGGAACCCCTGGAACACTGGGTAAAAACCCTGCTCGACGGCATGGCGCGCAGCGGCAGTCTGGAGCTGACCGATGGCTGGGTCAGCGACCGCTGACCCACCTCCCACGCCGTTGCTCACACCCCCAGCATCAACTGCAGGTTTTGCACCGCCGCACCGCTGGCGCCCTTGCCCAGGTTGTCCAGCCGCGCCACCAGCACCGCATGTCGGTAGGCGTCGTTGCCGTACACCCGCAGCTCCAGGTGGTTGGTGCCGGCCAACGCCACCGCATCCAACTTGCCGTCGCTGGTCGCCGGCTGCACGTTGACCCAGTGGCTGCCTTCGTAATGGGCGGCCAGCGCGTTGTGCAGGTCGGCCACCGTCACCTGACCCGGCAATTGGTCCAGATGCAGGGGCAATTGCACCAGCATGCCCTGCGGGAAATTGCCCACCGAGGGAATGAACAGCGGCCGGCGGGTCAGGCCAGTGCAAGCCATGATTTCGGGAATGTGTTTGTGGCTCAAACCCAAGGCGTACAGCTCGAACGGCGCGGCGGTGCCGGCCTCGTAGGCTTCGATCATGGTGCGGCCACCACCGGTGTAGCCGCTCACGCTCGGCAGGCTCAGCGCGAAATCTTTCGGCAGCAGCCCGGCGTCCACCAGCGGGCGGATCAGGGCGATCGCGCCGGTGGCGTAGCAACCCGGGTTGGCCACCCGCTCGGCGGTGCGCACGGCTTCAGCCTGCCCGGCGCACAGCTCGGGGAAACCGTACACCCAGCCCGGCGCCACCCGGTGCGCGGTGGACGCGTCGATGATGCGCGGCGCCTTGGCGCCTTCGGCCTTCAGGCCGTCGATCATGGCCACCGATTCAAGGGCCGCGTCGTCGTGCAGACACAGGATGACCAGGTCCGCCTGCGCCATCAATTCGCGCTTGGCGGCGGCATCTTTGCGGCGCGCTGGGTCGATGCTGAGCACCTGCACCGCCGGCATTTGGGCCAGCCGTTCGCGGATTTGCAGGCCGGTGGTGCCGGCCTCGCCGTCTATGAAAACCTGTGGCATGGTGGGATTCTCCGAGGGGTATGTTCAGACAGCCGATTCACCGGGGGATAAAACCGGGGCGTCAGCTCCGCACAAGTTTTGTGCACGGCAGCATGATACATTTCGGGCTTCGTGTGTCCTTTGGCCTGTTGCACCGTAATCGTGGCCTATACATGCCCACGCTACCTTGCCCTCAGGGCGGACGTGTTGTGTTTGACTCTTTCAGA
>CAZSZN010000192.1:0-5491 GCA_964610405.1 uncultured Macromonas sp. | reverse complement strand
GACCGGCGGCATGACGCGCGACATTGAGCGCGGCACGCGCGGCGTGCAGTCGCTCATTTCATACTCGCTCTACAGCATCCTGCCCACGCTGCTGGAGGTGGTGCTGGTGCTGGCGCTGCTGGGCACCAAGTTCGAACTGTGGTACGTCTGGACCACGCTGGCCGCGCTGGTGCTGTACGTGTTTTTCACCGTGAAAGTGACGGAATGGCGCACCCAGTTCCGCCGCCACATGAACGAAATGGAGTCGGCCACGCAGACCAAGGCCATCGACTCGCTGCTGAACTACGAAACCGTCAAGTACTTCAACAACGAGGCCTTCGAGGGCCGGCGCTACGACGAAGCGCTGGAGCGCCTGCGCCGCGCCCGCCTGAAAAGCCAGACCACGCTGTCGCTGCTCAACGCGGGGCAGCAGCTCATCATCGCCACCGCGCTGGTGGCCATGCTGTGGCGCGCCACCGTGGGCGTGACCAGCGGCGCCATGACGTTGGGCGACCTGGTGATGATCAACGCCTTCATGATCCAGCTCTACATTCCGCTCAACTTCCTGGGCGTGCTGTACCGCGAGATTAAGCAGGGCCTGACCGACCTGGACAAGATGTTCACCCTGCTGGACAAGGAGCGCGAGATCGCCGACGCCCCCGGCGCCCAGCCGCTGCGGCTGGACGGCCCGCCCGAGGTGCGCTTCGAGAACGTGCACTTCGCCTACGAGCGCGAGCGGGAAATCCTGCACGGCGTGAGCTTCACCATCCCCCCGGGCAAGACGGTGGCGGTGGTGGGGCCGTCTGGCTCGGGCAAGTCCACCCTGGCGCGGCTGCTTTACCGCTTCTACGACGTGGGCCGCCCGGGCGATGGGCACGACGGAGCGCAAGGGCGCATCACCATCGCGGGCGAGGACATCCGCACCGTGACGCAGGGCAGCGTGCGCCGCGCCATCGGCATCGTGCCGCAGGACACGGTGCTGTTCAACGACACCATCGAGTACAACATCCTCTACGGCCGGCCCGAGGCCGGGCACGACGAAGCGGTGAAGGCGGCCCAGGCCGCGCACATCCACGGCTTCATCGAACGGCTGCCCAAGGGCTACCAGACCATGGTGGGCGAGCGCGGGCTCAAACTGTCGGGCGGCGAAAAGCAGCGCGTCGCCATCGCGCGCACCCTGCTCAAGAACCCGCCGATCCTGATTTTTGACGAGGCTACCTCGGCGCTGGACAGTGCCAACGAGCGCGCCATTCAGGCCGAGCTGAAAAGCGTGGCGCGCCACAAAACCACGCTGGTGATCGCGCACCGCCTGTCCACCGTGGTGGATGCGCACGAGATCATCGTGCTGGAGCACGGCACCATCGTCGAGCGCGGGCGCCACGCCGACCTGCTGGCCGCTGGCGGCCGTTATGCCGAGATGTGGGCCTTGCAGCAAAGTGGAGGAGACCAGCCCGATGGACACCAAATGGCTTGAAGACTTTGTCAGCCTGGCCGAAACCCGCAGCTTCAGCCGCTCGGCCCAGTTGCGGCACGTCACGCAGCCCGCGTTTTCGCGCCGCATCCAGTCGCTGGAGGCCTGGGCCGGCACCGACCTGGTGGACCGCTCCTCCTACCCCACACGGCTCACGCCGGCCGGGCAGACGCTGTACGAGCAGGCGCTGGAAATGTTGCAGGCACTGCACAGCACCCGCGCCATGCTGCGCCAGCACACGGCGGTGGCCAAGGACACCATCGAATTCGCCGTGCCGCACACCCTGGCGTTCACCTTTTACCCGGCCTGGTTGTCCAGCTTGCGGGGCACGGTGGGCAGCATCAAAAGCCGCCTGATCGCCCTGAACGTGCACGACGCCGTGCTGCGTCTGACCGAAGGGAGTTGCGACCTGCTGCTGGCCTACCACCACGCGTCACAGCCCATCCAGCTCGACACCGAGCGCTACGAAATGCTGCACCTGGGCAAAGAGGTGCTGGCCCCCTATGTGAAGCCTGGCCCACGGGGTCAGCCCCTGTACCGTCTGCCCGGCAGTGCGGCCGAGCCGGTCCCGTTTCTGGCCTATGCGCCAGGGGCTTATCTGGGGCGGGTGGTGGACTGGGTGTTGCGTCAGTCTGGCGAGCCGGTGCACACCCAGCGGGTGTACGAAACCGACATGTCCGAAAGCCTGAAAGCCATGGCGATTGAAGGCCATGGCGTGGCTTTTTTGCCCACCAGTTCGGTCCAGCAGGCGTTGAGCGACGGACGCTTGGTGAGTGCCGCCCCCGAACCCGATGGCGAAGTCTGGCGCGGCCATCTGGACATCCGTCTGTACCGCGCCGCAGGGGGCAAGGGCAAGCTCGCCGCCCAGAAGTTCTGGGACGATGTGGCTCAAGGCGGGCAACCGCCGCCTTGAAGCGCACCGCCCCGTCAGGCCCAGGGGTCAGGGCTTGCGCGCGGCGATGGTCTTTTCCGCCAGGTTCACCAGATCGGCGCCGATCTGGCCCTTCCACTTCTCCACCACCGGGCGGGTGGCTTTGACGAACTCGGCGCGCTCGGCCGGGGTCAGCTCGGTCACCGTCACGCCGTGGCCGGCGATTTCTTTCAGCAGCGGCTTGCCGGCTTCCACCACGCCTTTGCGGGCGATCGCGATCTGCTCCTTGCCGGCTTCAATGGCAGCTTGCTTCACGATCTCGCGGTCGGCCGGGGTCCAACTGGCCCAGATGTCCTTGTTCACCACGAAGATCAGCGGGTCGTTCATGTAGCCCCACAGCGTGATGTGCTTTTGCGCCACGTTGTAGAGCTTGGCGGCGGTGTAGACCGACAGCGGGTTCTCCTGGCCGTCCACCGCGCCGCTGGCCATGGCCGGCTGGGCGTCGGCCCAGCTCATCTGCGTGGGGTTGGCGCCCAGGGCGGTGAAGGTGTCCAGGAACAAGGGCGAACCCACCACGCGAATCTTCATGCCCTTGAGGTCGGCCGGGCTCTTGATCGGCTTTTTGCTGTTGGAGATTTCGCGGTAGCCGTTTTCGCCCCAGGCCAGCGGCACCACGCCGGCCTTGTCCAGAGTCTGGAACAGGCGCTTGCCGACTTCGCCCTGGGTCAGCGCGTCGGCGGCGGCGTAGTCGGGCATCAGGAAGGGCAGCGAGAACAGGTTGAGCTGCTTGACCTGCGGCGACCAGTTGATGGTCGAGCCCACGGCCAGGTCGATCACACCCTGGCGCAAGGCGGAGAACTCGCGCGTCTGGTCGCCCTGGATCAGCGACACGCCCGGGTAAAGTTTGATGTTGATGCGGCCCTGGGTGCGCTCGCGCACCTTGTTGGCCCACAGTTCGGCGCCCTTGCCCCAGGGGAAGGCCGTGCCCAGCACGATGGACAGGCGGTACTCGTTCTTGTAGGCGGCTTGCGCCATGGCGGTCGGCGCGCTGAACGCGGCGGCGGAGGCCAGCGCGGCGGCCAGCAAAGTGCGTTTTTTCATGGGGGTTCTCCTTGATGTGTTGAAAGAATGCGGCTCAGTAGCCCAGGTACTGCGGCAACCACAGGGCCAGCGGCGGCCAAATCATAACCAGCAGCATGCACAGGCCCATCGCCACCAGCAGCCAACCCACCCAGCGGGTGGTGGCTTCCATCGGCACGCCGGCAATGCGGCTGGACACCATGAGGTTCACTGCCATCGGCGGGGTGAACTGGCCAATGGCCACGTTCAGCGTCAGCAGCACGCCGAACCACACCGGATCCCACTGGAAGTGATTCATCAGCGGCATGAGCAGCGGCACAAAGATCAGGAAAATCGAGATGCCGTCCAGGAACATGCCGGCCACGATCAGCAGGCCCAGCACCAGCAGCAGCACGGTGGTTTCGCTCAGGCCTGACGCCACGATGGCGTTGGTGATCGGGTCAATCACCCCCAGGGTCGAGAGCGAGAACGCAAAGATGCCCGCCAGCGACACCACGATCAGGATCACCGCCGACAACTCGCCCGACTCGCGGAAGATGGCGAACAGGTCGCGCACGCGGATGGTGCGGTGCACGACCATGCCCACGAACAGACCGTAGAACACCGCCACCACGGCGGCTTCGGTGGGGGTGAACCAGCCTGCACGCATGCCGCCCAGAATCAGCACCGGCGCGGCCAGGCCCCAACTGGCTTCGCGCAGGCTTTGCCAGAACGGCGGGCGGGGCAGGTGGGCTTCTTCGGTGCCCATGCGGTGGCGGCGCGCCAGCCACACCGCCGGCACGATCAGCGCCAGGCCGGCCAGCAAGCCGGGAATCATGCCGGCGGCAAATAGCGCCGGCACCGAAGCGCCTGGCACCATCACCGAGTACACGATGAAGGCCACCGAGGGCGGGATCAGGATGTCGGTGGCCGCCGCCGCACCCACCACTGCGGCCGAGTAGGCGCCAGGGTAGCCGGCGCGGGCCATGGCCGCGATCATCACCGCGCCCACCGCCGCCGCCGTGGCCGGACCCGAACCGGAAATGCCGCCCAGGAACATGGCCACCGCAATCGCCACCAAGGGCAACATGCCTGGTCCTCGGCCGACGATGGCCACCGCCAGGTTCACCAGCCGCAACGCCACGCCAGAGCGGTCGAAAATCGAGCCGACCAGCACGAACATCGGGATCGCCAGCAGCGGGTACTTGCCCAGGCCGGCGTAAAAGTTCTGCGGCACCGCCAGCAGGCCGAACCAGGGCGTGTCGGCGTTGGCCAGGGCGATGGCGGCGGTGCCGGCCAGACCGAGTGCGGCGCCAATCGGCACGCCCGCCAACATGGTGCCGATGAACAGCACGAACAGCACAGTGGCGATCATGCAGCTCCCCCTTCAGTGCGGCGGGCCTTGCGCACCAGCACCTGCAGGGCGCGCGCGGCAATCAGGGCGCTGAACACCGGCAGCCAGATGGAGTACCACCACTGCGGCACCCCGATGCCGGGCGACGTTTCCTCGTAGCGGTAGTGGTCCCACACCACCGGCACGCTCAGCACCGCGATGGTGATGAACAGCAGCGCCACCATCAGCGCGCCGAACTGGGCCAGGGCCCGTTGCCGGCGCTCGCTGCCACGGTCGGCGAAGAATTCGATGCGGATGTGACTTTCGCGCAGGACTGCGGCCGAGCCGCCCACCAGGGCCAGCACGATCATCAGGAAGATGGAGATTTCCTCGGTCCAGGCGAAGGAGGCGTCGGTGAAGTAACGCACCAGCACATTGGCGAAGGTGATCAACGCCAGCGCGGCCATGGTGATGACCGTGAGCCAGTCTTCCAGTGGGGGGCGAGGGGGGCTGGGGCGGGTGTCCTGGGGTGTTTGGGGAGAAGAGGCAGACATCCCCGCATTATCCCGGAGCGGCCCGGCGGGTTGGGTGATGGACGGGGTGAGCAGCGGGAAGTGAGAAAATCCGGCGCATGAGCTCCACCATCACCCTCACCCGCCCCGATGACTGGCACCTGCACGTGCGCGATGGCGCCGCCCTGCACGCCGTGGTGCCCCACAGCGCCGACCAGTTCGGCCGTGCCATAATCATGACAAACCTGAAGCCGCCGGTGACAACC
>CAZSZN010000191.1:2975-5515 GCA_964610405.1 uncultured Macromonas sp. | reverse complement strand
CCACCAGCATGATGCGGCGCTCGTTCTCCATCGCGGCCTCCAGGGCCTTGATGCTTTTGGGGCGGCCCACGAACAGCGGGATCACCATGTGGGGGAACACCACCACGTCGCGCAGGGGCAACAGGGGCAGTTGAACGGGATCGCTGGGGAGGAGTGTGTGTCCGGACATCGTTTACCTCAATCTAGATGGGACAGGTGGGGCCACCTGCGGCCACTTCAACCCGCCCGGCAGCAGGGACATTGGGCGACCAGCGCCCCATGCCCCTGGCTCACGCTTGGCGGGCCGCTTCCCGGTACACCAGCAACGGGGCCTTGCCTTCTTCGATGGTGGACTCGTCCACCACCACTTTGTCCACGTTGCCCAGGCTGGGCAGTTCGAACATGGTGTCCATGAGCGATTGCTCCAGGATGGAACGCAGGCCCCGGGCGCCGGTTTTGCGCTTGATGGCCTGCCGCGCGATGGCTTTCAGAGCCCCGGGGCGCACTTCCAGTTCCACGCCTTCCATGTTCAGCAGTTGCGCGAACTGCTTGACCACGGCATTCTTGGGCTCGGTCAGGATGTCCACCAGTGCGTCTTCGCCGAGTTCTGCCAAAGCGGTCACCACCGGCAGACGGCCCACCAGCTCGGGAATCAGGCCGAAACGCACCAGATCGTCCGGCTCGACCGCCGCGAACACCTCGGTCAGGCTGCGCTCCTTTTTGCTCTTCACATTGGCGCCAAAGCCGATGCCGGCGGCCTCGGTGCGCTGGCCCACGATTTTTTCCAGTCCGGCGAACGCGCCACCGCAAATGAACAGGATGTTGGAGGTGTCCACCTGCAACATGTCCTGGTTCGGGTGCTTGCGACCGCCCTGGGGCGGCACCGACGCCAGCGTGCCTTCGATCAGCTTCAGCAGGGCCTGCTGCACGCCCTCGCCCGACACATCGCGGGTGATGGACGGGTTCTCGGACTTGCGGGTGATTTTGTCGATCTCGTCGATGTAGACGATGCCCTGCTGCGCCTTCTCGGCGTCGTAGTTGCAGGTTTGCAGCAGCTTGGCGATGATGTTTTCCACATCTTCGCCCACGTAGCCCGCTTCGGTCAGCGTGGTGGCGTCGGCCATCACGAACGGCACGTTCAGGCGGCGGGCCAAAGTGGCCGCCAGCAAGGTCTTGCCCGAACCGGTGGGGCCGATGAGCAGGATGTTGCTCTTGGCCAGTTCCACTTCGTCTTTCTTGGCCGTTTCTTTGTGGCGCAGGCGCTTGTAGTGGTTGTAAACCGCCACCGACAAGGACTTCTTGGCCGCTTCCTGGCCAATCACGTACTGGTCCAGGTGCTGCTTGATTTCCAGCGGTGTGGGCAGTGCGTCACCGCCGCCCTTGCCGGTTTCGGTGGTCGGCGGCAGTTCGTCGCGAATGATGTCGTTGCAGAGGTCGATGCATTCTTCACAAATGAACACCGACGGCCCGGCAATGAGTTTCTTGACCTCGTGCTGACTCTTGCCGCAGAAAGAGCAGTAGAGGGTTTTTTCGCTGTTGGCGCCTTTTTTATCGGCCATGGGGTGATGCCTTGCTGCTGTCTCGGGAGGGGTCCGCTGGCGGGAATGATACGCCAGCGTGGACGCTGACGCCTCAGGCGCCGCGCTTGTCGATGACCTTGTCGATCAGGCCGTATTCAGCCGCTTCGGCGGCGGCCATGAAGTAGTCGCGCTCGGTGTCGCGCTCGATCTTCTCGAGCGGCTGACCGGTGCGCTCGGCAAGGATCTTGTTCAGGTCGGCACGCAGGCGCAGGATTTCGCGGGCATGGATTTCGATGTCGGTGGCCTGGCCTTGGGCGCCGCCCAGCGGCTGGTGGATCATGACGCGGGAATTGGGCAGCGCGAACCGCTTGCCCTTGGTGCCTGCGGCCAGCAGGAAGGCGCCCATGCTGGCGGCCATGCCCATGCACAGGGTGGACACGTCGGGCTTGATGAAATTCATGGTGTCGAAAATCGACATGCCAGCACTGACCGAGCCACCGGGCGAGTTGATGTAGAAGTGGATGTCCTTGTCGGGGTTCTCGCTTTCGAGGAACAGCATCTGCGCCACGACCAAGTTGGCCGACTGGTCGTTGACCGGCCCGACCAGGAAAATCACGCGCTCCTTGAGCAGACGGGAATAGATGTCGTAGGCCCGCTCACCGCGGCCGGACTGTTCGATCACCATGGGGACCATGCCCAGGTTCTGTGCATCCAATGCGCTCATTCTGTTGTGCTCCGAGTTGCTGAACACCGCTACTTTAACCAATGCGCGGCAGCGACAAAAAAGGGCGGAAGATTCCGCCCCTGCAGAGACGCGGGCATCGCCCGCGCTGGGTTCCTGAACCGATCAGGCCTGACCCATCAATTCTTCGAAACTGACCGACTTGGCAGTAACTTTGGCTTGGCCCAGCACGAATTCGGTCACGTTGTTTTCGATCACGATCGCTTCCACTTCGGCCAGGCGACGGTTGTCGCTCTTGTACCAGCGCACCACGTCGGCCGGGCTTTCGTAGGAAGCGGCCAGCTCGTTGATGTGGGCGT
>CAZSZN010000191.1:0-2875 GCA_964610405.1 uncultured Macromonas sp. | reverse complement strand
CGCACCACGTCGGCCGGGCTTTCGTAGGAAGCGGCCAGCTCGTTGATGTGGGCGTCGATCTGCTCCGGCTTGGCATGCAGGCTGTTGGCCTTGACCAGCTCGGCCACCACCAGACCCAGGCGCACACGGCGCTCGGCCTGCTCCTGGAACAGTTCGGCCGGGATCGGGGCCTTGTCGGCGTCGGCAATGCCACGCTGCTTCAGGTCGGCGCGGGCGCCTTCCACCAGGCGCTGCACTTCGGACTCGACGCTGGCCTTGGGCAGGTCCAGCTCGGCCTTGGCGATCAGGGCGTCCATGGCAGCGGCCTTGTTGCGGGCCTGCAGGCGGAACTTGACTTCACGCTCCAGGTTTTTCTTGATGTCGGCGCGCAGGGCTTCGACGGTGCCGTCGGCAATGCCCAGGGACTTGACGAAGGCCTCGTCCACTTCGGGCAGGTTGGCGGCTTCCACCTTGTTCAAGGTGACCAGGAAATCGGCTTGCTTGCCGGCCACTTCCTTGCCGTGGTAATCCTCGGGGAAGTTCAGCGGAAAGGTCTTGGACTCGCCCGCCTTCATGCCGCGCACCGCGTCTTCAAACTCCTTCAGCATCTGGCCTTCACCCACCAGGAACTGGAAGCCGCTGGCCTTGCCGCCTTCAAACGGCTCACCGTCGATCTTGCCTTCGAAGTCGATGGTCACGCGGTCGCCGTCTTGCGCGGCCTCATCGGCAGCGCGTTGGCCGAAAGTGCGGCGCTGCTTGCGCAGGATGTCCACGGTGCGGTCGATGGCGGCATCGTCCACTTCAGCGGCCACTTTTTCGACTTCGGCGGTGGTCAGGTCGTTGATCTTGACTTCGGGGAACACTTCGAAGATGGCTTCGAAAGCGACCACACCCTCGGGCGCGCCCTCTTTTTCATTGATGCGGGGCTGGCCAGCGATGCGCAGTTGCGCTTCGTTGGCGGCTGCGTTGAAAGCCTCGCCCACTTTGTCGTTCATCACTTCGTACTGGACCGAATAGCCGTACTGTTTGGCGACGACGCTCATCGGCACCTTGCCGGGGCGGAAACCATCCATCTTGACCTGGCGCTGCAGGCGCTTCAGGCGGGATTCGACTTCTTTCTGGATCGTGTCCACCGGCAGCTCGAGCGTGATCTTGCGCTCCAGCTTTTCCAGGGTTTCAACGTTGACTGCCATGGTGTACTCCTGTGTCGGGGAAACAGGGCAGCCCTACGCTGCCACTGGGGAATCCGGTTGGAACTGTGTGGTGCGCGGGGGGGGACTCGAACCCCCACACCATTGCTGGCGTCAGGACCTAAACCTGGTGCGTCTACCAATTTCGCCACCCGCGCGGACCTTGATGCTGGCCAGCCTGGGGCTGGGCGCAGCAAACCCGCTATTGTAATCTCATGGCGAGGGTACCAAGGAGCGCCCTGAACCGGCCTGGGCGTCTCTGGCTCCGCAGAGCGGCTGGTCCACGTCGAGCCGTGTTACTTCACCCAGCCCTTTTCCTTGTAGTACTTGAGCGCGCCAGGGTGCAAGGGGGCGGAGAGGCCTGCCTTGACCATCTTTTCCGGCCGCAACCCGGCGAATGCGGGATGCAATTTTTTGAATTCGTCGAGGTTATCGAACACCGATTTCACCAACAGGTACACCTCGTCATCGGGCTTTTGGGCAGATGTCACGATCGTGGCCAACACGCCGTAGGTGTCGAGCTCAACCCCTTGAGACGGGTAGGTCTTGGCGGGGATGCGAGCGGCGGCGTAA
Organism: uncultured Macromonas sp.; assembly: GCA_964610405.1. Lineage (GTDB taxonomy): Bacteria > Pseudomonadota > Gammaproteobacteria > Burkholderiales > Burkholderiaceae_C > CAZGDZ01. Next base: position 1,133 of record CAZSZN010000191.1, on the reverse strand, counting down.
AACGCATTGGCGGACACCAGTTGGTCAACGGCGGGCCCGGTGATGCTGACCAGTTGGGCGCCGCAGGTGGTCATCGGCCCCTGGATGTTGGCACTGGGGTGGCCCACGACATAGAAAAATGCGTCGATCTTATGGTCACAGAGCGCGGCACCGTGCTCGTCGGCCTTGAGTTCACTGACGGCGGTGAAATCGCTGGCCTTCAAGCCCTTGGCCGCCATCAACTCGTCCACCGAGGCACGCGTGCCCGACCCCGGGTTGCCGATGTTCACCCGTTTGCCTTTGAGGTCGGCCAGCCCCTTGATGTGCGCCTCCTTGCGCACGACCAAGGTCAGGGGCTCGGGGTGGAGCGAGAACACGGCGCGCAAATCGGGCACAGGCTTGCCATCGAACGCTTTCACGCCTTTGATGGCTTGGAATTGCGCGTCGGACTGGGTCACGCCGAAATCGAGGGTGCCCCCCTGCAGGGCCTGGATGTTGGCCACCGAGCCCCCCGTGGCCTCCACCGTGCAGCGATGCCCGTGCCTGGCGCGATCCTTGTTGACCAACCGGCATACCGCGCCTCCGGCCGCGTAGTACAACCCCGTCACGCCGCCGGTGCCGATGGTCATGATCTTGGGCTGGACTGGGACGGCGCCCGCGGGCGATGCAAGCACCAGGGCAAGAGTTGCGGCCCAGGACAGGCGAGCGGCCAGCTGTTGAACCGAGGCTTTCAGGCAGCGACTTTCAGGAGCGGTTGAGATCGTGGACATGAAGTCATCAGGCGTGCACGCTGGGAGAGGATGGTGGCCCCTTTTTGTACCATGCTTTGGCCGAGCATCATGCGACTGCCTGCGGGGCCACATCACGCCGCACCCGGAACCAGGCCGCGTACATGGCGGGCAGGGCCAGCAAGGTGAGCACCGTCGCCACCACCAGGCCGCCCATGATGGCCACCGCCATCGGCCCCCAGAACACGCTGCGCGACAGTGGGATCATGGCGAGCACGGCGGCGGCAGCCGTCAGCACGATCGGACGCAAACGGCGCACCGCTGCTTCCACGATCGCGTCCCAGGTGGGCATGCCGGCCTCGCGGTCCTGTTCGATCTGGTCGATCAGGATCACCGAGTTGCGCATGATCATGCCGATCAGCGCGA
>CAZSZN010000190.1:0-5605 GCA_964610405.1 uncultured Macromonas sp. | reverse complement strand
CGCTGGCGCAGTCGGTCAGCGGGATGAAGCCGATCTTGACTTCCTTCTTCTCGGGCGCGTCGGAGCCTGCAGCCCACACGCCGTGGTGTCCCAGGGTCGAGAACAGGGCGGCGCCGGCCAAAGCCCCACCCTTCTTGATCAGGTCGCGCCGGCTGCTGACCGTGGCCTCGGGAGCGCTGGGCTGTGCCGGGGCGGTGGTGTGGGCGATGGAGGGCTGGGTGTCTTTCATGGCAAGTCCTTGAAACAGAAAACCAAAACAAAACGGCGTCCACCACTGAACCAGCAGGGCTGGCAGGTGATGGACGCCGTTGTCCGAGGGTGCGTTGCTTCTAACGCCAGGGTTGGTGCCGCCGTTGGCCCCTTCCGTTGCAGGGTTTAAAGCAGGTTCTGTGCCAGATCTTGTTGCCCCCGGTGGGCGTGGGAGTTTGTCTCATCAATGGCCCTGTTTTGGTGCGCGACGCCCGTTGCGGAGGTCGTGCTGCACTGCAGCAGTGCCATGGGGCACCGCAGGCATTCAGCGGCCACGCAAAGGCAGCACTTCCGCCATGGACAATACCGCCTCCGCCACTTCCACCAGCCGCCGGCCCTGGTTCATCGCCATCTGCCGGATGGTGCGGTGCGCATCTTCTTCGCTCAGTTGGCGGTGCGCCATCAGCAAGCCCTTGGCCCGTTCGATCACCTTGCGTTCGTTCAAGCTGGCGCGCACCGTGTCCAGCTCATCGCTCACCTGTTGCAGGCGCCCGGCCTGGGCGTGCAGCAAGTCCAGCACCGCTCGGTCCAGGTGCGAACCCAGCGGGTGCGCCGGCGCTTGCACCTCACCGCTGACCGGTTCCTCAAAGAACGACATGTCCGGCGGCGCCTCGGTCGGCTGCTGGGCCATCGAGGTTTTCAGCCGTTCCAGGTTGTCGAGTTCTTGCGCCGCTTGGCCCAGTTTGCAGGCGCACAGGGCTTGCAGGGCCTGGCAGAGTTGTTCCTCCACTTCGCGCATGTGGTCGATGCGTTCGCTGCAGCCCGCAAACCAGGTGGTGCTCGATGACTCGGGCAACGGCTGGCTGGCGCTGGTGGTGCACAGAATGCGGCGCAGCCGCTCCAGCTCGGCCATGGGGGCCAGTTGGCTGTGGTGGGTCCACAGGCCCAGCAGGTCGGGGCCGGCAAAGTCACCAAACACCTCCAGGCAGCGCTCTTGCGATTCGATCAGCCGCAGCAAGCGCTGCTGCTGCTGGGGGCTGGTGTGGCCGGCGGCAAACATCGCAGCACCCGTGGCCCGCTCCTGCCCCACAAACTCCTTGCCCTGCATGAAGTTGAACAGGCCCACCAGCAGGCGGGAAATGTCCGGGTCCGACGCGGTGTCGGCCGCCTCGAACACCACCGCCAGCAAACCGCCCACCAGGCGCGCATAGGCCTCGGTCGCGCGCGCGGCCGGCCACGCCAGATCGGCCACCTGCTGGCGCAGGCTGGGCAAGGCCTCCAGGCCATGCAGCACGTAGGCGATGCGGCTGAACAGCCGCGCGCCGTTCAGCATGCCGGTGGGTGTGGTGTTCAGGGCGTCCAGGCAAGCACGCAGCGCCGTTTCGGGAGCTTGGCTGGCGGCAATCTGGGCCAGCCGCTCCTCGCCCGCGTGTTGCCCGGCCGAGCCCAGGTAGAGGTTGCTCAGGCCCCGTTCGCGTTGCAGGGCGTGGATCATGCGGGCGGTGGTGTCCACCAGCGCGCTGGTCCTGGCCAGTTGCTCCAGGTCCGCCATTTCGCACCGTTTGGCCGCCATCAGGAAGCGCAATCCCGTTTTCATCACCATGCCTCATAACCCTTTCGTTGGTCGGTGCAGCAACATCCGTGCCTTGGCCGCCCGTACACTCGCTGCATGTTGATATTGGGTATCGAGTCTTCTTGCGACGAAACCGGCGTGGCGCTGGTGGATGCCGGCGTGGCCGGCACCCCGGTGTTGCTGGCCCACGCGCTGCACAGCCAGATCGAGATGCACCAGGCCTATGGCGGTGTGGTGCCCGAACTGGCCAGCCGCGACCACATTCGGCGTGTGTTGCCCTTGATGGACGAGGTGTTTCGGCAGTCTGGGCGCGGCCTGGCCGACCTCGGATTGGTGGCCTTCACCCGGGGGCCGGGCCTGGCAGGCGCTTTGCTGGTGGGTGCCGGCGTGGCCTGTGCCATGGCGGCGGCCCTGGACCGGCCCACGCTGGGGGTGCATCACCTCGAAGGGCATTTGCTGTCACCTTTCCTCAGTGCCGATCCGCCGCAATTTTCCTTTGTCGCCCTGCTGGTGTCCGGTGGCCACACCCAGTTGATGCGGGTCGATGGCGTCGGGCGCTACCAATTGCTCGGTGAAACCATCGACGATGCGGCCGGCGAGGCGTTCGACAAATCGGCCAAGGTCATGGGCCTGGGCTACCCTGGCGGGCCGGCGCTGTCGCGGCTGGCCGAATCGGGGCAGGCCGATGCGTTCAAATTACCCCGCCCGTTGTTGCACAGCGGCGACCTGGATTTTTCCTTTGCTGGTCTCAAAACGGCCGTTCTCACCCAGGCCCGCAAACTGGGCGACGAGTTGCCGGCCCGCCGGGCCGACTTGGCCGCGAGCACCGAAGCGGCCATCGTGGAGGTGCTGGTGCGCAAGTCGCTGGCCGCGTTGCAGCAAACGGGCCTTCAGCGCCTGGTGGTGGCGGGCGGGGTGGGGGCCAACCGCCGCCTGCGTCAGCAGCTCAATCAGGCGTGCGCCCAGCGCCATGTCCAGGTGCATTACCCGGAACTTCACCTGTGCACCGACAACGGCGCCATGATTGCTCTGGCTGCCGCCATGCGGGTGCAGGCCGGCTTGGTGCCTGAGTTCGATGGGCACTACCGTTTTGACGTCAAGCCGCGTTGGCCGCTGGACGATGTACAAACCCCCGCTGGCTTGTCGATGGCGGCCGCGTCATGACCTCTGAAACCATGCAATCAACGAACACTTTGAACCCTTCCGCTGGCGCTCCGCGCACCTGGCGTCGGTGCCTGCTGCTGGCGCTGGCGGCCACCACGGTCGGTTTTTCCCTGCCTGCGGCCTGGGCGCAGTCCACGGCCAGTCGCACGTCGGCGCCCGTCCCCATCCGTCTGGCGTTGATCGAAGGCTTGTCCGGCCCATTGGGCAACGCGGGTGAGGCGGTGCACCGCAACCTGGCCTGGGCGGTGGAGCGGGTCAACGCCCGGGGAGGGGTGGCACTGCCGGGTGGCGCGCGACCCTTGGCGCTGGAGCGATTCGACAGCAAAGGCCAGACCGAAGAGGCCTTGTCCGCCTTGCGTGCCGCGGTCGATGCCGATATCCGCATCGTGCTGCAGGGCAATTCGTCGGCCGCTGCCGCCGCGTTGGTCGACGCGATCGGCAAGCACAACGAGCGCGAACCGTCCCGCCAGGTGGTGTTTCTCAACTACTCGGCGGTCGATCCCGCGTTGACCAACGAGCGTTGCAGCTTCTGGCACTTCCGCTTCGACGCCCATGCCGACATGCGCATGACCGCGCTGATGGACGTGCTCAAGGCGGACCGCGAGGTGCAGAGCGTTTACCTGATCGGTCAGGACTACAGTTTTGGCCAGGCCGTGTTGCGCGAAGCCCGGCGCCAGTTGGGTGTGCAGCGCCCGGACGTTCGCATCGTCGGTGACGAACTGCACCCGATCGCCCGCGTCAAGGACTTCTTGCCCTACGTCACCAAAATCAAAGCCAGTGGCGCGCAGGCCGTCATCACCGGCAACTGGGGCAACGACCTCACGCTGCTGGTCATGGCCGCGCGCGATGTGGGCTTTGAAGGCAAGTTCTACACCTTCTACGGCAATGCGCTGGGGGCGCCCGCCGCGTTTGGTGATGCCGGTATTGGCAAAGTCATCGCGGTGGCGGACTGGTTCCCGAACGTGCCGACGGCCGAATCCAAGGCCTTTTACGAAAGCTTTCGCGCCCGCTTTCCCCGTCCGGCCGACGACTACGTCCACATGCGCATGCAGTTGATGATCGAAGCGCTGGCCCAGGCCATCGAGCGCGCGGGCAAGCCGTTGCGGCCCGGCGCGGTGCCCGATGCGCTGGCGGTGGCGCGGGCGCTGGAGTCGGCCGACGTCAGCTTGGCGGGGCAGCGTTTGCGCATGCGCGCGGCCGACCACCAGGCCCAGCAGCCGCTGGTGGTGTCCGTCATGGACCGCCAGGGCGCGTCCGGCGTGGCCTTTGACGTCGAAGGGTCGGGCTATGGCTTTCGGGTGATCCGGCAAATCCCGGCACAGGTGGCCGAAATGCCGCACCAATGCCAGATGCAGCGTCCCTGACGTCGCTGCGCTATAATCCGCCGTTGCCCTTGTTGGGGCAATCACGCCTGTTGCGGCAAATCGCTGGTTGTTCTGGCGGCCACCTGCGGCAGGATGCATGTCAATCGAAAGGAATATCATGATTTCTCACGCCGCCAAGGCCGAAGTGATCGCGGCCAATGCCCGCGCCGCCAACGACACCGGTAGCCCCGAAGTGCAGGTCGCCATCCTGACCGCCCGCATCAACGAGCTGACCCCCCACTTCAAGACCCACCACAAAGACCACCACGGCCGCCGTGGCCTGCTCAAGATGGTGAGCCGTCGCCGCAAGCTGCTGGACTACCTGAAGTCCAAAGATTCCGACCGTTACGTCGCCCTGATCCAGAAGCTGGGCCTGCGCAAGTAATTGGGTTTGGTGTCTCGCTGAGCCAACAAGACGCCTGGGTTGCTGAGCCGCCCCAGGCGTTTTTCGCTTTTTCACCGGAGAGTTGTCGTTCAGATCGAAGCTGTGTCATTCCAACAAGGTCGAGCCCTCGGTGGCGGCCGTGCTGGAATGGCATCGTGTTCTGAAGGCGGATCTCCAGGCAAAGTGCGCGGCCTTACGCGCACAGTCAACCGGAGCAGAGCATGACCATGTTCAACAAAGTCACCAAAACCTTCCAGTGGGGCAAACACACCGTCCGCATGGAAACCGGCGAAATCGCCCGTCAGTCCAGCGGCGCTGTGCTGCTCGACATCGAGGGCACCGTGGTGCTGGCCACCGTGGTGGCCAAGAGCGAAGCCAAGGCCGGCCAGGACTTTTTCCCCCTGACCGTCGACTACCTCGAAAAGTCGTACGCCGCCGGCAAGATCCCGGGCAGCTTCTTCAAGCGCGAAGGCCGCCCGAGCGAATTCGAGACCCTGACCAGCCGCCTGATCGACCGCCCGATTCGCCCGCTGTTCCCCGAAGGTTTCTTCAACGAAGTGCAGGTCGTCATTCACACTCTGTCGCTGAACCCCGAAGTGGACGCCGACATCGCAGCCATGATCGCCACCAGCGCCGCGCTGGCGGTGTCGGGCATCCCCTTCAAAGGTACCAACGGCGCCGCGCGCGTGGGATACATCAATGGCGAGTATGTGCTGAACCCCGGCCAGACCGAGCGCAAGAACTCTTCGATGGACTTGGTCGTGGCTGGCACCCAGTCTGCCGTGCTGATGGTGGAGTCCGAAGCCGAGCAGTTGACCGAAGAAGTCATGCTGGGCGCCGTGGTGTTTGGTCACGAGCAAGGCAACATCGCCATCGCCGCCATCAACGAACTGGTGCGCGATGCGGGCAAGCCCGAGTGGAACTGGCAGC
>CAZSZN010000189.1:0-5627 GCA_964610405.1 uncultured Macromonas sp. | reverse complement strand
AGAGCGTGGCCACGCGGGCAGAGAACTGCACCGTGCGCACCAGCGGCGCGGCCTGTACGCGCAGTGCGTCGACCTGCTTAGGGCGCCAGGCCAGCCACGCGGCGGCGCCCGCCAAGGCGCACAGGCCCAGCAGTGCAATGGTCCAGCGGCGTTTCACAGGCGTTGGCGGGGTTGTTGATGCATGCCCGCCATGTTAGCCGCAAGCGGCATCCCCCCACGGGTTTACCAGCAACTGACCAGCAACCCCGTCTGGCGGCGTGTTCAGGCTGCCGCGCGTTGCAGGCGGTCGCGCACGCCGTCCCAGGCGGCGTCTTCGGGTGGGGTCTCCACCCAGATCAGCTTGGTGTCGTGCCGGTCCAGCGCGCGCAGCACCGCGAACAGTTCCTGTGCGCAGGCGCCGGCCTGCTCCGGCATGCGTTCCAGCCGCACGTGCGGGCTGGCGCAGGCGATGGGCGCACGGCTGTAAACGGCAATGTGGCGCGCGTCGGCGCCCAGCACGTCCAGCGCGGCCTGGATTTCGCTTGAGCTCATCAAACGCACCCGTGCTGCGGGGGCGTAGTGCGAGGCCAAGGTGCCGGAAGCGCGCGGTGCTTGTTCATCGCGCGCGCCCAGGGGCTGGCCGGCGGCGGCTTCCAGCGCGCTCAGGGGCAGCATGCCGGGGCGCAGCAGCACCGGGCGGCCCCGGCTGCAGTCGATGATGGTGGACTCGATGCCCACCGGGCACGGCCCGCCGTCCAGGACCAGCAGGGCGTCGTCGTCCAGCAGGCCCTGGAATTCGTCCTGCACATGGGCGGCGGTGGTGGGACTGACGCGCCCAAACCGGTTGGCGCTGGGCGCGGCCAGGCCCAGCACGCCTTCGGCCTGGCAGGCCTGCAGCAGCGCCTGCGCCACCGGGTGGCCGGGGCAGCGCAGCCCGATCGAATCCTGCCCGCCCGCGGCGGCCTGACCCACGCCCGGGCGGCGCGGCAGGATCAGCGTCAGCGGGCCGGGCCAGAAGGAGGCCATCAACCGCTCGGCAAAGTCGGGCAGGTCGCGTGCGTAATGGTCCACCGCCGTGTGCCATTGGGCCGGGTCGGCGCCCGCCACATGGACGATCAGCGGGTGGTCGCTCGGCCGCCCTTTGGCCGCAAAAATCCGCGCCACCGCCTCGGGTTGGTCGGCATCGGCCGCCAGGCCATAGACGGTCTCGGTGGGCAGGCCCACCAGTTGCCCCGCCCGCAGCCGCCGCGCGGCTTCGGCAGTGGCCGCCTGCGCCTGGGCGAGCGTGTCGCCGCCGGCCTCGGGGGCCAGCCAGGCGCGGGCGTCCAGCGTCAATGCCATGGGGCGATGCCGAGAATGTCGGCCGCTTGCCGCGCCGTGGCTTGCGCCTGCTCGACGGTGGCGGCGGTGATGTTGAGGTGCCCCATCTTGCGGCCGGTGCGGGCGTTGAGCTTGCCGTACAGGTGCAAATGGGTGCCAGGCAGCGCCAGCACGGCGGCCCAGTCGGGGGTGCGGGCGCGGCTGTCGGCGCCAAACCACAGGTCGCCCAGCAGGTTCAGCATCACGGCGGGGCTGTGCTGGCGCGGTTGCACCAGCGGCAGGCCAGCCATGGCGCGCACCTGCAGCTCGAACTGCGACACGTCGCAGGCGTTCAGGGTGTAGTGGCCGCTGTTGTGAGGGCGCGGCGCCATCTCGTTGACCACCAGCGCGCCGTGCTCGCTGCCGTCGTCGATCACGAAATACTCCACGCACAAAACGCCCACGTACAGCAATTGGTGCGCAATCGCGGTGGTGGCGGCCACGGCCTGCCGCACCAGTTCGGCCGGCAGGTTGCCGTCAAACACCTCGGTCACGGCCAAGATGCCGTCGCGATGCAGGTTGCGCTGCGGTGGGAAGTGCACCACCTGGCCATCGGCGCCGCGCGCCACGATGACCGAAATCTCGGCCTTCAGCGGCAGCAGCTTTTCCAGCACGCAGGCCACGCGGCCCAACTGGTTCCACGCGGCAGCCAGTTCCGCCCGGTCTTTCACGCGGATCTGGCCTTTGCCGTCGTAGCCCAGGCGCGCGGTTTTCAAAATACCGGGCAGCAGCTCGTCAGCCACCGCGTTCAGCAGCGCTTCGGTTTCGATGGCGGCATAGGGCGCCGGGCCCACGCCACCGGCCTGGGCGCAGGCCACGAAGTGGGCTTTCTCAGCAATCCGGTCCTGCGCCACGGCCACCGCGTTGGCGCTCGGGGCCACCGGGCGGTGGGCGCCCAGCGTCATCAGCGCCGGGGCAGGCACGTTCTCGAACTCGGTGGTGATGGCCTCGCTGCGCTGCATCAGCTGCGCCAGGCCTTGTTCGTCTTCGTACGGGGTCTGGATGTGGTAATGGCTCACCAGCCCGGCAGGGCTGGCCGGGTCGGCGTCCAGCACGGCGGTGAAGTAGCCCATTTCCTGGGCCGCCTGCACGAACATGCGGCCCAACTGGCCGCCGCCCATCACGCCCAGCGTAGCCAACTGGCCGCTGGCCATCAACTGCCCGGGCAGCACTGGCTTGTGGCTCATGCTTCTTCCTTCGGGGGCACCACCATGGCGCGGGCCGCTTCGGTCTGCGCGGCCCGGAAGGCCTGCAGCTTTTGCAGCAGTTCAGGGTGTTCGTTGGCCAGCATGGCCACCGCGAACAGGGCCGCGTTGGCCGCACCGGCGGGGCCAATGGCAAAGGTGGCCACTGGCACGCCCTTGGGCATCTGCACGATGCTGTGCAGCGAGTCCACGCCCGACAGGGCCTTGGTCTGCACCGGCACGCCCAGCACCGGCACCGTGGTTTTGGACGCCAGCATGCCCGGCAAATGCGCCGCGCCGCCCGCACCGGCCACGATGGCCTTGAGCCCGCGCGGGCCGGCGGCCTCGGCGTAGGCGAACATGTCGTCCGGCATGCGGTGGGCCGAAACCACCCGCGCTTCGTGCGCCACGCCAAACTGTTGGAAAATCTGTACCGCGTGCTGCATGGTGTCCCAGTCGCTGCTGGACCCCATCACCACGCCGACCTGGATGTCTGCGCTCATCACCGCTCCATGAAAGTTGGGATTTTACGTTTTGCCCTCAACTGGAGCCACAAAGCCATCCTGGCGCCCCTGTCAACCGCAACCGGACACCTGCCCCAACATGATCGATGTGACCCTGGCCAATTTTGAAACCGAAGTCATCGAGGCTTCGCAAAGCGTGCCTGTGCTGGTGGATTTCTGGGCACCCTGGTGCGGGCCATGCAAGTCGCTCGGGCCGGTGCTGGAGAAGGTGGAGGCGGCGTACGGCGGGCGCTTCAAGCTGGTCAAAATCAATTCCGACGACGAGCAGCAACTGGCCGCGGCGTTCGGCATCCGCAGCATTCCCACCTGTGTGTTGATGGTCAACGGCCAGCCGGTAGACGGTTTCATGGGCGCGCTGCCCGAAGGCCAGGTGCGCGCTTTCCTGGACAAGCACCTCCCCGGCGAAGACGCCCTGCCGGCCGAGGAGGAAGAGGTTCCGCCGCTGGTGGAGGACGGGGACGCCGATGCCACCCTGGCGCGCCTGGCCGACGCGCTGGCCCAAGCGCCCGACAACAACGACCTGCGCTTTGACTACGTCAAACTGCTGATCGGCCACGGCCAGTTGGGCGAAGCGGCGGCGGCGCTGGCGCCCGCGCTGGGCCAGATCCCGGTGCAGTTGCGCTTCGAGGCGTTGGCGCAGTGGCTCAACGCGCTGGAGTTCGTCAGCAACGATCCGCGCGGTGGCTGGGCGCTGGAGCAGTTTGACGAGCTGATCGGCCAGAACCGGCGCGACTTTGACGTTCGCTTCGCCAAGAGCCGTCTGCTGATTGCGCAGGGTGAATGGCCGGCCGCGATGGAGGAGCTGCTCGAAATCATCATGCGCGACAAAGCATGGGCCGAAGAAGCACCGCGCAAGACCTACGTGGCCCTGCTGGAGCTGATGACTCCGCCCAAACCCAAGGCCGACCCCGCCGCGGCGGGCAAGAGCGCGGGCGGCATTGAGTTGGCCGGCAAGGCTGCGGTGCAGGAAGACCCGCAGGCCGAGCTGGTGTCCAAGTACCGCCGCAAGCTCAGCATGGCGCTGAACTGATCATGGCGGAGCCCTGGCTGCGGCTGGAAGGTGTGACTTGCCGGTTGGGCGAGCGCGAGCTGTGGCCTCAGGGTTTGAGTGTTGACATCACACCAGGCATTACCTGGGTGGGCGGTGGCGAGGGCACCGGCAAAACCACCTTGCTGCGTTTGCTGGCCAGCGACTGGCTGCCCAGTGTGGGCCGCATGGTGGTGCCCGGCCCGACGCCGCGCGTGGCCTGGGTGGACCCGGCCTTGCCGCTGGATGATCGTTTGACTGCCCGACAAGCGCTGACGCAAGGGCTGAAGCCGTTCGGCGGCGGTGACCCGGCCCTACTGGTGCGCCTGTGTGGTGAGCTCGACCTGCAGCCTCATCTGGACAAGGCGCTCTACATGCTCTCCACCGGCTCGCGTCGCAAGGTGGGCATCGCCATCACCCTGGCCAGCGGCGCCGACGTGCTGTTGTTCGACCAGCCTTTCATGGCGTTGGACAGGTCGTCGGAGCGGGCCATCATGCGGTGCTGGAGTGCACTCACTGCCAACACCCGTTGCGCCGTGGTGGTGGCCGACTACTTGGCTCCCGCTGGGCTCCTGTTGTCCGCTCAATGGGATTTGGACGCCTGATCGCTGTCCCACGGTAACCACGGGCAAGTCGTGGTTTTTCGGATTTCCTAGAATTTCAGTAATTTCTGAAATTACGGAATCCTATGGAAATCACGCCGCTCACCCAATCCTTCATTCATCACTTTGGCGAAATGGGCAGCCGCTGGGGCATCAACCGCACAGTGGGGCAGATGTACGCCTTGTTGTTCGTGTCCCGCCAACCCTTGTGTGCCGATGACATGGCCGAGGCGCTGGCCATCTCGCGCTCCAATGTGAGCATGGGCCTGAAAGAGCTGCAGTCGTGGCAACTCGTGAAACTGCGTCACTACCCGGGTGACCGGCGTGAATTCTTCGAAGCGCCCCAGGACATCTGGGAAATCTTCCACACCCTGGCCGAGCAGCGCCGGCGACGCGAGGTGGAGCCGACCCAGAGCATGCTGCGCGTGGCCCTGATGCAGCACCCCGCCAGCGAGGACGAGGCCTACGCCCAGCAGCGCATGAAGGAGATGCACGACCTCATCGAGCAGCTCATGAACTGGTTCGACGATGTGCAGAAACTTTCCCCCGACACCGCGCGTCAATTGCTGGACATGGGGGCGAAAGTCACCCGTGTGCTGGAGTTCAAGGACCGCTTGACCGGCAAATCTGCCAAGGGAGCCAAAGGCAGGGGCAAGGGCAACCCCGGCCCAGCCGCGTAACGATCCATTGGAGCCGCCACCATGGAATTTGACACTCTGCTGCTGTCCCGCATCCAGTTTGCGGTCAACATCAGCTTTCACATCCTGTTTCCCACCATCACCATCGCTTTGTGCTGGTTCCTGGTGTTCTTCCGACTGCGGTTCGTGCAGACGCGCAACCCCGCCTGGGAAGAAGCCTATTACTTCTGGACCAAGGTGTTCGCGCTGACGTTCGCCCTGGGGGTGGTGTCGGGCATCGTCATGAGCTTCCAGTTCGGCACCAACTGGCCGGG
>CAZSZN010000188.1:0-5730 GCA_964610405.1 uncultured Macromonas sp. | reverse complement strand
GTATCTTGGCCAGCGCGAACTCGGGCACCACGGTGTGGTTGGCAAAGGTGCTGGTGCCCAGGTCGTGAAAGATGGGCTCGCCGTTGAGGCTGAAACGACTGGTGGCGTCGGGCATCAGGCCCTTGCCCTGGGTGCCGCGGATGAGCTGGCACAGGTTGGTCTTTCGGCTCAGGCAGAACTTGCACTGGCGGCATTCGGGCGTGTAGAGCGGGATGACGTGGTCGCCTTTTTTCAGGGTGGTCACGCCGGGGCCCACGTCCACCACCACGCCCGCGCCTTCGTGGCCCAGGATGGCGGGGAAGATGCCCTCGGGGTCGGCACCGCTGAGGGTGTAGTAATCGGTGTGGCAGATGCCGGTGGCCTTGATTTCGACGAGCACCTCGCCGAATTTGGGGCCTTGAAGGTCCACGGTTTCGATGGTCAGGGGTTGGCCGGCCTTCCAGGCCACGGCTGCGCGGGTTTGCATGACGGTCCTTCCTTTTGGGTGTTGTGGTTTGAGGCGTGATCGTATCCGTGAAAAGCAGGCTTTGCTGGGCACCCGCTCACGGCGCCACCACCCCCAGTGCTTTCAGCCGCTGGTACAGGCCTTCTGCAAACTGCTGATAGCCGCGCGCATTGGGGTGGATCGGATCCGCCCGAAGTTCCGACTCCGACAACACCTCGGACAACACGTCCGCCACGAAAACCACCCCCTCTTCCTGGGCGAGCTCCGAGTACAGCGAGGCGTCGGACAAGCTAGACGCCACCGCCGCCACCAAGCTGGGGGCTGGCACGCCCAGAAGAACCACCTGGGCACCATGGGCCTTGGCTTGGCGCACGAGATCCCGCAAATCCTCCTTGACCAGCGCGGGCGCGCGGCGGCGCAGAAAGTCGTTGCCGCCCAGCTCGATGATGACCAGCGCCGGCCGATGCTCGCTCAGCAGTGGCCCGATGCGGCTGCGGGCGTTCTGGGCGGTGTCCCCCGGCACGCCCGCGTTGACGATGTGCCAACCGGTCCTGTCCGCCAGCAGACGAGGCCAATCTTCTCCGGGAGATGCGCCGGTGCCGAAGGTGACGCTGTCGCCCAGGGCCAGCACCTGGGCCCCCTCGGGAATGGCGGACCAGGGCGACGTTTCCTGACAGCCCACGAGAGGAAATGCACAAGCCGCGGCCAACGCCCACCAACTGGAACGGCGACTGCAGTTGGGCCAGAACTGGTTCAGCGTGTGAGGTGCGTCGGTCATTCCGCCAGCATAGCAATAGAGAGGTACGACCGACCTCCGACGCTCAAGAGGTTGGTAGCATCGCACCAGGGGCTTGTTGCGACAGGCCCGAACCCTGACCCGAGTGCCCCCGAACACCACAACGCCTGATTTGCAATGACCAACGCCGCAGACGACACCGCCGACATGGCCAACCCGCGCACGCAGGCGATGCTGCAGCGCCTGCACAAGGCCATGGCCGACATCGAAGCCGAGATTGCGGCCCACCACGGGGTCTACCCGTACAACCATGGGCGGGTGACCCAGTCGGAGTTGTGCCGACGCGCCGATGTGAAAAAAGCCACGCTGCAAACCCCTTTGCACAAGGACACCACGCGGGTCGCGGTGATGGGCTGGCTGGACGGGCTGGCTGCGACACTGGCTGGCACCCGCGATGCCAACCGGGAGCGCGTGACCGCCGTGGCCGACCACCTGACGCTGGAAGTGCAGCGTTTGAGGGCCGAACTGGAACAGGCCAGGGCACAAGTGGCCACGCTCACCGAGGAACTGAACCGCCTGCGACAGACTGCCCCTCAGGGCTGAAACCATGCCACCGAACACCAACACATGAACACCACCTCTTCCCATCCCAGCGCCCCCCTGGACAACGCCCGCCAATGGGTGGGGGCCGTCGTTGCCATCCTGGAAAAGCTGCACGGCGAGGGCTTTCTGGCCGGCGGGGCCTTTCAGAACCTCGGACTGTCCAAAATCAAAGGTGCACTGAATCGGCCTCCCCATCCCGGACAACTGCAGGAACTGGACGGCTTCGTGCGGAGGATTGACGCGCTTTTTGCATCGCAACAGCTGCTGCATGCATCGGCCACAGAGAAATTCCAGTCGCTGTTCAGCGGCTATTTGCAGGCGGCTTTGCAGGCGTGTGCGGCGGCGGTTGACGCGCAAAGCAACCGTCCTTCGGGGAGCACCCTTCATTGAGCGGACCGCACGATGCGGCCAGGGCCGCCCCCAGCCACCGAACGGCCCGCTTGAATCGATCGTCCACCGGATGCCCCACATTCAGCCGGAGATGGTGCGTGAACCGCCGATCCGCCGAGAACAACACGCCGGGCGCCGTGCTGATGGAGTGCGCCATGGCCTGCTGGTGCACCGCCAGTGCATCCACCGAGGGAGGCAACTCCAGCCAGACGAAGTAACCGCCCTTGGGCTCCGTCATGCGCGTGCCCGGTGGAAAGTGTCGTTGGATCAATGCCCTGGCCGCCTGGTGCTGGGACTCCAGCTCGCCGCGCAGGTGGCGCAAGTGCCGGTCGTAGCCGCCCTGCACCAGGTACTCGGCAATCGCCCACTGGGACGGGATGGACGTGGCCAGCGAGGTCATCATCTTCAGGCGCTCAACGTGCCGGCTGTACCGGCCAGCGGCCGCCCAGCCCACCCGGTAGCCCGGGGCCAGGCATTTGGAGAACGACGAGCAGTGCAGCACCAGCCCTTCGCGGTCGAACGCCTTGGCGGGCAAGGGGCGGCGTGGCCCAAAGTGCAGTTCGGCGTACACGTCGTCTTCAATCAGCGGCACCTGGTAGCGCGCCAACAATTGCACCAAGGCCTCTTTGCGAGCATTGGGCATGAGCGAACCCAGCGGGTTCTGGAACGAGGTCATGAACCAGCACGCCGCCACCTTTTGCCGTTTCAGCAAGTCCTCCAGCGCATTCAGATCCACGCCCTCTGCGGGATCAGTCGCCACCTCCACCGCGTTGAGGTGCAAGCGCTCCAGCGCCTGCAAAGCCGCGTAGAAGGTGGGGGACTCCACCACCACCACGTCGCCCGGTTGGGTGACCGCCTGCAGGCACAGGTTCAGCGCCTCCATCGCGCCGTTGGTGATGATGGGCTCGTCATTGTTCAGGGGCACACCGTGCAGGGCATAGCGGCGACGAATGTGGCCGCGCAAGGTTTCGTCACCCGCCGACAATGCCCCCGACACCTGCTCGGGTGACAAGCGCCGCATGGCGCGGGCACCGTTTCGGGCCAGTTCGGCAAACGGAAACAGCTCGGGGGCGGCAAACGCAGAGCCCAGAGGGACAACGTCCGCATCGCGGGTGGAGCCCAGCAGGTCGAACACCAGTTCACTGATCGCCACCGGCGTGACTCGGTCGGTGGTGGGCGCCGCCGTCATGGATTTGGGGTTGACGGCGCGCTGGGGCCGCACAAAATAACCCGAGCGCGGACGGGCCTCCACCAGCCCTTGCGACTCCAGGTGCGCGTACGCTTGAAAGATGGTGGACTGGCTGACCCCGCGTTGGCGCCGCAAGTCGCGCACCGAAGGCAGGCGGTCGCCCGCGCGCAGCGTCCCAGCCCGGATGCTGTCCGCAAGTTCTTCGGCCAACTGGTGGTAGCGCGTCAAGCGCACGGCGGTCATCTGTTCAAGCTCCATCAGGCTTGAACGGGATGATATCGGCAGCTCAGCCAGCACCGCGCCCAGCCCCGGTCTCACAGACGCCACCAGAGCCCCATCAACAATGCGGTCAGCAATGCATTGCCACCCATGCCTGCAATGGCAAAGTGCTGCCACTGGGGGATGTCCGCTTGTACCCGCACCAATCCAATCGCATGGGCGCAAGCCCCAAGTGCAAAGGCGTGAACGGGTCCCGGCTGAAGCCGACAGCGGCGCAAAACCCAGGGTATGCACAGCGCTCCAGTCAATCCAGTGGTCACCACCGACAACGTGGTCAGGTGAACATCCGCACGACCTTCCCCCACCAAACCAAGGGCGACCGGCATGGTAGCGGCTTTGGGCAAGAGCGCGGCAACGGCATCCGGACCGACACCCAGCCCGAGTGCCAACAACATGGTGCAAACCATGGAGCCCAAGCCTGCAGCCAGCAACCCCACCAACCAAGGAGCGGGCTGACGGAGCAACGCGCGACCCGCAGCGTGCAGTGGGATGGCCATGGCGACGACCGCCAGGTCCATCAGGTAATGCAGGCCCGACATCTGCGCCAAGAGGGTTTGTGTGCTCAGTGGCAACAGCGCGACGGCAGCGAGCAACAGGGCCGTGCCACTGACCAAGGGCAATGCCAGCACATGCCGGCCAGACCAGGCAAACCCTTGCCGAGCCACGCCATAACAAGCCACCACGAGCACGTTCAACAGCACGAACTCAATCATGCCCAGCCCCCGCCAACCTGCGCTGAACCCACGACACCAGAACCGCAACACAAACAGCAGATATCAAAGTCCCCGCCACGCAACTCAGCACAAAAAACAACCACACCGAACGGTCCAGTTGGAAAGCGACAACGGCTGCGAACAGCGCGGGCATCAAGAACAGCGGCAGATGGGACAGCAGCCATCTGGCTGGCTTCTGCAACCCCTGAGGCACATCCCTCAAAAAGCAGAGTGTCAAAACCAGCAACACAAAACCGACAACACTGCCTGGCAAGCCCAAGCCCGTCGCCGCCGCCAGCACCGCACCCAAGCGCTCAAAGACCACCAAGGCAGCCATTCCCAGTGCGGCGCAGACAAAACCTCTCATGCCCTCCAGTATCGAACGACCAACACAACGCGTACCGTATCAGCCCCGCAGATAAACCATGGGATCAGCCGCATCATCTGATACGGTCACTTATCGACAAAACTGCAACTTACCAACCAGGGGCGACGTGGACATCATTGGGACATGTCACTCGCCACACCCCCAACCCCTGCGGCCCCTGCTCTCAACCCCACCCTGGCAGCCAATGGGGCCGATCTGCTGCGGCAGATGGGCCGCTTGGGCCTGTTCCAACCTGGGGTGCCGGTGTCGCTGGGCGGCCACGGTGACCAACTGCGCGATCTGTGTGCAGACGCAGAAACCGCCCGCACCGTGGCAGCGCTCGGACCCTACGCGCCGCAGGTGTTTCGGGCGCAGCGTTTGGCCATCGAGGCCCTGCTGCAATCGCAAAACGTGGCGCTTCGGGAATTCATCGTGCCTGACCTGGTGCTGGCCCAGCGGGCCGGCGCGGCCGTGCTGGATGGCCCCGCCTTGAACGGTCAGGACGTGGGCAATGGCTGGCAACTGAACGGCAACTTCAACGGCGTGGCCAACCTGGTGTGGAGTGGCTTTTCGTTGGTGGTGCCCGCCCAGTTGGAAGACAACTCGCCGGGCTGGCTGATGCTGCGCAGCGAGGAGGACGGACTCTACGCCACCCCCGGCGAGGACAAGGCGGCCTGGCGCGGCGCGACGATGGGCGTCGTCACGCTGAAGCAGGTGTTCTTCCGGCGCGACGAATGGCTGGGTACCGATGCCCTTACCCCGCACCTGCACGCAGCGGCGGCCGAACTCGACCGCTGGTTCGCGGCGGCCCAAGAGACGCCCCATCACCCGTGAGCCCGTCATGCACAAAGTCATTCCCATCCATCCGGCACCGTCCTGGCAGCTGACCGACAAGATCCAGGCGCGCGAAGTCAACGGCCGGTTTGCACGGTGGCGCTGGACGTTCTTCTGGTTGACCCAGGCGTTTTTCTACGGCATGCCGTGGTTGAACTGGAACGGGCGCCAGGC
>CAZSZN010000187.1:0-5782 GCA_964610405.1 uncultured Macromonas sp. | reverse complement strand
GGTCGCCTGCTGCAAGAGAGTGGCGTCTGGTTGGTGGCCCCCGAAGACAAGCGCTACGGGCAGGATGTGTTGATTCCCAAGGGCGCCACCGGGTCGGCCAAACCGGGTGAAGTGGTGGTGGTGGAACTGACCGAGCCGCCGGCCCTGTACGGGCAGCCGGTGGGGCGGGTCAAGGAAGTGCTGGGCGATATTGACGACCCCGGTATGGAAATTGAGATTGCGGTGCGCAAGTACGGCGTGCCGCACCAGTTCTCCGACGCGGCGTTGGCCCAAAGCCGCGCGCTGCCCGACAAGGTGCGGCCGGCCGACAAACGGGGTCGCATCGACCTGACCGATGTGCCGCTGGTGACCATCGACGGCGAAGATGCGCGCGACTTTGACGACGCGGTGTATTGCGAGCCGGCCAAGGTGGGGCGTGCCAAGGGCTGGCGCCTGCTGGTGGCGATTGCCGACGTGAGCCACTACGTGGAAACGGGCACGCCCATCGACGTGGACGCCTACGACCGCGCGACCAGCGTGTACTTCCCGCGCCGCGTCATTCCCATGCTGCCGGAAAAGCTGTCCAACGGCCTGTGCTCGCTCAACCCCGAGGTGGACCGGCTGTGCATGGTGTGCGACATGCTCATCACCGCCAAGGGCGACATTCACGCCTACCAGTTTTACCCGGCGGTGATGTTCAGTCACGGGCGCCTGACCTACACCGAGGTCGCGGCCGTGCTGCAAAACACCCGTGGGCCCGAGGCGCAGCAACGCAAAGCGTTGGTGCCGCACCTGCTCAACTTGCACGACGTGTACCGGGCGTTGCTGTCGGCGCGCGAGCGGCGGGGTGCGGTTGACTTTGAAACCACCGAAACCCAAATCGTGTGCGACGAGTCGGGCCGCATCGAGAAAATCGTGCCGCGCACCCGCAACGACGCGCACAAGGTGATTGAAGAGGCGATGCTGGCGGCCAACGTCTGTGCGGCCGAGTTCATCGCCCAGAGCAAACACCACGGCCTGTTCCGGGTGCACGAGGGCCCGACACCGGAAAAGCTCGAAACCCTGCGCCAGTACCTCAAGGCCATGGCCGTGCCCCAAACCGTGGGTGATGTCCCCCGGCCGGAAGATTTTCAGCAGATCGCGCACGCCACGCAGGATCGTCCGGATACGGCGCAGATTCACCAGATGCTGCTGCGCTCCATGCAGCAGGCCATTTACACCCCCCAAAACCAAGGGCATTTTGGCTTGGCCTTTGAGGCTTACACCCACTTCACCAGCCCCATCCGGCGTTACCCGGATTTGCTGGTACATCGGGTGATCAAAGCCATCTTGCACGAGCGGACCTACCGGTTGCCGGCCTTGCCGACGCCGGGTGAGGCTCATGCCAAACTGTCGCGTCGGCTGGCGTCTCGCACGCCGGTGGCCGAGGGCAAACCCAAGGCCAAGCCCAATGCCGAAACCTTGGGCTGGCAGGCGGCGGGCCTGCACTGCAGTGCCAACGAACGCCGTGCCGATGAAGCCAGCCGCGATGTGGAGGCCTGGCTGAAATGCAAGTACATGCGCGAACGCCTGGGCGAGGAGTTTGGTGGTGTGGTCACTGCCGTCACCACTTTTGGCCTGTTCGTGACGCTGGACAACCTCTTCGTCGAGGGCTTGGTGCACATCACCGAGTTGGGTGGAGAGTATTTCCGCCACGACGAGGCGCGCCAGGAATTGCGCGGTGAACGCACTGGCATCCGCTATGCGCTCGGTTCGCGCGTGAATGTACAGGTCAGCCGGGTGGATCTGGATGGACGACGCATCGATTTCCGACTGGTGCGGGGCGACGAAGAACTGGTGATGCGTGCCCTGCGCGACAAGGCGGGTGGGCCGTCCAACGGGCCCGGTGGCGAGGGCGGCGGTAAGACCAAACGGCAGCGCAGGGCTGGGGCACAATACGGCGCCGACCGAACCGCAGGCGGTGGCTCAAGGGCCCCGCAGCCCGGGCGGTCGGGTGGCAAGGCGCCCATGGGTCGGTCGGCCCGAGGCGCTGGCTCCAAGTCCAAAAAAGGCAAGCGTTGAGATGCGGATTCTGTTGTTCCTGTTGGATACCCTGTTTTTCTTTCTGGTGGGTGCGGCGCTGTTGCGTGGCTGGATGAACTCGCGCCGCCTGCGCATGACGCAGCAACCGGGCGTGTTCGTGATGGCCATCACCGACTGGATCGTTCAGCCGCTGCGCAAGACGCTGCCCCGCGGTTGGGCGCAGGCCAACACCGATTGGGGCAGTTTCCTGGCGGCGCTGCTGCTGGCGCTGGGGTATTCCGCCATTGTGCATGGTGTGTGGAGCGGCAGCCTGCCAGGTGTCCAGAATCTGGCGTGGACCATCACCCTGCCGTTCATGGCGGTGATTTTTTTGCTCAAGACGGTGTTGCAGGGTCTGATGCTGCTGGCTTTGGCTTACGCGATTCTCTCCTGGGTTCAGCCGCACGCACCGATGCAAGCCACGCTGGCGCGTTTGGTGGAGCCGGTGTTGCAACCCATCCGTCGTTTCGTGCCCGTGGTGGGGGGGGTGGACTTGTCGGTGCTGGTGTTGTTGGTCTTGTTGCAGGTCGGCTTGCTGATCATTGCTTGAGCCAGGGTGGCGTCAGACAGCGCCATCGAACATCATCACATCGACCTGATCCCCCACGGCCACGTTGCCTTGGCCGTGGTGCAGCACGATCAGGCCATTGGCTTCCACCATGGACCGCAGCACGCCCGAGCCCTGATTGCCGGTCGTGCGCACCCACAAACTGCCGTCCTCCGCAGTGGTGACGATGCCCCGTTGGTATTCGGTGCGGCCTGGTTTTTTGCGCAGGGCTTCACCGCATTGGGCTTTGAGCCATGGCTGCGCTGGGGTTTGTGCCCCCATCATGCGCAGCAGTGCGGGGCGCACAAAGGCCAGGAAGGTGACCATAACCGCCACCGGGTTGCCCGGCAAGCCAAACAGCACCGACGAGCGTTCGCCAGACGCAATGCGGCCAACCGCCATTGGGCGACCGGGGCGCATTGCAATGCGCCAGAACGCCACGTCGCCCAATTGACGCATCATGGCTTTGGTGTGGTCCGCTTCACCCATGCTGACACCGCCGCTGGTGATGATGGCGTCTGCGGCAGCCGCAGCTTGCCGAAAGGCCGTTTCCAGGGCTGAGGGCTCGTCTTTGATCACGCCCATGTCCAGCACCTCGACCCCCAAGCGAGACAGCAGGCCGAACACGGTGTAGCGGTTGCTGTCGTACACCGCGCCCACGCGCGGAGGTTCGCCCAGCGACAGTATTTCGTCGCCAGTGGAAAAGTAGGCCACTTTCAGTCGCCGGAACACGCTGACTTCGGGCAACCCCAGGCTGGCCACCAGACCCAATGCGGCGGGGCCCAGCGTGGTGCCTTGCCGCAACGCGGGGTGATCTTCCATCAGATCTTCGCCCAGCAAGCGGCGGTTGTCGCCCGTGCGCACCACGCCCGGCGGCACGGTCACGGTGTCACCGTTCACTTCGACGAACTCTACCGGCACCACGGTGTCCAGCCCAGGCGGCATGATGGCGCCTGTCATGATCTTGACGCAATCGCCAGCGGCCGGTAGGCCTGGCCAGGGCTCGCCCGCGAAAGCAGTGCCCACGATGCGCAAGCGGGTGGGCCGATCGGTGGACAGGTCGGCCCCTGCGAACGCGAAGCCGTCCATCGCGGAGTTGTCGTGCGGCGGCACGCTGATGGGCGAGACGATGTCTTGCGCCAGCACCCGGCCCAGGGCCTGAAAAATGGGCAGGCTCTCCGTCTCGGCCACGGGCGTGACGAGCCGGTTCAGAAAATCGTTGACCGCCTGCGCGCTCAGCGCCTTGGGGTCGTAGCCTTGCAGTTCTTCGGCAATCTGGGCAATGGTTTTCATGGGCTCGTGGGCTGGGCGGGCTCAAACTTCCAGGGCGCGCAGCTCTTGCAGGGTGTTGGCGTTGGCAAACGCCTGGGGCGCGTCGCCAGGGCGGTTGAAGGGGACGAGGGCGGTGCGGTGCTGCGCTGTCCAGGCGTCAATTTTGCGGCCGCCCTCCTGGGTGAAGCGCACCAGGCTTTCCAGCAGCGTTGTTTTGAGCAGGCAGAACACCGGTTGTGGGTGCAATGTGCCGTCCGCTTCGGGAGCCGACACCATGGCGATGTCGGCGCCGTTGGCTTCCAAGGCGTCCATCAGCCGGATCAGCAGGTCCAGTGGAAACAGGGGCGAATCGCAAGGGACGGTCAACAGGTAAGGCGTTTCGCAATGTCCCAACCCTGTGAGGAAGCCCGCCAGTGGCCCGGCGTAACCATCCAGGCTGTCGGCCCACACCGGCACGCCGAAGGCTTCGTAGGCCGCCAGATTGCGGTTGGCGTTGATCATGGTGGCCGCCAGGTGGGGGCCTTCTTGCATTTGAAGGCGCAGCAGGGCGTGCAAGGCCAAGGGGGTGCCGTTGTAGGTTTGCAGGCCTTTGTCAACGCCACCCATGCGGGAACCTCGCCCCCCGGCCAGCACCAGGCCGGTCACGCTGGCTTCGGTCATCTTCAACCTCCGATGTAACTCATTTCAATGCGCCGCGCGGTGCCACCGCTCAGTTCTGGGGGCATTTGTGCCCTCATTTCGGAATAGCGGTCGCTGCGGCCCTGCCAAATCGCGCCGATGGCTGAGGCGATCTCGGCATCCGATGCCGCGCCGCGCAACAGGTCGCGCAGGTCGTAACCCTGCGAGGCAAAGAGGCACAGATAGATCTTGCCTTCGGTGGACAGGCGTGCGCGGTTGCAATCGCCGCAGAAGGCTTGCGTGACGCTGCTGATCACGCCGATTTCGCCCAGGGCGGGGTCGTGCTGGCCGTCAGGCCCGGCATAACCCCAGCGTTCGGCGGTTTCGCCGGGCGCCGACGGCTCCAGTTGGACCAGCGGCAGCTCGTTCTGAATCAGCCGCACCACCTCGGCGCTGGGCATGACTTCGTCCATGCGCCAGCCGTTGGTGGCGCCCACGTCCATGTATTCGATGAACCGCAACACAATGCCGGTACCCCGGAAATGGTGCGCCATGGGCAGGATCTGGTCGTCGTTGGTGCCCCGTTTGACTACCATGTTGACTTTGATCGGTCCCAGGCCCGCCGCGCGCGCGGCGGCAATGCCTTCCAGCACGTCGGCCACTGGGAAATCGACATCGTTCATCTGGCGGAAGATGCGATCGTCCAGCCCGTCGAGGCTCACGGTCACACGGTTGAGTCCGGCAGCTTTCAGGGCCTGCGCCTTGCGGGCCAGCAGGCTGCCGTTGGTGGTCAGCGTCAGGTCCAGCGGTTCGCCTTCCACCGTGCGCAGGGCGGCCAGTTGCGCCACCAGAATCTCAAGGTTCTTGCGCAGCAGGGGTTCTCCGCCGGTCAGACGCACCTTGCGCACGCCATGGGCGACGAACAGTTGCGTCAGCCGCGTGATTTCCTCGAAGGTGAGCAGGGCGCTGTGGGGCAGGTACTGGTAGTCCTTGTCGAAGATTTCCTTCGGCATGCAGTAGCTGCAGCGGAAATTGCAGCGGTCGGTCACGCTGATGCGCAAGTCCCGCAACGGGCGGCCCAGGCTGTCGCCCAGCAGCCCGGTGGTTGCAATGGCCTGGGCGGGCACTGGGGCCTTCAGCGCTTGGATGCGCTGATCAACCAGAGGAATGACGCGTTCGGACATGGGCTGAGATTACACCATGGCCGAAGCGCGCAGGGCATGGCCCGACAAGCTCTGGGCCTATGGTCAGGCCAGCAGCGGCACGATCAGCAGTGCCACGATGTTGATGATCTTGATCAGCGGG
>CAZSZN010000186.1:0-5785 GCA_964610405.1 uncultured Macromonas sp. | reverse complement strand
TGTACGGCATTGTGGGGCTGAAGACGCACGCCAACATGCTGCTGGTCACGCGCCGCGAGGAGGGGCAGCTGCGCCGCTACGCCCACGTGTCCACCGGCAACTACAACCCGGGCACGGCCAAGCTCTACACCGACCTGAGTTACCTGACCGCTGATGACGCGCTCACCGCCGACCTGGACCAGGTGTTCCTGCACCTGGCCAGCCAGAACCGCTTGCCGCGCCTGAACCAGGCCATGATCGCGCCGTTCCACCTGCACAAAGGCATGCTGGAGCGGATCGAGGCCACCATCGCCGCTGCGCAGCAGGGCCAGGAAGCCCGCATCATCCTGAAAATGAACGCGCTCACCGATGAGCCGCTGGCCCGCGCGTTGGCGCAGGCGTCGCAGGCGGGGGTGCAGGTGGACATCATCGTGCGCGGCGCCTGCATATTGCCCCCGGGCGTGCCCGGCTACACCGACAACGTGCACGTCCGCTCCATCATCGGGCGCTTGCTGGAGCACTCGCGGGTGTTCTGGTTCCGCATGGGCGCGCAGGAAGAGTTGTGGCTCTCCAGTGCCGACTGGATGAACCGCAACATGCTGCGCCGCATCGAGCTGGCCTGGCCGATCACCGATCCGGCCTTGCGCCACCGGGTGATGGAAGAGTGCATTCACCAGTACCTGCACGACAACCGCGACGCTTGGCTGCTGCAGCCCGATGGCCGCTACGTGAAGCCGGCGGTGACCGCTTCGGGCAAGGGCAAACCCCATCAGCAATCGGCACAGGCCACCTTGATGGCGCGCTACGGGAGCAAAACATGAGCATGGACCTGATCCTCTGGCGTCACGCCGAAGCCGAGGACCTGGACGAGACCGAGGACGGGGGCAGTACCGATCTGTCGCGCCGCCTCACCCCCAAGGGCGAGCGGCAGGCTTCGCGCATGGCCGCCTGGCTGGACCGCCAGTTGCCAGAAGGCGTCAAGATTTACTGCAGCCCGGCGGTGCGCACCGAGCAGACCGTGATTGCTCTGGGGCGCAAATACCGCGTGCGCGACGAACTGCGGCCCGATGGCGCATCGGGCGACCTGTTGACGCTGGCCCAGTGGCCGGAAGGCAGGCAGCCGGTGTTGGTGGTGGGGCACCAGCCCACGCTGGGGCAGACCGTGGCCCAGTTGCTGAATCTGCAGGCCAGCGAATGCTCCATTCGCAAAGGGGCCGTCTGGTGGCTGCGCCAGCGCGAAAAAAACGGGCAACTGCAAACCGTGCTGCTCACGGTGCAGACGCCCGAGTTGCTCTGATCAGCGCAGGTCGATCGTCAGGCGCCACTGCGACCGCAGCCACGCCTGCACTTCCTCTTCCAGCAGCCAAGCCGATTGTGGATACTGGCGTGACCAGCCTGGCACCGCCGTCAGCTTGAACTGGCGCGAGCGGTAGCTCAGGCGCAGCGCGCCAATGTCGGGGTCTTTGCGGGCGTGGCACAACAGCACTGCCAAGCGCAGGCACAGCAGTTGTTTGGCGAACAGTTCGTCCTCCAGCTCGCCTTCAAGCTTGCGCAGCTTGCCGCGCTGGCCCAGCACCAGTTGGCTCATGCGGTGCAGTTCGGGAATCGAAAAGCCCGGCGCGTCCACATGGTCCAGGATGTAGGCGCCGTGCCGGTGGGCGCTGGCGTGCGAAATGTGGGTGCCGATTTCGTGCAGCCTTGCTGCCCAGATCAATTTTTGCGAATAGCGCCCGTTCAGCGGGTCGTTGGTCGCCACTTGCGAGAACAGTTGCGCCGCCACCTGGGCCACCCGGTGGGCCTGTGCCTTGTCGGTGGTGAAACGTTCACCCAGCCAGCTCACGGTGCGTTCGCGCACGTCGGTCTGGTCGTTGCCACGGTCGATCAGGTCGTACAGCGCGCCTTGGCGCAGAGCGCCCTCGGCCCGTTGCATGGTCTGCAGTTCGAACAACTCGAACAGCGCCTGCAACACCGCCACCCCCCCGCACAGCACCGCCCGGCGGTCTTCTTTCAAGCCTTCCAGCTTCAATTCGTCCACATGGCCAGCGCGCTGCATGCGTTCGATCAGCCAGCTCAAGCCGTCGCGGGTGACCACGCCTGCCGGGAAGCCATTGGTGGCCAGCATGTCGGCCACCGCGCCCACGGTGCCCGAGGAGCCGTAGGCGACGTTCCATTCGGACCCGGGAAAGGTGTCCAGCGCCTCGTCCAACACCGCTTTGGCCGCCACCACGGCGGTGTTCAGCAGGGCGGTGGTGAACTGGCCGCGCGGAAAATAACGGGTGGACCACGCCACGCTGCCCAGGCGGTAAGACTCCATGCGCAGCGGCGTGTAGCCTTGACCCAAAATCACTTCGGTCGAGCGGCCGCCGATGTCCACCACCAGCCGACGTTCGTCCGATTGGGGCAGCAGGTGCGACACCCCTTGGTAAATCAGGCGCGCTTCTTCATGGCCCGACACCACGTCGATCGAAAAACCCAGCACCGCTTGCGCCTTGCGCAAAAAGTCGTCGCGGTTGCGGGCTTCGCGCAGGGTCTGGGTCGCCACCGCGCGCACTTGCTGCTTTTTGAAGCCTTGCAACCGTTCCCCGAACCGCGCCAGGCACTCCCAGCCGCGCTCCATCGCCACCAGGCTCAGGTTTTTGTTTTCATCCAGGCCACTGCCCTGGCGCACCACCTCTTTGAGGTACTCCACCCGTTCAATGTGGCCCGAGTCGTAGCGGCCAATTTCGAGTCGAAAGCTGTTCGACCCGAGATCCACCGCCGCGAGTAAGGTTCCGTTCTGCATGCCGTTCATGGTTTCTCAGGGGCGCCCAGCATAACACCAACCCAGTGAAAACCCGGATGGGGCCGATGCGTTTCATGCGCCTTCCAAGGTTGTCAGTCCATGGTCAGGCGCTGGGCCACCGTTTTGTCATATGAATGTCACACAAGCATCCTAAAGTCCATGGCATCCCCTAACCAACCCTTTGAGGATTGCAATGAAGCGTACTTTTCTGAAAACCATCGCGGCGGCTGCTGTGGCTGCAGCCACCGTCGGTTTCAGCAATGTGGCCATGGCTGCCGACATCACCGGCGCCGGCGCAACCTTCCCGTTCCCCATTTACGCCAAGTGGGCCGAGGCTTACAAAGCCGCCACGGGCACCGGCCTGAACTACCAATCCATCGGTTCTTCGGGTGGCCTGCGCCAGATTCGCGCCAAAACCGTGGCCTTTGGTGCCTCTGACGCGCCTGTTTCCGGCGCCGATCTCGACAAAGACGGCATGATCCAGTTCCCCGCCATCATCGGTGGCACCGTGCCGGTGTTCAACCTCGAAGGTTTTGCCAAGGGCGATCTGCGCGTGACCGGCCCGGTGCTGGCCGAAATGTTCATGGGCAAGATCAGCAAGTGGAACGACCCCAAGCTGGCCGCGCTGAACCCGGGCAAAAAACTGCCTGACCAGACCATCACCATCGTGCACCGCGCCGACGGTTCGGGCACCACCTTCAACTGGACCGATTACCTGTCCAGCGTGAGCAAAGATTGGGCCGACACCGTGGGCAAGGGCGCTGCCGTCAAGTGGCCGGCCCCGACCTCCGTGGGTGGCAAAGGCAACGAAGGCGTGGCCGCCAACGTGTCGCGCGTCAAGGGTTCGCTGGGCTATGTGGAATACGCCTACGCCAAGAAGAACAACATCCCGGTGATGCAGTTGCAAAACAAGAACGGCAAGTTCGTGATGCCGGGCGACGACACCTTCGCCGCCGCAGCCGCCGGCGCCGACTGGTTCAGCGTGCCGGGCATGGGCCTGTCCATCGTCAACCAGCCGGGCGACAATGCTTACCCGGTGGCGACCGCCTCCTTCATCCTGATGTACAAAGAGCCCAGCAACAAGGCCGAGAGTGCCGAAGTGCTGAAGTTCTTTGACTGGGCCTTCAAAAACGGCAAGAAGATGGCAACCGATCTGGACTACGTGCCGCTGCCCGACAAGCTGACCGCCGACATCCGCAGCAAGGTCTGGTCGCAAATCAACAACAAGTGATCGGCTGAGTGATGGCGTTGCCCGTTGGCGTGTTTCCCGACCGCCGACGGGCTTTCCCGTGAACGGAACCATACTTTGCCGGAGTCAGAATGAATTTGGAATCCACCATGAGCGCTTCCCAGGCACCGGCCGAGACGGGCAGCTCCCGCATGATTCAGATTGCGCGGCGCCAGCAACTGGAAGACACCCTGTTCCACCGGGGCACGCAGGCATTCTCCCTGATTGTCCTGCTGGCTTTGATGGGCATCATCGTTTCGCTCCTCATTAACGCCTGGCCCACGCTCCACAAGTTTGGCGTGCGCTTCATCTGGTACGTCGAGTGGGACATCATCAACGAAGAATTCGGTGCCGCGATCGCCATCGTCGGTACCTTGATCAGTGCGGGCATCGCCTTGCTGCTGGCCGTGCCACTGGCGTTTGGCATCGCGCTGTTCCTGACCGAAACCTGCCCCGTCTGGCTGCGCCGCCCGCTGGGCACCGCGGTCGAGTTGCTGGCCGCCGTGCCGTCCATCATCTACGGCATGTTCGGTCTGTTTGTGTTTGCGCCCTTGTTTGCCGACTACATCCAGGTGCCGATGCAAGACATCATCGGTGGCATGCCGCTGGTCGGCTGGATCGTGGGTGGCGCCCCCACCGGCTTGGGCATCATGTCGGCGGGCATCATCCTCGCGTTCATGGTGCTGCCGTTCATAGCGGCGGTGATGCGCGACGTGTTTGAGATCGTGCCCTCCATCCTGCGCGAATCGGCCTACGGCATTGGCTGCACGACCTGGGAGGTGGTGCGCCGCATCGTGTTGCCTTACACCCAGAAGGGTGTGATTGGCGGCGTGATGTTGGGCTTGGGACGCGCCTTGGGCGAAACCATGGCTGTGACTTTCGTGATTGGCAACGCCAACCGCCTGCCCACCTCGCTGTTTTCACCCGGAACCTCCATCGCGTCCACGCTGGCCAACGAGTTCGCCGAAGCGGCCGATTTCCACCTGTCCACCCTGTTTGCCTTGGGCTTTCTGCTGTTTGTCATCACCTTCGTGGTGCTGGCCGTGGCCAAGATCATGATTCTGCGCGCCGAAAAGGCCAAGGGGCTCTGAGATGCAATTCAACGAATCTTTGTACCGCCAGCGCCGCGCGGCCAACGCGGTGGGGCTCACCCTCTCGATGGGCGCCATGGCCCTGGGCCTGACCGTGCTGCTCTGGATTTTGTACGTGCTGTTCTCCAACGGCCTGGCGGCACTGGACTGGAACATGTTCACCCAGGACACGCCCGCCCCCGGCACCGAGGGTGGTGGTCTGCGCAACGCCATCGTCGGCAGCTTGATGATGCTGGGCCTGACCGTGTTGGTGTCCACGCCGGTCGGTATTCTGGCCGGGGTGTACCTGGCCGAATATGGTGACACCAGCAAAACGGCCGAGTTCACCCGCTTCGTGACCGACATCATGCTGTCGGCCCCGTCCATCGTGCTGGGGCTGTTCGTGTACGCGATTGCCGTGGCCACCGTGGGCAACTTCTCGGGCTACGCTGGCAGCCTGGCGCTGTCGCTGATCGCCATTCCGGTGGTGGTGCGCACCACCGAA
The DNA here is from genome assembly GCA_964610405.1 of uncultured Macromonas sp. Lineage (GTDB taxonomy): Bacteria > Pseudomonadota > Gammaproteobacteria > Burkholderiales > Burkholderiaceae_C > CAZGDZ01. The sequence goes on along the minus strand of CAZSZN010000186.1, from coordinate 221 downwards.
AACATGCTGCGCCTGGTGCCCGGCAGCCTGCGCGAAGCGGCGTTCGCCCTCGGCGCACCGCGCTGGAAAGTGTCCACCATGGTGACGCTTCGCGCCGCCAAGAGCGGGGTGATCACTGGACTGCTGCTGGCCATCGCCCGCATTTCCGGCGAAACCGCGCCGCTGTTGTTCACCGCGCTCAACAACCAGTTCTTCAGCACCGACATGGGCAAGCCCATGGC
>CAZSZN010000185.1:0-5828 GCA_964610405.1 uncultured Macromonas sp. | reverse complement strand
GCACGCGACCTGGCCCGCAACGGCATCCGCAACATGACGATCGCCCCGGGCATCTTCGGCACGCCCATGCTGTTCGGCATGCCGCAAGAGGTGCAAGACGCCCTCGCCGCCAGCGTGCCCTTCCCTTCGCGCCTGGGCCGCCCGGACGACTACGCCAAACTGGTGCGCCACATCCTGGAAAACGACATGCTCAACGGCGAGGTGATCCGTTTGGACGGTGCGATCCGCCTGCCCCCGCGCTGACGGCCAAAAGGCCGCTGGCGGCGGTGTAAGATGGAGGGAAACTCCAAATGTGATTCTCCATGGCCGCACAGACGCCGCAGGACATTGCCCGAGAAGCGGTCAAATTGTTGGCCGCACGCAAGTTACCCCCCACGCCGGACAATTTTCAGGCCGTTTACCACGAGGTTGCAGGTACCCGTGCCCTGCGGCCCTTCCCGTTGGAGCCGCTGCGCAAAATAGGCCATGCCCTGCCCGACAAAAGCCCGGCGCAGCAGCGCTTCAGGGCGCAGTTCAACAAAGCCGTGACCCTGCACAGTTGGGACGACCTGGAAAAGGCCGTGCTCAACCTGATCAGCAAGCAGGCCACCCCCACCGAGGTGACGATCGGGCACACGGAGCCGCCGCGCGAACTGGGCCTGCCCGCCGAGCTGGCCGAACAAATGGCCCGCATCGTGGACCACGCGCTGCCCGCCGTGGGCAACGACGACCTGAAAGTGGCGGCCCAGGCGCGGGAGCTGGTCAGCGAGTTGCGGCAAGACATGCCGCACCACACTGTGCTGCGCAAGATGATGAGCGACTACGCGTTCCGCTTGTCGTTTGTGGCCGAGGAACAGCGCCAGATCCGCGAAACGCTGCTGAGCCTGCTCCACACGGTGTTTGAACAGTTCGAGGAGATCAACCCGGACAGCCCGTGGCTGCAGCAGCAGATGAACGCGCTGAAGGAAGCGACGCTGCCGCCCTTGTCCGCCCGACGGCTGGACGACGTGCAACGGCGCCTGAAGGACGTGATGTTCAAGCAGGCGCAAGCGCGGGAGCACGCGCTCGAAGCGCAACAGGTGATGAAAGAGACACTGAGCGTGTTTCTGGAACGCCTGGCCCAAACAGCGGCCTCGAACGAGCAGTTTCAAGTGCAGATGGAGAGTTGCGCCACCCGGTTGGAAACGGCGCGGGACGTGACCGAGATGGCCCCGGTGCTGCAGGAAGCCATCCAATCGGCGCGTTCCATGGCGCTGGACACCCGCCGCACCGGCGAAGAACTGCAAAGCCTGCGCGAACGTGCCCTGGAAGCCGAGGCCGAAGTGGAGCACCTGCGCCAGGAACTGGACCGGATGAGCGCGATGGCCAGCCACGACCTGCTGACCGGCGCGCTGAACCGCAAAGGCCTGATGGAAGTGGTGGAGCGCGAGGTGTCGCGCGCCGACCGCATGGGCATCGACGTGTGCCTGGCCGTGCTGGACATTGACGACTTCAAGAAACTGAACGATACCCACGGCCACCTGACGGGCGACAGCGCTCTGAAGCACCTCGCCGACGTGGCTCGCCGGGCCTTGCGGCCCAACGATTCGGTGGCCCGCTTTGGCGGCGAGGAGTTTGTGGTAGTGCTGCCGGACACCGGCCTGGACGAGGCGGTGGAGGTGATCACCCGACTGCAGCGCGAGCTGACGACCCAATTGTTCCTGGAGGGTGAAAAGCGGTTGTTGATCACCTTCAGTGCGGGGGTGACGCGCATGTCACCCGAGGAGACCAGCGCCGAGGCCCTGCAACGCGCCGACCAAGCCATGTACGCGGCCAAACGGGCTGGCAAAAACCGCGTCATGCGGGGCTAATCCGACCCACGCGCTCGTTGCTGCGCGGTGGGCGACAATACGCAGTGGCCATCCCCCAAGGTTTCATTCAGGAGTTGCTGTCCCGCGTCGACATCGTCGAGGTGGTGGGCCGCTACGTGCAACTGAAAAAAGGCGGCGCCAACTTCATGGGCTTGTGCCCGTTCCACGGCGAAAAATCCCCCTCTTTCAGCGTCAGCCCGACCAAACAGTTTTTCCACTGCTTTGGCTGCGGCAAGCACGGCAATGCGGTCGGTTTTTTGATGGAACACACCGGCATCGGGTTTGTAGAGGCCGTCAAAGACCTGGCTCAGCAGGTGGGTCTGCAAGTGCCGGAAGAGGACATTCCACCCCAGGAGCGTGCCCGGGCCGCCGAGCAGCGCAAACGCCAGAGCACCCTGAACGATGTGCTCGCCAAAGCCGCCGACGCGTACAAAGCCCAGCTCAAACAGGCGCCAGCCGCGATCGACTACCTCAAACGCCGTGGGCTGACCGGTCAGGTGGCCAAAACCTTTGCACTGGGTTACGCGCCGCCCGGCTGGCGTTTCTTGTCTACCGTGTTCCCCGATTACCAAAGCCCGCTGCTGCTCGACGCCGGCTTGGTGATCGCCCCCGATGACGGCGCCGAAGCCGCCACTGGCGAGCACGGAGAAGGACGCCGATACGACCGCTTCCGGGAACGGATCATGTTCCCGATCCGCAACGTGAAAGGGGAATACATCGGCTTCGGTGGGCGGGTGCTGGACCAGGGCGAGCCCAAGTACCTGAACTCACCCGAAACCCCGGTGTTCAGCAAAGGCCACGAGCTGTACGGCCTGTTCGAGGCCCGCAGCGCCATCCGCGCGGCTGGCTACGTGCTGGTGACCGAAGGCTACATGGACGTGGTGGCGCTGGCCCAACTGGGCTTTGGGCATGCGGTGGCCACGCTGGGCACCGCGTGCACGCCCGACCATGTGCGATTGCTGTTTCGTTTCAGCGACGCGGTGGTGTTCAGCTTTGACGGCGATGCCGCCGGACGCAGGGCAGCGCGCAAGGCCCTGGAAGCCGCCCTGCCCTGGGCCAGCGATACCCGCAGCATCAAGTTTTTGTTCCTGCCGGCCGAGCACGACCCGGACAGTTACATCCGGGCCCACGGCCCGGAAGGCTTTGCCGAAGCGGTCAAGACCGCCGTGCCGCTGAGCCGTTTTTTGGTGGAGGCAGCCGCCGCCGGCTGCGACCTGGACACCGCCGAGGGCCGCGCCCGCATGGCCAGCCAGGCGCAGCCGCTGTGGAGTGCCATGCCCGACGGCGCGCTGCGCCGCCAACTGCTGCAGGAGCTCGCGGACGGCGTGGGCCTGGACCCCCGGGAACTGGCCGGTCTGTGGCAAGCACCCGGGCAACGCACGGCCCCCGCCTCGCGCAAAAAGGGCGATCAGCCCCCCCCGGAGGTGGCGCACTACCCGGCCCCGACGCGGACACCGGCCAGCGCTCGCCCACCGCGAGAGCCAGCCGCCGATGCAGCGCCATACACCTCACGCTCCACGCCGCGCTACACGCCCGCGCCCAACCGCCGCCGCACACCCAAAGGCTGGCTGGACAAAGCTGACCGGGTGGCCCGGCTGGTGCTGGGCACCCCGGAGGCTTGGGACTGGTTGACGGCTGAAGACCACCACCTGCTGGCGCAGGAACCCGACCCCCACGGCGGCCTGTTTGCCTGGCTGGAAGGCCAGTGGCACGAACACGGCGCGCAACCTTGGGCTGCCTTGCGTGAAGCCTTGCGCGGCCAACCCTTCGAAGGTCTGGCCCTGGCCCTGAACGACAGCGGCACGGCCCTGGAACGCGCGGGGGAAGACGAATCCCCCGAAAGCCGGCCCGCGACGGAGCATGAGGCGCGCCGGGAGTTGCGTGAACTCTTGCGCCGCATGCACATCGAAAGGCTCAAGCTGCGCGAAACCGAATTGATCGCGCAAGCGGGCATGGACCCGCAAGCGTTGGCGCTGTACCGCGAAGTGCAAACCGCCCGCAAGGCGCTCGAAGCGGAACCCATCGACTGAGGAAGGTTCCTGCTGGAACTTGAGTCGGGCGGTATAATCTAAGGTTGTACGCAAGCGCGACAGCAGCACCTCCGGACCGGCCACCACCCTCAAGGGTTACAGGAACCACTCCTTTTGGCCAGGGCACCTTGCCCGCCCCGCAAGGACTGCACACCAAATGTTCGCCCATCCAGCTTGCGGCGGGCCCGACCTCCGGTCCAACGGCGGTGGCCTTTTGCGGCAACCGCCGTGGCTACCTGCATGTGAACATTTGAGTTTCCACCGTCTGCAACCCGCCTTTGTGGGCAGAAAGCGCCTTTCGTGAGCACCAAGAAATCGACCGCCAAGTCCAAAGCCGAAGAGCTGGACACCACCGAAGCCGCCGCTGAAGCGGGCACCACCACGGCCCCCAAGAAGCGGGCCAGCAAGAAAGCCGCCGACAGCACCGATGCCAAGGCCACCAAGCCCGCCGCCAAGCGGGGCCGCAAGCCCAAGGCGGCGGCCAGCAAAGCCAGCGACGATGGCGACGATGTGGACCTGAGCGACGTGGATGAAGACCTGGGTGAAGATCCGGACGTCGTTGAAGCGGAGGCGGCCGAAGCGGAACAACCGGCGGAAAAGGTCAAGCCGCTGCGCATGAAAATCAGCAAGGCGAAAGAACGCGCCTTGATGAAGGAATTTGGCCTGGACGACACGGTGCTGACCGAGGAAGAAGCCAAGGCCCGCCGCGAACACCTGAAGGCGTTGATCAAGCTGGGCAAAACGCGCGGCTACCTGACGCACGGCGAAATCAACGACCACCTGCCCGACAAGCTGGTGGAGCAGGAAACGCTGGAAGTGGTGGTGTCGCTGCTGAACGACATGGGCGTGGCGGTGTACGAACAGACGCCCGACGCCGAAACCCTGCTGCTGAGCAACACCGGCCCCACCGCCGCGACCGAAGAGGAAGCCGAAGAGGAAGCCGAAGCCGCGCTGTCCACCGTGGACAGTGAATTCGGTCGCACCACCGACCCGGTGCGCATGTACATGCGCGAAATGGGCACGGTGGAACTGCTGACGCGCGAAGGCGAAATCGAGATTGCCAAGCGCATTGAAGGCGGCTTGAACGAAATGATGGCCGCGATTTCCGAATCGCCCGCCACCATCAACGAAATCCTGGCCATGGGCGAGGAAATCCGTTCGGGCGCGGTGGTGATTTCCACCATCGTGGACGGCTTCGCCGACTCGAACGAGGCCGACGACTACGTGGCCGAAGAAGACTTCGACGACTACGACGAAGCCGACGACGACGATGGCAAGGGCGGCTCCAAAGCACTGACCCGCAAGATGGAAGAGCTCAAGCGCGAGGCGCTGAGCCGCTTTGACGCGATGCGCGAGCTGTTCGAGAAGCTGCACAAGACCTACGACAAAGAAGGCTACGGCACCGCCAATTACCTGAAAACCCAGGCCGCGCTGACCGAGAAGCTGATGACCATCCGCTTCACCGCCAAGGCGATCGAGAAGCTGTGCGAAACCGTGCGCCAGCAGGTGGACGGCGTGCGCAAGAAAGAGCGCGAGCTGCGCCGCATCATCGTTGAGAAGTGCGGCATGCCGCAGGACAAGTTCGTGGCCGACTTCCCGCCCAACCTGTTGAACCGCCAGTGGGTGGAGAAACAGGCGACCGCCGGCAAGCCCTGGAGCGCGGTGATGGCGCGCAACATTCCGCCCATCCAGGAACTGCAGCAGCAACTGATCGACCTGCAGACCAACGTGGTGGTGCCGCTGGAGCAGCTCAAGGCCATCCACAAGCGGATGAATGCGGGCGAGCGCATGTCGCGGGATGCGAAGAAGGAGATGATCGAGGCCAACCTGCGCCTGGTGATCTCCATCGCCAAGAAGTACACCAACCGCGGTCTGCAATTCCTGGACCTGATCCAGGAGGGCAACATCGGCCTGATGAAGGCAGTGGACAAGTTCGAATACCGCCGGGGCTACAAGTTCTCGACCTACG
>CAZSZN010000184.1:0-5829 GCA_964610405.1 uncultured Macromonas sp. | reverse complement strand
AGCCACGAGTCCGCACACCAGCGCAAAGATCAGCGCAGATTGTCCAACCATAAAGATTTCTCCTGCTCGTTTCGACTTGGAGGATGCCAACGCACGCGAGCCTCTGGCATCCGCTGCGTTGCTTCCTCGTTTTTGCCCTCCGAGCTGAAAAAACGATTGGCCAACGCAAGCAATTTAGCGCAAGTTGCCGGTTTTGGCACTGCTGCGCTGCAGCACCTCGATAGGGCGTGCGCCAAACGTCAGGATCGCATCAGTAAAATCGGGCCCAATTTCGCCATTTCTTCAACTCAGTTCAACGCGTCAACATGTCTCTCGACCACGTTACCCCTGGCAGCAAGGTGCCCGAATCGTTCAACGTCATCATCGAAATCTCGATGAACGGCGACCCGATCAAATACGAAGTGGACAAGGCCTCGGGCTGCATCTTCGTGGACCGCTTCATGAACACCGCGATGCACTATCCGACCAACTACGGTTACGTGCCCAAGACCATCGCCGGTGACGGTGACCCGGTGGACGTGCTGGTGATCACCCCGGTGCCGCTGCCCCCCGGCGTGGTGGTGCCCTGCCGCGCCCTCGGCATTTTGAAGATGGAAGACGAAGGCGGCGTGGACGGCAAGGTGTTGGCCGTGCCCACCGAAAAGATTCTGCCCCTGTACTCCCAGTGGAAGTCGCTGGAAGACCTGAACCCGGTGCGCCTGAAGGCCATCGAGCATTTCTTTGAGCACTACAAGGACTTGGACCCCGGCAAGTGGGTCAAGGTGCTGGGCTGGGACAACAAGGACGCTGCCCACCAGGAAATTCTGGACGGCATCGCCGCCTACGAAGCCGATCAGAAGGCCTGACCTTTCTCGCTTTGCCCGTTGCGCCAGCCTGGAGCTGGTGGCGGGCTGCTTTTGAAGCCCCTTGCCGGGCCCGGTTCACGCCGGGGTTCGCAAGGGGCTTCGGCTTTCCAGGTGTTCCAAGTAGCTCGCCATGCCATCGCCTTCGCGCTGCAGAAAGCGTTCCACGGCATCGGCGAAAGCTGGGTGGGCCAGCCAGTGTGCGCTGTGCGTCACCACGGGCAGCAGGGCGCGAGCCATTTTGTGCTCGCCTTGCGCGCCGCCTTCAAAGCGCCGCACACCGTGGGCTATGCACCACTGAAGGGGCTGGTAGTAGCAGGCCTCGAAGTGCAGGCAGTCCACCCGCTCCAGCGCCCCCCAGTAGCGGCCGTAGGCGGCTTCGGGACGGGCGGATTCGTCGCTCAGCGCCACCAGGCTGCAGGCCATGGGCGTCCCGTCGGCGCGCCGGGCCAGGAACAGCAGCCAGTGTTCCGGCAACTGCTTGGCCATGGCCTGGAAGAACGCGGGCTGCAGATAGGGCGGGTTGCCGTGCTCCAGGTAGGTGCGTGCGTAACAGCGGTAGAAGAAGTCCCAATCGGCAGCCGTGATGTCGCGCCCGCGCCGGTGTTCAAAAGTCACGCCCGCTTCGGCCACACGCCGTCGCTCTTGGCGGATCTTCTTGCGCTTTTCCTGAGCCAGCGCGGCCAGGAAGTCGTCAAAGCTGACATAGGGTTGACCAACGCGTTGTTCCCAGTGGAATTGGACGGTTTGACGCTCCATCAGGTTGGCCGTTTGACAGGTGGCTTGGTCGGTGGGGGAGGCAAACAGCACATGCAACGACGACAAATTCTGCGTTTCGCAGTGTGCGAGCAGGGCCTGCATCAGCGCCGCCCGGGCTTCGTCGGTGCTGGCCAGCAGCCTGGGGCCGGGCACGGGCGTGAACGGCACCGCCACCACGGCCTTGGGGTAGTAGTCCAGCCCGTGCTGTGCGTAGGCGTTGGCCCAGGCCCAGTCGAACACGTATTCCCCGTATGAGTGGGTTTTCACATACAGCGGCGCGGCAGCCTGCAAGGCTTCGCCTTGCCACAGGGTGATCCATTGCGGCGTCCAGCCGGTGGCGGGCACCGCGCTGCCGCTGGTGTGCAGGGCTGCCAGGTAGGCGTGACGCATGAAGGGACCGCAGGCGCTGCCATTCGTTTGCCGCGCCAGCAGCCCATCCCAGGCCTCGGCGGACAGTTGTGTCGGGTCTTCGATGACCCGGGTGACATAATTCCCCGCACTGCAACCGTTATTCATGTCCATGTCGCTCAAGCTCTGCGTTGCGCAGCTCAATTTCGTGGTCGGCGATCTGGCCGGCAACGCCCGCCTCATTGTCGAAGCCGCTCAGCAAGCCCATGCTCAGGGCGCCAGCGTCCTGCTCACGCCCGAACTGGCCATTTGTGGTTATGCCGCCGAAGACCTGTTCTTGCGGCCCGCTTTCGTGGCCGCCTGTGATGATGCCGTGAAAACCGTGGCCCGCGAGACCGCAGGGTTGAAAGGCCTGTACATCGTCGTGGGTCATCCGGCCGTGGCCGTGAAGGGGCATACGGCCTCGCGCAGCGTCGGGCGTGCGCCATGCCACAACGCAGCGTCTGTTTTGTGCGAAGGGCAGGTGCTTCACACCTACGCCAAGCGCGAGCTGCCCAACTACCAGGTGTTCGACGAACGCCGTTATTTTGTGCCCGGAGACGGCATCTGCGTTTTTGAGGTGCCGACGGCGTCTGGCGATTCGCTGCGCATCGGGCTGCTGATTTGCGAAGACGCCTGGTACGAGCGCCCTGCACAAGCGGCGCGCGCCGCCGGTGCGCAGTTGTTGGCGGTCATCAATGCGTCGCCATTCCACGCTGGCAAGGGCGACGAACGCGAGCGGGCCATGCGCGAGCGTGTGCTGGCGACGGGCTTGCCGCTGGTGTACGCTCACTTGGTGGGTGGGCAGGATGAGATCGTGTTTGAAGGCCGCAGCTTCGCGCTCGATGTCGGCGGCAACGTCGCGGCCCGAGCCCCCAGTTTTGAATCGACCCTGTTTCAGGTAGAGATTGACGTGCCTGCAGAACGCTCGGGTAGGCCGGCGGCCCTCACGCCTGGTTTGCAGCGGGTGTTGACCCCGGAGCACACGCCGGAGGCCGACCTGTGGCACGCCCTGGTGCTGGGTGTGCGTGACTATATCGGCAAAAACGGCTTTCCTGGTGCCATCCTCGGTCTGTCGGGGGGCATCGACTCGGCCCTGGTGCTGGCCATCGCGGTGGATGCCTTGGGCAAAGACAAGGTGCGTGCGGTGATGATGCCTTCGCCCTACACCGCCGACATTTCCTGGATCGACGCCCGCGACATGGCCGCGCGGCTGGGCGTGCGTTACGACGAGGTCTCCATTCGGCCCGAGTTTGACGCTTTCCTGGGCTCGCTCAATCCCTTGTTTGAAGGCCGCCCGGCGGACACGACTGAAGAGAACCTGCAGGCGCGCATTCGTGGCACGTTGCTGATGGCCTTGTCCAACAAGTTGGGCAGCATTGTGCTCACCACAGGCAACAAGAGCGAAATGGCCACCGGGTACTGCACCCTCTATGGCGACATGGCGGGTGGTTTTGCGGTCATCAAAGACCTGGTCAAAACGCAGGTGTTCAAGCTGGCCTGGTGGCGCAATGCGAACGATCCCTACGGCACCGGGCTCAACCCGATTCCCGAACGCATCATCACCCGCCCACCCAGCGCCGAGTTGCGACCCGACCAGAAAGACCAGGACAGCCTGCCGCCGTACGACGTGCTGGATGCCATCGTAGAGCGCTACATGGAAAACGACCAAAGCCCGGCCGAGATCGTCGCCGCCGGTTACCCGCAAGCGGCGGTGGACCAGGTGGTCCGGCTGATTCGCATCAATGAGTACAAACGGCGCCAGGCGCCGGTGGGCATCCGGGTTACCCATCGCAGTTTCGGCAAGGATTGGCGCTACCCCAACACCAACCGTTTTAGGGGTTAAGCAGGCGTGATAAAGTTACACGCGCATTCAAACCCATCTGGAGCCTCCCGCATGAAGCAGATCACCGCCGTCATCAAACCGTTCAAGCTCGAAGAGGTCCGCGAGGCCTTGGCAGAGCAGGGGGTGACTGGCCTGACCGTGACGGAGGTCAAAGGCTTTGGCCGCCAAAAGGGGCACACCGAGCTCTACCGTGGTGCCGAATACGTGGTGGATTTTCTGCCCAAAGTCCGCATCGACGTGGTCGTGAAAACCGAAGATGTGGACCGTTGCGTTGAGGCCATCGTCAACGCGGCGCGCACCGGCAAAATCGGTGACGGCAAGATTTTTGTGACGCCGGTGGAGCGTGTGGTTCGCATTCGCACCGGCGAAGAGGACGACTCGGCGATTTAAGAGAGGGCCTGAGCCTGGACAGGCTCAGGCCACGTCCAGCCGGTCCGGCGGGGCAAAACCAGCGCCCTGTACCAGTTCGGGCAGCAGCCGTTCGGCGCGGCTGTCCACTTTGATCAGTTGCGTTTGCCAATCGCTGACGAATCCAGCGGTCACTGTCTGGCCGATGAACTGCTCCAGCGTGTCGTAGTACCCGCCCACATTCAGGATGCCAATGGGCTTGTCGTGGTAACCCAGTTGGCGCCAGGTCCACACCTCGAACAATTCTTCAAACGTGCCAATGCCACCGGGCAACGCCAGGAAGGCGTCGGCGCGCTCGGCCATCATTTGCTTGCGCTGGTGCATGGTCTGCACCACGTGCAGTTCGGTGCAGTCGCGTTTGGCGAATTCCTTGATCACCAGGCTCTCGGGAATCACCCCCACCACCCGGCCGCCGGCTTGCAAGGTGGCGTCGGCCACCAGGCCCATCAGGCCGTTGTTGCCACCGCCATAGACCAATTGCCCCTGGTGCCGGCCAATCCATTGGCCCACTTCCTGAGCCGCTTCGGCCCAGCGCTGATCCTGCCCAGGCCGGGAGCCGCAATAGACGCAAATCGAAAAGGCGGGTTGGGCGGTGGGCAGTGTCATGGTTTGGTTGGCGTGCGGTTCGGCTTGCTGGGCTGAATGTCAATCAGGCGGGTGCCGGCCCAGGCGTCGTGCCAGAACTGGCGCTGCGGATGAAACCGGGCCAGGATGGCCCAAATGGCGACCCAGCCCCCCACCAACACCGAAATTTCGGCGGCCGGCAGGCGGCCCAAGAAGCCGGCCATCAGCGGTGGCAGAAACCAGATCCAGCTCAACACGTAGCGCAGCAGGGCTCTGGATTGGCTGATCGGGCGCCCTTGCACGTCCACGATGCGAATGTGCCAAGTTTTCATGGCCAGTGTTTGGCCTTTGGCCCAGAACCAAGTGAAGTAAATGCCGAACACCAGGAACAGAAAGGCTTGCAGCTCGTGCCGGTTGTCCAGCGCGTGGCGGGTTTGCGTGAGGGCGCTGAACAGGTAACCGGCGATGAACACCACGCCAAACATCAGCATGCCTTCGTACAGCCAGCAGGCCATGCGGCGGCGCAGAGACGGGGTGTTGGGCGTGGCGGAGAGGGGGGCGGTGGCGTCGGGCATCATGTCGGAGGAAGGGCGCTGGATTGTCTCATTTTGAGCGCTGCATCTTCGACTTTGCTGAAAAAGCACCCCGTGCGCTCGAAAAGTCCGCGTGCTTGGTGCGATAATGTGGAGTTACCAGTCAAAATCAGGCAAACGGGTCAAGGTTGCGCGAACGAGTTTCGCCATGGCTTTGGCCTCAAGTTCCGAGGCGGCCTCACAAGGGCGCGTCGAGGGGCACCCAAGGTTTTTCGTCAGAGAAATTCTCGAAAGGTTCATCATGGAAATCAACAAGGCCGAAATGGCCGCAGCGGCCGCAGGCCAAACTCCCGTCACCGAAGAGCTCATGGGCGCCGACATCATGGTGCGCGCCCTGCAGGCCGAAGGCGTCAAGCAAATCTGGGGCTACCCCGGCGGCGCGGTGCTCTACATTTACGACGCGCTCTACCGTCAAAACACCATTCAGCAC
>CAZSZN010000183.1:0-5833 GCA_964610405.1 uncultured Macromonas sp. | reverse complement strand
AGGTGTGCAGCGCCTTGGCGGCTTCGGTCAGGTTGAGGTTGCGGCGCACCGCTTCCTGCACAAAACGGAACTGGTGCAGGTTCATGGCGCGGGTGCCTCCAGGGCCATGTCTGCCAGCAGTTGGGTCAGGCGCGGGTTCTCGCCCGCCGTGGGCAACAGGGTGAAACGCACGCCAGGGTGCTGGTCGCGCAGTTCGCTCATCAGCACCGGCAGGTCTTCCCGCGCGTGCTTGCCCATGCCAAAAAACAGCGGCAGCACACGGATGTCGCTGGCGCCTGCGTCCAGCATGTGCTGGGCCGCCTGCGGCAGGCTGGGTTCGCACAGTTCCAGGTAGGCACAGCACGACAGGGCTTGCGGATCGCGCTCGCGCACGGTGGTGGCCACCGCTTCCACCGGGGTGCGCCACAGCGGGTCGCGGGAGCCGTGGGCAAAAACAATCACTGCACGCATGGGGTCACCGTTTCAACACCAGCCAGCCAAACGCACCCAGCGAGGCCAGCGTATACAACAAGGACGGCGCCGCCGCCGCCAGCCAGGGCTGCCACGCACGCAGGTTGCCGATGTAGCCGAACACGTTGTTCAGCAAAAAGAAGCTGATGCCGATCATCACGCCGGCAAACACGTAGCCTGCCACTCCGCTGGCGCGGAAATGCAGATAGGCAAACGGCAGCGCCAGCACCACCATCACCAGACAGCTCAGCGGGTAGAACACCTTGCGCCAGAACTCGATTTCGTAGCGTTGCGCGGTCTGGTTGTTGGCCTGCAGGTGCTGGATGTAGTTGAACAGGTCCAGCGTGCGCATGCGCTCGGGCTTGAGCAGTGCGACTGACACCATTTCGGTGCTGATGGTGGTGTTCCACGCCCAAGCTTGCAGGCTCTCGATTGAGGTGCGCGCGGACCCGTCGGCCCCATTCTCGAAACGGCGATGCTGCACGTCGAACAGCCGCCACAGCCCCTCGCTGTCCGCCACCTCGCCCCGTTGCGCCGTCACAATTTCCAGCACCCGGCCGTTGTCGTCAAAACCAAAAATGCGCACACCTTCGAGCGCGCCTGTGCCATCCATGGCCCGCACGTTGACCGAGTACTGCGCATTGGGCTGTCGCTCTTTCAACCAAGCGCCGGTTTGACCGACGCTGATGCGCCCTTGGTACTGGGCCTTGAGCAGTTGGCCCGTCCGGTCGGCCAGGGGGGCCAGGTAGTCACCAATGGCAAACGTCAGCACCACAAAGAAGGCGCCCAAGCCCACCAGCGTGCGCAGTGCGCGGCCAGGGCCCAGCCCACTGGTGCGCAAAATGGTGTACTCCGAACCCTGGGCCAGTCGCACCAGGGCATAGACCGAGCCGATCAACACCGCGATCGGCATCAGCTCGTAGATGCGGCTGGGCAGCAACAGGCCCACGTAGAGGAGCGCTTGGGTGAGGCCGTAGACCTTGCTGGCGTCCAGCACCGAGGCTTTGCCCAGGGCCGGCAGTTCGTCCACAAAGTCAAAGAAAAAGAACAGCGCCAAAAAGGCCAGCAGCACGAAGCCGACCGCCACCAAAATTTCGCCGTAAATCAGGCGTCGCAGGGTTTTCATGGCGCGCCTTTGAGTTGTGGCCGCCGGGGCCACCAACGGAACTGGAAATGCCGCTGGGCCAACCACAGCGCGCTGGCCAGAAACACGCCGCCATGCAGGCCCAGCATGAACGGCCACAGCCCGACCAGCCCAGTGGCCACCCAGTTCTGCCCCAGGTTGAGCAGGTTGTAGTACACCACGAACGCCAGCAGCATGAATATCAGGTTGCCGCTCTTGCCCGCTCGGGGGTTGCCTGCAGCCACCGCCACCGCCAGGATCACGAAGTTCAGCGCCGTCAACCCCATGCCGATGCGCCAGCCCAATTCACCTTGGTAGGCCATTTGCGGATTGGCCAGCAAATCGGCGGTGGGAATGGACTTGAGCCCACCACCACTGAAGCCGGCCTGGCTGCCGCCGCCGATCTGGATGCCATAGGCGCCAAACTCGCTGACGCGCAATTCGCCGCCCCCGTTGTTGCCTGGAAACTCCAGCCGCTGGCCGTCGTTCAGCATCAGGTATTGCACGCCGTCGATCCACTCCACGCGCCCCGAGCGCGCCGAGGTGATCGACTCCCGTCCATCGCGCTCCACGCTGGAGATGAACACATTGCGGCCCTCGGTGCCATCGGTGGTGTCCTTGTCGATGAAGAACACCCGTCGGCCGTTGGACGACTCCTGGAATTGGCCCGGCGCGATCCGTTCCAGATCGCCCCGGCGCTCGTAGCGGGCGCGCAATTCGTCGGTCTGTGCGTTGGCCCACGGCCAGACGAACAGCACCATCAGCACAATGACCAGCAAAATGGGCCAGGCAAAGCGGAACACCGGGCGCAAGAACGCCGCCAGGCCTTGACCGCTGGTGAACCAGATCACCATCTCACTGTCGCGGTACATGCGCGACAAGGTAGACACCACCGCGACAAACAAGGCCAACGTCAGCACGGTCGGCATGCGGCCCAGCACGGTGTACGTCAGCACCAGCACAATTTCTTCGGGGTTGACGCTGCCTTTGTTGGCCAGCCCCAGGGTGCGGATCAACAGCATCGTAATGACGATGGTGAACAGCACCACCAAGGTGGCGCCAAAACTGCGGGCGAGTTCGCGCCTGAGCGTGGAATGGAATAACATCGTTCGAAAAACGCAACAGCCGACATTATGGACTTCCAACTTAAAACCCTGACCTCTCATCAAAGCGTGGCCACCCTGGCCGACGCCTTGCTGCTGCTGTGGCCCGACGCGGCCGACCAAGCACCCGTCGTGGATGACCCCTTGAGCGTGTGGGCGCGCGGGGCGTTGGTGGACGGTGACATTGAAAAGGCCGCTGGCCAGACGCTGGCTGCCCACCGTTTGCCCGGCGTCAAACCGCGCCGCGTGGTGCTGGTGCGCACGGGCGATGGCTCGCAGGCCTCGGTGCGCAAAGCGGTGCAAGCGGGGGTGGCGCAACTCAAGGGGGTGCCGGTCAAGAGCTTGATCGTGCGTTTGTGCCAGGCCAATGGGGCGGCGGTGGCCTGTGCCGTGCGCACCCTGGCCGATGCCAGCTACACCTACACCACCACCAAGTCCCAAGCCAAGCCGCGCAGCTTGCGCAAGGTGGTGCTGGCGGTGGACGATGCGCAGGCGGTGCGCAGCGCGTTTGAACAGGCGGTGGCCATGGTGCGCGGTGTGGAGCTGGCCAAAGAATGGGCCAACCGCCCCGGTAACCACGCCACGCCCACGCTGTTGGCCGAAGCGGCGGTGCAACTGGCCAAGGCCCCGCGCATCACCGCCGAGGTGCTGGGCCCCAAAGAGGTGGCCAAGCTGGGCATGGGGGCCTTCATGGCGGTGGCGCAAGGCTCCGAGCAGCCGCTGCGTTTCATCGTGCTCAAATACAAGGGCGCCAGCAAATCGAGTGCGCCCGTCGTGCTGGTGGGCAAGGGCATCACCTTCGACACCGGGGGCATCTCCATCAAGCCTGCGGCCGACATGGACGAAATGAAATTCGACATGGGGGGCGCGGCCAGCGTGCTGGGCACCTTTGCCGCCCTGGCCGAGTTGCAGCCCGCCATCAACGTGGTGGGGCTGATCCCGAGTTGCGAGAACATGCCCGATGGGCGCGCTGTCAAGCCCGGCGACGTGGTCACCAGCATGAGCGGGCAGACCATCGAGGTGCTCAACACCGATGCCGAAGGCCGCCTGATCTTGTGCGATGCGTTGACTTATGCCGAGCGCTTCAAGCCGCGTGCCGTGATCGACATCGCCACGCTGACCGGCGCCTGCGTGATCGCCTTGGGGGGGGTGCGCAGTGGCGTGTTCGCCAACGACGACGACTTGGCTGCCGCGTTGCTGGACGCCGGCCAAGCGGTGCAAGACCCGGGCTGGCGCATGCCCCTGGACGACGAGTATGCCGAGGGCCTGAAGTCCAACTTTGCCGACATGGGCAACGTGGCTGGGCGGCAGGCCGGTGCCGTCACGGCCGCCAAGTTTCTGCAGAAGTTCGTGGGCGAGCAGCGTTGGGCGCACCTGGACATTGCCGGCGTGGCCTGGAAAAGCGGTGCAGCCAAAGGCGCCACTGGCCGCCCGGTGCCCATGCTGGTGCAGTACCTGCTCGACCAGGCTGGTCGTTGAGCAGCGGGAGTGCCGGCCCTATGACGGGAACCGTGGTGACTTTCCACTTCAACGTGGCGGCTCGGGTGCCTTACCTGTGCCGGCTGCTGCGCAAGGTGTCTGGCGCCGGGATGACGGCCTGGGTGCGGCTGCCGCCGGACGAGTTGAGCGAACTGGACCACGCATTGTGGGCGACCCACCAGGAAGATTTCCTGGCCCATGCCCGAGTGGGTCAGCCGGAGGCGCCGCATTCTCCGATCGTGCTGTCCGACGGTTCGCCGCCAGACCGCGCCATGCAGGTGCTGGTGAACTGCTTGCCCGACCTCGCGCCCCAGGCCCAGGCGCATGCCAGGGTGGTCGAGCTGGTGGGCGTGGATGAGGCCGAACGCGCCGAGGCCCGGCAGCGCTGGCGCCAGTACGTCCAGGCCGGGTTGACCCCCGCCACCCACGATGCGGCGGCCCATGGAGGCTGACATGACGCCAGAGGCCCTGCGCCGTCCGCCACAGTTTGTGCCCACCCTCACCGATGTGGTGCAGGCCGCGCCCCTGGTGTTGTCCACTCCTGTGCTTGAGCCCGCATGGCCATCCGTGTCAGACGACGATGCGCGACAACGCTTGGTCGATGCGGTCAGCGACAGGGTGCTGGCTGCGCTGCAGCCGCGCCTGCAGCAAGCCGTGATGGAAGCGATGCAGCACTGGATGGCACAGCAAACATCGGCCTTGGCCGAACAGGTGGCGCAGTCCTTGCTTGACGAGGTGGCCGAAGCTTGCCGTCAGACGGCGGAAGACATGCTGTCGGCCCTGGAGCCGGCAGCGTCTGGTCGTCCGGTGGGTGGCCCGCATTTGTGACCCGGAATCGAGGGCAGGGTTTCCACCAGCCGGCGAATTTTGGAGTATCGTAAAGGCTTGTGCAAAAAGTTCCATTGCACAAAAGTTTTCAACCATTCATTCAATCAAGGGTTTGTATGCAGATGAAATTGAAGCTCGCCGTCGTTGCAGCGGCTGTTGCTCTGGTTGCTTGTGGCAAAAAGGAAGAGGCCGCGCCTGCTGCCTCCGCGCCTGCCGAGACCCTGGTCGTCAAGATCGGTCACGTGGGCCCCACCAGCGGTGCCATCGCTCACCTGGGCAAGGACAACGAAAACGGTGCCCGCATGGCGATTGAAGAGCTCAATGCCGCAGGCCTGATGATCGACGGCAAGAAAGCCACGTTCGAACTGCTGGCCGAAGACGATGCAGCCGATCCCAAGCAAGGCACGGCTGCCGCCCAGAAGCTGGTGGATGCCAAGGTCAACGGCGTGATCGGTCACCTGAACTCCGGCACCACGATCCCCGCTTCGCAGATCTACAACGACGCTGGCCTTCCGCAAATCTCCCCGTCTGCGACCAACCCCAAGTACACCCGCCAGGGCTATGCCGGTGCGTTCCGCATGGTGGCTGACGACGTGCATCTGGGTGGCACGCTGGGCAAGTACGCTGTGGAAACCTTGACCGCCAAGAAAGTGGCTGTGATTGACGACCGCACCGCTTACGGCCAGGGCGTGGCTGACGAGTTCGAAAAAGGCGTGAAAGCCGCCGGTGGCGAAGTGGTGGGCCGTGAGTTCACGAACGACAAGGCGACCGACTTCAACGCCATCCTGACCAGCCTGAAAGCCAAGAAGCCCGATGTGGTGTTCTTCGGTGGCATGGACGCCGTGGCCGG
>CAZSZN010000182.1:0-6003 GCA_964610405.1 uncultured Macromonas sp. | reverse complement strand
TGTGGTGGGCCACCTGATGGGCCTGATCACGCTGATGAAAGGCCAACCGCTGGCCTACAACAAGGACAACCAAGAAGACAAGGAACCGCTGTTCGACACGGTGGACACCCTGAAGGACACCCTGCGCATCTTCGCCGAGATGATCGGCGGGCAGGTGAACCCGGCCACCGGCCAGAAGGAAGGCGGCATCACGGTGAACCGCGCGGCGATGGAGCAGGCGGCCCTGAAGGGCTACGCCACCGCCACCGACCTGGCCGACTACCTGGTGAAAAAAGGCGTGCCCTTCCGCGACGCGCACGAAACCGTGGCCCATGCGGTGAAGGCCGCCACCAGCCACGCCTGCGACCTGTCGGAACTGCCGCTGGCGGTGCTGCAGGGCTTCCACCCACTGATCGAGAAGGACGTGTACGAGTGCCTGAGCCTGCGCGGCTCGCTCAACGCCCGCAACACGCTGGGCGGCACGGCACCCGCGCAAGTGCAGGCGCAGATCGAACGGCACCGCGCGCGGCTGGGCTGACACAGACACCGGGGCCGCGCGGGGGCTGTCAGGACCCCGCCAACGGTGCGGGGGCGAGTTCGACCCGGTTACGCCCCCGGTGCTTCGCCTCGTACAGGGCGGCGTCGGCACGGTCAATGAAGCGGTTCAGGCTCAATTCCCGCGCGTCAAAACCGGCGACACCAAAGCTCGCGGTGTAACGCAAGGTGCCACCTTGCACCTGCAACTGCCCGCTCGCAATGGCCACGCGCATGCGCTCGGCCACGCGCATCGCCTCGGTGACCTCGGTGTTGGGCAGCAGCACCAGAAATTCCTCGCCGCCGTAACGCCCGATCACGTCCACCTCGCGCACTTCTTGCGAGATGATGTTGGCGAAGCTGGCCAACACCGCATCCCCGGTGGCGTGACCGTAGGTGTCGTTCACCGCCTTGAAATGGTCCAGGTCGATCATGATGATCGATAACGGCAAACCGTAGCGCAGCGCACGCTGGATTTCGACCTCGGCGGCCTCGGTGAAAGCCCGCCGGCTGTGCACACCGGTCAACGGATCGATGCGCGCAGCGCGTTCGGCCACGTCACGCTGGCGGCGCAATTCTTCGGTCGCGTGGCGCACCTGCTCCTGCAGTTCGACCTGGGTCATGGCCACGCGTTCGGCCATCACATTCACTCCCTGGGCCAATGGCTCCATCACGCCCACCAACTCCAGGTCGGTCCGAGCCGACAGGTCGCCTGAGGCAATGCGTGCCACGACTGAGCTGACATGGTGGATCGGCCCTGTCACGCTGGACGCGATGAAGGTGGCCACCACCGCCGCCAGCATCAACGCCAGCGCCGTCACCGCGACCGCCCAGGTCAGGGCGTCCTGCTGTTGGCGCTTCAAGGCGTCCAGCGTGAACTCCATGATGACGTGGCCCATCAACTGGCCTTGCCCTTCCGTCACCTCGGTGCCAGCGTCGGGGGCGAACAGGTCCACCGCAGGCAAACGGGTGAGGTAGACCGGCTGAATCACCAACAGGTTTTCGTCGGTGATGCGCAACAGCACGTCTTTGGTGAATTCGGGCAACGGGTAGGACAACCGACCGGCCAGGTGTTTGCGGTCCGGGTTGCGGGGATAAATGGCGACGCCACGCAACTGGGCGTCACCGGCCAGCGAAGCGTCCACCAAGCGCTGCAGGGTTTCATCGTCGCCAGCGAACAACGCGAACTCGGCCGCGCCGCCCAACTGGGCCGATGCGGTCTGAGCCCGATCACCGAGGGCACCGGTCAACTCTCGCCCATGGCGCTCCAGGAAGCCGAACAACAGCATCGCCACCACGATGACCGCCGGCAATGCAGCCGCCAGCCACAAGCGCAGCCGGATGCCAAAGGCTTGACTGGACACAAAGGTCATGACGGACGCCCTTCGGCACGGCGAACGGCCGCTTGGAGCTCGGCAGGGCCGCGCAAGTCCAGCGACAAGGAACGGGCGACCTGCTCATTGACCACCACAGAGAACCCTTGCGGCCCTTCGGGCACGGGCAGCGAGCCCTGGGTGGAGAATTGGCGCAAGGCCCGCACCAACTGCGCCGCCACCTCCTCCAAGGGCGTGTGCAAAGCCAGGGTGGCGCCGGCACGGGCGTGGGCAGCGGTGTAGCTGAGCATGGGCACCCGCTGGCGGTAGGTAGCGATCAAGATGTTTTGCAAGGATTCAGCGTTGTACAGCGTCGGGTCGGGCAAGGCCAGCAGCATGTCACAGTTCTGCAGAACGCCTTGTAGCGCGGGGAACAGGTCGGTGGCGGGGGCATCGACATTCGCTTTCACAGCGGTCAGCCCACGGGCCAGCGTGGCGCGGTCCAGCACCGGCTCCAACCCCACAGACGTGGGCCCCAACAGCACGCCGAGCCGCCGACGCTGCGGCAGCGCTTGGCGGGTCAGCTCCACATAACGGTCCACCGGTTGATCCAGCCAGATCGCGGAAGAGCCCCGAGGCAAGCCAGCCGCGCCACTGCGCCAGGCGGACTGGGGCAACAACGCGGCCAGCACCGGCACCTGCGCCCAGACGGGAGACTGCAAAGAACGCTGGGCCGCTTCGCGCAAGGCTTTGGTGCCGAGGGTGACGACCAGGGAAGGCACAGTCCCAGAGGGCTCAACTTTCGCGGTCACATTGAGATTGAAACCGAATGGTCTTGAGCCGCGCTCCAGCTGCAATATCAGATCAGCATAAACACCGACCGTTTCCGAGCTCAATACATCGACACCACTTCTGGCCCACGCCACCTGCGGCACAACCGCGCCGGCGAGTGCCCAAGCAAGGAGGTCGCGCCGGGATTTCAGGTTAGAACTCCACACGCAATGACGCGAACGCCCGACGTTCGAACATCGAGAGCTCTCGGCTCGTAAATTCAACTTGGTCACCGTTGAGCGCTTGAACTGTGAAGGCCACCTCTGCCCGATGTTTGCCCAGGCGGAATTGCTTTGCCAAACGCAGATCCACCCTGTTGGCCGCATTCAATTTCGACTGACTGCCGCGCCAAGTCATGGCGGACCTAGAGTGCCACCACAGAGATACATCCCATTGGGCCGGCAACTGCTGCATCCAACCCAATGTGTAGATCGATTCCGGCGGCATGCGCTCAAAAGTGTCCCCCAGCGGACGCGTCAATCGTGTAACGGCATGGTTCCAGACCAACTGTGCATCAGGTACAGGAGACCACTTGACTTGGTACTCCATACCCCTCGAAATCGAACCACTCAAATTTTGAAAATCTTGAATATCGCCAGGGCCCACGACTCGAGATTTAATTTCGTCGGTCAAATGCTCCTCATACGCTCTGACATCAAGCGTTAACTGTGCATCAGGAAATGGACCGTAATAACTGATCTCTGTGGTCTCGAGTTGCTCTGGACGCACATTACCACTGGAGACGAAGGTCGGAATATAAATGTTCGCGCCCGGAACAAAGTATTGGACGTTGGCGCGCTTCTGGAACAGCGTGGGCGCCTTCTGAGCAGTAGACGCCCCAAAGCGGAAGGTGTGTTCTGGCAACCAGTGGTAATTGACCATCAAACGAGGCGAGGCGTATCCCCCTGTGTCGCTGTTGTGTCCTGCAAACAAACCAGCATTCAACAACCAACGATCTGTCAGGCGCCATTCCAAATTGCCGAAAATCCGAGTATCTCGAGCCGACAACCGGTCCGATGTAAAAAACAAAGGGGAAGAAATAGCCGAGTCATCTTTAAGACCGGCGCCCCAAACAACCCGGACCTTTGGCGAAAAGTCAAGTTGATGCTGAAACTCAAGATTCAAGCGACGTTCAGAGGCGCCCGAGTCAATCCAAATCCCAGGTGGAAAACTTGGATCTGGGTACTCGTAAGCGTCAGATGAACGATCTTCATCCCAGGAAAATGCCCAACGGATTTGCTCCGATTCCGACAAATCTCGGGTGTACGTGAAATGAGCATGGGCCTGCTCCCAGCTCACGTTGCGCTCCGGGTTATCGTAATTATTCGGAACGCCATCACCCAAGTTGGATGACGTATACCCAGCTGAGAAGAAAATGGTGGTATCGGCCCCTTGCTTGAGATCAGAGCGCCATTGCACACTATTTTGTTGTGTACTGTCATACACAAACCGGTAACCGCTGTCCGCACGGCGCCCCACAGTCAACCGGTGGGAGGCAGAAGCATCACCCCAACCAATCCGGACAGATGCATCGCGCACCAACGCATTTCCAACGGATAGCGAGACCGCACCACCCAAGGTGTCAGCAGAGTGACGGGTCACCACGTTGATCACACCGAACATGGCATTCGCGCCGTAAGCGGCCGAATTTGAACCTCGCAGCACTTCTATCCGCTCGATATCGTCCAAGGAGACAGTCAACATCCCCCGATTGGTCCCGGCAAGGTAGGTGGTGGAATACAAAGAGCGACCATCGACCAACACCAAGTTTCTGGCACCATATTCATCAAGCGGAGCATGGTACGCAGCTGTCGGATTGGCACCGTTGTAGCCAGAAACGATGTACCCGGGGACTAGGCGCAGAAGGTCTGCCAAAGTCCGCGCCCCCGAACGACGAATCGCGTCCCGATCCAGCACGGTCACCGCGCCAGGGGTGTCGTGCAGGGACTGCGCAAGGCGGCTCACGGTCAATACCACCGGCACCGGTTCGAAAAAATCCTCTTCGGTCAACCCGGTCTGGGTCTGGGCCTGGGCCAGGTTGACGACAGCAGCCAACACCCCCAGCAGCCATCGCGCACCGGTGACAGGTTGACGAACGTAGGATTCGGAACGGTGGCGCATGTCAATACTGACCGGTAGCGGTAACTCCCTGTTGTTGATGGAGCTATCTTACATGCGCTGGAAGGCAAACAAAAACGCCGGCCCAAGGCCGGCGCTTTTCAGACACAACGAGGTATCAGCGGAAGCGCGATTGCGGCTTTGTGGCCAGCTCGCCTTCGACCGTGGCCAGGTAGTTGGCCATCTGCTTGAGTTCGGCCAGGGTGAACTGCTTGGCGATGCCACCCATGATCGGGTTGGAGCGGCCCACCACCTGGTTGTTCTCCACCGTGTAGGACTTCAGCGCGACGTAGAGGTAGTCGGCGTGCTGACCAGCAATCTTGGGGTAGCTGGGATCGATCGGCTTGCTGAAGTTGGCGCCATGGCAGGACACGCAGGCGCCTTTTTCCAGCAGGGCTTGCACCACGGCGCTGGCGGCTTTGGGCGCCTCGGGTGCGGTCACGCCCGGGTTGTGGCCGGCGTAGAACGCAGCCAGATCGGCGATGTCCTGCTCGGACAACGAGCCGGCAATGCCGCGCATGCTGGGGTGCTTGCGGTCACCTTTCTGGTAGGCCACCAGGGCAGACGCGATGAACTTCTCGGACTGACCGGAAATCTTCGGCACCTTGTGAATTTCGGGGAAACTGTTCTGGTAGCCCGGAATGCCGTGGCAGCCAATGCACATGGCGGCCTTGGATTCGCCTGCTTTCACATCACCCGCGACCTGCGCAGCAGCGCCGAACGACAGGGCAACGGTCGCGCTGGCGACGACGGTTTTCAGCAGGGAGATCAGCGGTTGGTTCATTTTGCAAGCACAATCAGAGGGACGTTTGACAAAAATCAACGCGCGATTATATAGACTCGTTCCTACGTACCAACCCTAGCCCAGCCGCTGCGCTGCCCGTTGCCCATGAAATTCACCGGCTCCCAGACGTATGTTGCCACCCAAGACCTGATGCTTGCGGTGAACGCGGCCATCCAGTTGAAGCGCCCGCTGCTGGTCAAAGGGGAGCCGGGCACCGGCAAGACGATGCTGGCCGAGGAAGTGGCCCAGGCGCTGAACATGCCGCTGCTGCAGTGGCATGTGAAGTCCACCACCAAGGCGCAGCAGGGCTTGTACGAGTACGACGCAGTCAGCCGCCTGCGCGACTCGCAACTGGGCGACGACCGGGTCAAGGACATCCGCAACTACATCGTGCAAGGGGTGCTGTGGCAAGCCTTCACGGCCGATGAGCCGGTGGCGCTGCTG
>CAZSZN010000181.1:0-6040 GCA_964610405.1 uncultured Macromonas sp. | reverse complement strand
CAGGTAGTAGGCAGCCGTCAGCCACGAAAACAGCACGAACACTTCGTACAGGTTGCTGACCGGGATGTGGCCGATGTCCGGGCCCAGCAGGTAGCTTTCGTACCAGCGCACCATGGTGCCCACCAGGGCCAGCGTCACGGCCACCCAGGTCAGGCGCGAGCCAATGCGCTCAAACGCGTCGGCGTTGGAGCGCGAAAAAATCCCCAACCAGTAAAACGCAGTGGCCATGAAGAACAGCATGCTCATCCACAGGATGGCCGACTGGCTGGAAATGAAATATTTCAACAAAAAGGCTTCGTCAGCGCGCCCCACCTGCGGCGCACCGTCCACCTGGTACAGCCAGATGGCCAACAAAGACAATGTTGTCACCACCAAGGTCAGTTGTCGCACCGGCCGCCAGAACCAGCCCAGCGCGATCAGGCTGGGCACGGTGCCGACCAGAATCGCCTGCTCGTAAACGTCCATGTGGGCGTTGTACAAGGCCATGGCGTAAACGCCACCTGCCACCACCAGCAAGGCAAACAGCCAGTCCCACCAGCTGCGGCGGGCCAGGTAGCCAGACGTCTGGCTCGTGGCACCAATGTCTTTTTTCAGATCGACGGTCTGGGTGGCTGCGTTCATGGCGTTGCCTTGGCGGGTTGGTTCAGCAAACGGTGTTTCAGGGTGTCAAATTCGCGGTCGTTGTCCAGCAGCTTGCGGTTGGACGACAGGGCCATGGTGGCTTGGGTGCCTTCCTCTTGGGGCGCGAGCCAGACCCACAGGCGGCGTTCGCGGACATAGAGCATGGCAAAAACCCCGATGATCAGCAACAAACACCCCAGGTAGACGATGGTCTTGCCCGGTGCGCGGGCGACCTGGAACACGCTGGCCTGCACCTGCTCGAAATCGGTGAGCTGGAACGTCAACGGCGCGGGGTAGAAGAAGGAATCACTCAGGCTGAGCACCGACTGGGTCATGAAGGTGGCGCTGCGCTCGTCGCGCGGCGATGGCGGCAGGCCGGCACGCTCGCGGCTGAGCTGGTACAACTCGAACAGCGTTCCGTTGAGGATGCGCAGCAGCACTTCGCCGGCCTTGTCGCGTTCGGCCTCGGGCACATTGGCTTCCATGAAGGCAGACAGGGCCTGCAATCCACCCAAAGTGGGCAAGCCATTGCGCGGCAGTTTGTCGATCTCGGGGTCGGTGCCCGCAAACAGTTCCATCGCGCGCTGGGCCGACACGGCCAAGGCCTGCTGCATTTCGTCGCGCTGCCCACGCGCGGCTTCGGCGGCATAGCGGCGCACGGCTTCGCGGCGCAAACCGGCATCGGCCAAGGCGGCGCGCAAGGCCACGAAACCGTCCAACGCGTCGTTTTCATCGGCGGGCACACGCAGGTAGCGGAAGGGCTCCGCCGGGGTGTCCCGCACGCCCAGCACGAATACCCGGTTGCCATCGAGGTCGATCGGCAGCATGTAGTTGTGGTATTCGCGGGCCTGCCCGGCTTCGTCGCGCAGTTTGTAGGTCACGCTCGGCCCCACGTTGCGCAACTCTTTCTCGGTCATGGTCTTGTGGGCAGAACCCAGCCGGCCTTCGATGGCCTGGCGCAAATCCACCTTGCGCACATCGGCACCACTTTGGGTGGTGTTGGCGAAGTTTTCGACGTTGATGACGCGCAACCCGGTGAATTCGAGCAACAAACGCTGGTCGCCATTGGTCAGCGGGGTGGTTTCACCCACACGCCCCTGCACCGTCAGTGGGGCCACCGCTGCCCCCATGGGCACGCCCTTCAGCTTCAACAGGGAACCGCCATCGTCAAAGCTGGACTGGTAAATCTGGATGCCCCGGTGGCTGACCGGGTGGTTCACCTCGACCCGGGCTTCGCGGCTCTCACCTGTCTGACGGTCGTAAATGATGATGTCGCTGGCGAACAGCTTGGGCATGCCGGTGGAGTAGTACTCCACGATGAATTTCTTGAGCTCGACGTCGAACGGCAAGTCTTGCAGGATGACGCCCTGCGGCTGCGCCAGGATGGCGGTGCCGGCACGGGTGCCTTCGGTCACCAACAGGTTGCCCCGGAAGGTCGGGTTGCGATCGCTCAAGCGGTGCTCTGCGGGCACATCGGCAATCAGGCCACCGCCGGTGAACGGCGTCTTGCCGTTGAACCACATTTGCGCCCGCACCACCAGATCGCCGTCGAGCAGGCCGCCAATGCACACCAGCACAATGGCCGTGTGCGCGGCGATGTAGCCCAGCTTGTTGGCAGCACCTGCCTTGGCGGCCACCATCCAGCCCACGCCCTGGCTGGTTTCGCGGCGCTGCAGCCGCACCTTCCAGCCCACAGCCAACAACGCCTGCCCCATGCGGTGCGCGGCCGTTTCGGCGTTTTCCTGCAGCGTCTCCTGGGCTTTGTGCGGGAACGCCTTCAGGCTTTGTTCGCGGATGTTTTCTTTGTACTGGCGCAGATCGGTCAGGATTTTGGGCGTGTTGCGCAGGATGCACAGGCTGGTACTGAGCACCAGAAACGCCAGAATCAGCAGAAACCACCAAGCCGAATAGACGGAGTACAGGCTGAGCCGGCCAAACACCTCGGACCAGAACGGCCCGAACTGGTTGACGTAATTGTTCAGCGGTTCGTGCTGCTTGAGCACCGTACCCACCACCGAAGCGATGCAGATCACGGTCAGCAACGCAATGGCAAACCGCATCGACGACAGCAGCTCCACCGCCGCACTCAGCCGTTGCGAGCTACCCTTGATTTCAAATCCTGCGGTGGAAGCCGTCATGTCTGCCTGTGAATGCCACAAAAAAAGGCAGGCCCGAAAAGACCTGCCCAACTTGAGAGTCGTTTGCGAAAAATTGGTTCAACGCAAACCGGCGATGTAATCTGCCACCGCCGCGATTTCCTTGTCGCTCATGTGAGCAGCGATCTGGGTCATCTGCACGCTGTTCTTGCGTTCACCAGAACGAAACGCTTTCATTTGCGTGGAGGTGTAGTCGGCGTGCTGGCCGCCCAGGCGCGGGTATTGGGCGGGAATGCCAGCGCCGTTGGGGGCGTGGCAGCCGGCACAGGCGGCGACGTTGCGGTCGGCCAAGCCGCCACGGTAAATGCGCTCACCCAGCGTCACCAGGTTTTTGTCACGCGCAAAGCCAGTGTTGGCCTTTTGGTCGGCCAGCCAGTAGGCGATGTTGCGCATGTCGTCGTCCGACAGGGCGCTGGCAAAACCGGTCATCACCGCGTTGGCGCGCTTGCCGGATTTGAACTCCTGCAACTGCTTGATCAGGTATTCGGGGTGCTGGCGGGCCAGCTTGGGGTTGGCGGCGATGGTGGAATTGCCATCGGCCGCGTGACAGGCCACGCACGCCTGACCAAACAACTCAGCGCCCTTCTTCAGGTCGGGTTTGGCGGCCTGCGCGTACACAGACATGGACAGCGTGGCAAGTGCAGCGGCACCGATGAGCGAGGCGAAAGATTTCATTGTGTGGGCAAGGGCGTGGATTGCTACAGATGAAGGCAAAACGCAGAGATTTTACAATGCTCGGAAATCTTCAGGCTTACATGACCCAAACCAACCCCAGTTCCGGCCCGGCGGCCGATGTCAAGATCGCTCACGGTTGGCTGCACACCGCCCGTTTTCTGACGGAAGCACCGCAGCTGCACCACCTGCCGGCGCTGGACGTCCCGGAGGTCGCTTTTGTCGGACGCTCCAACGCCGGCAAGTCCACCTGCATCAACACCATGACGCAGCAAAAGCGTCTGGCCTTCGCCTCCAAAACGCCGGGGCGCACCCAAAGCATCAACCTGTTTGCGCTGGGCAAGCAAGGCGCCACCGACGCGGTGCTGGCCGACCTGCCGGGCTACGGCTACGCGGCCGTGCCGCAGGAAGCCAAGCGCCGCTGGCAGCAGGTCATGGCCAACTACCTGGTCAGCCGCCCCAACCTAGCGGGCGTGGTGCTGCTGTGCGACCCCCGACTGGGCCTCACGGAGCTGGACGAGGCACTGCTGGAAATCATCCGCCCCCGGGTGGAGCAAGGCTTGCGCTTTTTGGTGTTGCTGACCAAGGCGGACAAGCTCTCAAGGGCCGATGCGCAAAAGGTGCTGTCCATCACCCGGCTGCAGGCAGGCGGAGGCGAGGTGCGGCTGTTCTCGGCCCTGAAAAAGCAAGGACTGGACGAAGTGGCCCAGATGCTCTGGCAGTGGACCCACCCGGTGCCGCCTGAGTCCCCCGAAGCGCCCGCGCTACCAGCCCTTGCGGGGTGACTTGTACCGCGCGTAGCCCCACAGGTACTGCTCGGGCTTGAGGCACACCAGCGCCTCCATCGCGCGGTTGATCTGGCCAGCGGCCACCGTGGCGTCGTCGGCCAAGGGCTCCGCCATCAGCTCATGCCAGGGGTGCACATGCACGACGTAGCCGCGCCCCCATGACAGGCGTTCGCCCCAAGCCAGCAACACCTGAGTGCCCGGCGTGCGGGCAAAACGGACCGACAGCGTCATGGTGTAGGCGGGGCGGCCGAAGAACGGCGCCCAGACCCCCAGGCCATCGGGGGGCACCTGGTCGGGCAAGAGGCCGACCGCTTCGCCTTGGCGCAAGGCCTGCACCAATTGCCGCACGCCGCTCAAGGTGGCTGGCGCGGTGGCCAGGCCCGGCCTTTCGCGCGCGGTGGCCAACACCTGGGCAGCCCAAGCCTTGCGGGGCGGGCGGAACAACACCGTCATGGGCCGGGGCTGCGCAGACACGGCGCCAAAGCGTTCGGCATAGGCCTGGGCGGTGATTTCGAAACACCCCAGGTGGGGCGTCAGGAACAGCATGCCCTGCCCATGGTGCAACGCCGCCTGGATGTGCGCGCCCCCTTCCCATCCCACAGGCACGGGTGCGCCAAACCACAGGCGAGGCAACTCGGCCACCTGTTTGCCGGCCTCGCCGATGGACGCCCAACGCGCCCGGCCCTGCACCCCCGCCAGCGCGGTGTTTTCGAACCAGCGGCGGCGGTAACCTGGCACCAGCAGCCAAGCCAACCAACCGCCCAGCACGCCCAGCAGGTGCAGCACCGGCAATGGCCAACGGCCCATAAACTTGAACAAAAACAACATGCGACAGCGGTGGCACACAGGCCGATGCCCAGCACCGTCCTGGAGTTGGAATTACAATCAAACCATCGCCGAGTTACTGAACAACTTGCGGGCGATTCAAAAATTCAGCTAAAGCGTTCGCCATAGCACCCCAATGCCCGGCGACCGCCAGGCAGTTCATAGGAGTGTATTCAAATGGCGAACGACTTTCTTTTCACGTCCGAATCGGTCTCGGAAGGCCACCCCGACAAGGTGGCCGACCAGATTTCGGACGCCATCCTGGACGCGATTTTCGAGCAGGACCCGCGCAGCCGCGTGGCCGCCGAAACCCTGACCAACACCGGCTTGGTGGTGTTGGCGGGCGAAATCACCACCAACGCGCACGTGGACTACATCCAGGTGGCGCGCGACACCATCAAGCGCATCGGCTACGACAACACCGAATACGGCATCGATTACAAAGGCTGCGCGGTGCTGGTGGCCTACGACAAGCAGAGCAACGACATCGCCCAGGGCGTGGACCACGCCAGCGACGACTACCTGAACACCGGCGCTGGCGACCAGGGCCTGATGTTCGGCTACGCCTGCGACGAAACGCCGGAGCTGATGCCCGCGCCCATCTACTACGCGCACCGCATCGTGGAACGCCAGGCCCAATTGCGCAAAGACGGCCGCCTGCCCTTCCTGCGCCCGGACGCCAAGAGCCAGGTCACCATGCGCTACGTGGACGGCCGCCCGCACAGCATCGACACCATCGTGCTGAGCAGCCAGCACAGCCCCGAGATGAGCGACGGCAAGCACATGAAGCCCGAGTTCATCGAGGCGTGCGTGGAAGAGATCATCAAGCCGGTGCTGCCCAAAGAGTGGCTGCAGGACACCAAGTACCTGATCAATCCCACCGGGCGATTTGTGATCGGCGGGCCGCAGGGCGACTGCGGCCTGACCGGGCGCAAGATCATCGTGGACACCTACGGCGGCGCCTGCCCGCACGGCGGT
>CAZSZN010000180.1:0-6054 GCA_964610405.1 uncultured Macromonas sp. | reverse complement strand
AGGCCAGCGCCGACGCCCAGTACGACCCGCTGGGCGCGCTCTACAGCCTGCTGGAACACGACACGGCACAGCACTTCATCGATGAATTTGCCGAGGTGCCGATCGATGCCAGCCAGGTGATCTGGATCACCACCGCCAACGACGAGCGCGGCATTCCCGAGCCCATCCTGAACCGCATGAACGTGTTCCAGATCGAGGCGCCCAGCCTGGACGCGGCGCGCCAGATCGCGCGGCAGATTTACCAAGGCCTGCGCGACGAACACGACTGGGGCCGCCTGTTCGACGACGAACCACAGGACGATGTGCTGGACACACTGGCCACGCTAGCCCCGCGCGAGATGCGGCGCGCACTGATGACCGGCTTCGGCAATGCACGCCTGGCGCGGCGCGACCACATCGCACCAGACGACCTGCCGCGTCAGGGCGGCGGCAAATCGCGCATCGGTTTTGTGCAGTGATGCGGCGCCGTGAGCAGCGGCCCCATCGCCCGCAAAATTTGCACCGGCAGGCCTGAGGTGAAGTTGTGTTGGGCCGCGTTGGGGCCCACCACATAGGCCGTGATGCTGCCAAAGTGCTGGGGGCCGAGGTAGAACACAAAGGTGGCGGTGCGGTTGAGGGCGTAGGTGCTGCGCCCGCGCACCACCACCCGGTTGTCGCCGGTGCCGGTTTTGCCGCCGGGAGTCAGGTCGGTGCCATCCTCGCGGCGAAAGCTGCCGGCCAGCCGGCGCGCGGTGCCGCGCTCCACCACCTCAGACAAGGCGCCGCGCAACGCCCGTGCCACTTCGGGCGGCATCACCCGTTCGCCGTCCTGAGGCTTTTGGCGGAAATCGGTTTCCCAGGGCGTGCGCTGCGCCAGGTGCAAGCGTTCGATGCGACGTGACGGCAACCGCACCCCGTCGTTCACGATGATGCCCATGAGTTCGACCAACGCGGCCGGTCGGTCCCCGGAACTGCCCAAAGCGGTGGCCAGCGAAGGCACCAATTGCCCGAAGGGGTAGCCGTGGCGCACCCAGCGGCGGTGGATTTCACTGAAGGCTTCCACCTCCAGCATGGTCTGGATGCGGCTGTCCTGCGCGTTTTTGGCGCGGGTCTGGAACAGCCAGCGGTACACCGCCTGCCGCTCACCCACGCTGGCGGCCATCGCATCGGCCAGGCTGGCGCCCGGATGGCGCAGGCGGTAGGTCACCACCCACAACTCCAACGGGTGCAGCCGCGCGACAAAGCCCCGGTCCGGCAGGTCGAACGCGTCGGGGGCGTAACGCTGGTGCAGTTGCAGCACCCGGTCGCCGGTGGGTGCGCGTTCGCCCAGGCGGTCGCTCAAAAACACCGCCAGCGCCTGGGGCGAAGCGTCGGGCTCCAGATAGCGGAACACGGCGGCCAGCCGATCCGGCGATGGGCCCAAGCCATCCAGCAGCATCGCGCGCAAATCCTCTGCGCTCTGCCCCTCGGTCTTGCGCCAGAAGCGGCGCACAAAGGTTTGCCCCTCGCGGTCGGCAAAGCGCGCCAGGTACTCGCTGCGGCGGGGGTCGGCGGCGTCCTGCAACAGGCGTGCACTGCTGCCCGGCACCTGCACCATGGCGTGGCGCACCAGTTCGCGCATCAAGCGCACGAACGGCAGGTTGATGGACGCCTGCATCGCCTCGCGCAAGGTGGGGTTGCGCGCATCGTCGTCGCGGTTGAAATTGCCAAAGGTGTGCAGGCCGCCGCCGGTGAAAAAATTCTCGGCGGGGCTGGCAGAAAAACGGCGCTCCAGCGCAGCTTGCAACATGGCGTCCAGCCCACGGGCGCTGGCCTGCAACAGGTGCTCCACCGCCCAGCGGGTCAGGCTGTCGAGGCGGTCCACCTCGGTGGCGCGCAACTGTTCGGGCGTCAACGGGGCCAAGCGCTCGTGCAATTCGGCCACCAGCTCCAGGTAGGTGGTCAGCACCCTCAGTTTGGCGGTGGAGCCCAGCTCCAGCTTGCTGCCTTCGTTGATGTCCAGCGGCTGGTTGGTGGTGTCGGTCTGAACCCGGACCTTGTTGCCCTCGGGCGTGCTTTCCCACAGGGTGAAGCTGTAGCGCACCTCGGCAAAGTTGGCGGGCTTGAGCAGGCGTTCGCCCAGCAGACCGTGTTGACGCACAAAAGCGGGGTCGGTCAATTGCCCCAAGAAATCGGTGACCGAGGCCTGCAACGGACCGTTCAGGGTGGCGTGGAGGTCGGCGTCCAGTCGGTCCAGGCTGTACAAGGAGGTGTCGAGCAAACCGGCCAACCGGTTGCGCACCGCCGTGGTGCCCTTGCCGGCTTGCACCGGCAACAGCGGGGGGTTGCGCACCATGTCGCGGAACACCAAGGGCCGGCGCAAGGCCTCGTCACGCAACGCAGTGTCGATGATCCCCTCGGCCGCCAACACCCGCAGGTGGGCATCGGTGCTTTGATTGAGGTCGTCCCGTCCCTGCGCCAGGTACCACGACGGGCGGCGGTGCGCGATCATCAACGCCACCGCCTGACGCAGCACCTGCGCCCGTTCGGGCAAATCGGCGTGGTCCGCGTTGTCCGGGTGCGCCTCGGGCGAAAGCAACTGGCGAACACGCTCGGGGTCGGTGCCAAACCAGACCCACAACCCGTCGCCCAGACCATGCACCTCACCATGGCGCGGCGCGGCCGACAAGGGCACCGTGTTCATGTAGTCGAGCACCAACTGGCGGCGCACCGGCAAAGTGGTTTCGCCCTCCTGGTAAGCACGCACGGCGGCCGACACCATCTGGCGCAGTTTTTCGCGCGCGTCGTGGGTGATGCCGTCCGGCGAATGCCGGTATTTTTCAATCTGGGTCGCCAGAGTGCTGCCGCCGGGCGTGTCCATGTCGGGGTTGATCTTGCTGCCCAACTGACCCAGCACGGCCCGGGTGAAGCGCACCCAATCGACAGCCGGGTTCATCTGCGGCCGGTCCTCGGCCAACAGATCGCGGTTCTCGATGAACAGCAAGGCCTGCACCAGCACCGGCGGCACCTGATCAAACGACTCGAACTGACGGTAGGGGTAACGGAAGGCGTAGATGGGCTCTCGCCGGCAATCCAGCACGGTCAGGCCCGCCTGGGCCTTTTCGGCATAGGGGGCGAACAGGCCGCGCTGTTGGTAGTGCAGCAGCGCGTCGCTGTGGCGGCTCTGTTGCGCCACCTCAAACCCCCGCTCCGCCAGGCGTTGGGTGAAGGTGGGAATGCGGGTGTAGCCCATGCGCTCGTCAAACGGCCCATGCGCCGGGAACTGGATGCGGTCGCTCGGGCCGGGAGCCAGCTCGTGGCGCAAACGGTCGGCCCACCGGTGGAGTTCGGCCGCCTGCACCCGCGAGTGCGTCACTTCGTCGTACAGGAAGACCGCCACCCCACCGAGCAGCAGCAACAACAACGTCACCGTGATCCGGGACGCGGACACCAGCACACGCCCCGCTTTCACGCGATCAACCACTGTTTTTGGGCGGCGAACACGGCGTTGGGGTACTGGGGCTTGCCCCGGCTGCCGTTGTAGCGGCCCAGCGCCAGGAACAAGTCGCCCTTTTCACGGTCCAGGTAATGGCGCAGGATGACGCAGCCGAAGCGGACGTTGGTCTGCAGGTGGAACAACTTGCCCACGTCGCCATCGCCGATCAGGCGGGCCCAGAACGGCATGATCTGCATGTAACCCCGAGCGCCCACGCGCGAAATGGCAAATTTGCGAAATGCACTTTCCACCTGGATCAGCCCCAGCACCAGCGAAGTGTCCAGCCCCGCGCGCTTGGTTTCGTACCAGACGGTTTGCAAGAACTCGACCCGCTCGCGCAACTCCGGCTTGCGGCGCTGCAACTTGGGGCTGTGATCGCCCAGCCAACGCAGGTACGACAGGCGCGCTTCAGTGCTGACGAACTCAGGTTCGGGCGGCCCGGAAAACTCCACCGCGGCCCGCAGCGCCAAGCGCACCGAGTCGGCCAACGGCTCCTCCAACTGACCCGCCCAAGCGGGCCCGCTGACAGCGGGCAGCACGCCCCACAGCGCAGCCCCACCCGCCCACGCCAGGCAATCCCTGCGCGTGGGGGGTGGCGACAATGGTGCGCGATTCATGCGAGCAAACGTGTGGGGGCCACGGGCCCTGGTCCCGAAAAGCTCAGCGGCCGAGCCGACCTTTCAACAGGTCCAGCACCTCGGCCACCGCCACCTTGGTGGCGGCGGTGTCGCGGCGGTGCTGGTACTCCACCAGGCCTTCCTTCAAACCCTTGTCGCCGATGGTGACACGGTGCGGCACGCCGATCAACTCCCAGTCGGCGAACATGGCGCCGGGACGCTCACCCCGGTCGTCCAGCAGCACGTCCACGCCCAACGCGGCCAGTTGATCGTGCAACTGCTCGGCAGCGGCCTTCACCGCCTCGCTGCGGTCCATGCCGATGGGACAGATCACCACCGTGAACGGGGCGATCGCGTCGGGCCAGATGATGCCGCGCTCGTCGTGGTTCTGCTCAATGGCCGCCGCCGGCAGGCGCGTCACGCCAATACCGTAGCAGCCCATCTCGAACGGCTTGGGTTTGCCGTCTTCGTCCAGGAAGGTGGCGTTCATGGCGCGGCTGTACTTGGTGCCCAGGTAGAACACATGGCCCACCTCGATGCCGCGCTCGATCGCCAGCACGCCCTGACCGTCGGGCGACAGGTCGCCCGCCACCACGTTGCGGATGTCGGCCACCAGGTCGGGCTCGGGCAGGTCGCGGCCCCAGTTGGCGCCGGTGTAGTGGTAATCGGCTTCGTTGGCGCCGCAGGTCCAGTCCGCCAGAGCCGTCACTTCGCGGTCGGCCACGATGTTGACGGGCTTCTTGAGCCCGATCGGGCCCAGGTAGCCCGGTTTGCAACCAAAGTGGTCCAGGATTTCGGCCTCGGTGGCGAAGCGGAACCCCAGGTCCAGCCCCGGCAGCTTGCCGACCTTGACCTCGTTCATCTCGTGATCGGCGCGCAGCAACAACAGCCAGACGGTCGATTTGACGATCTCGTCGCTCTCGTTGATCTCGTCGGTGGCCAGCACCAGCGATTTCAGGTTGCTGGTGAGCGACGTGCCCAGGAACTCCGCCACGGCGGCACACGTGCTTTTGCCCGGCGTGAACGTCTTGGTCAGCGCCATGGTGGGCGCCGGCCGAGGGCCTTGGGGCGCCAGGGCTTCGGCCTTTTCGATGTTGGCCGCGTACTCGCTGTGCGGGCAGTAAACGATGGCGTCCTCGCCGGTGGCGGCGATCACCTGGAATTCCTCGCTCAAGTCGCCACCGATGGCGCCGCTGTCGGCGGCCACGGCGCGGTAGGTCAAACCAAAGCGGTCGAAAATCCGGCGGTAGGCGGCGGCCATCACCTGGTAGCTGGCCTGTGCGGTCTCTGCGCTGCGGTCGAAGCTGTAGGCGTCCTTCATGATGAACTCGCGGCCACGCATCAAGCCAAAACGTGGGCGGCGTTCGTCGCGGAACTTGGTCTGGATCTGGTAGAAGTTCTTGGGCAGCTGTTTGTAGCTGCGCAGTTCCTGACGCGCGATGTCGGTCACCACCTCTTCGCTGGTGGGCTGCAGCACGAAGTCGCGCTCGTGACGGTCCTGGATGCGCAGCATCTCGGGGCCCATCTTGTCAAAGCGGCCGGTTTCCTGCCACAGCTCGGCGGGCTGCACCACGGGCATGGTCAGCTCCACCGCACCGGCGGCGTTCATCTCCTCACGGATGATGGCTTCCACCTTCTGGATCACCCGCAAACCCATGGGCATGTAGGTGTAAATGCCAGCGCCCAGTTTCTTGATCATGCCCGCGCGGGTCATGAGTTGGTGGCTGACCACTTCGGCGTCGGCCGGGGCTTCTTTGAGGGTGGAAATGAAGAACTGGGAGGCTTTCATCGGGCGAGGCGACCTGGCATCACGGCGGGTGGCCAACAGCTTGGGGAATTACCCCATCAACGCTATCCACACGCACCGCTGCGATGCATAATCGAGACAGTTTAAGAATTTGGGGTTGATTATGCTTGACAGAGATGGGTTCAGGCCCAATGTCGGCATCATTCTGCTCAACCAGAAGAACCAGGTGTTCTGGG
>CAZSZN010000179.1:0-6084 GCA_964610405.1 uncultured Macromonas sp. | reverse complement strand
TCGCCCACCACGTTCATGCCGTCCATCAGCGGGCCTTCGATCACGTGCAGCGGGCGGCCGCCGTCGGCACGCAAGGCCTGCCACATTTCTTCGGTGTCTTCGGTGATGAACTCGTTCTGGCCGTGCACCAGCGCGTGTTTCAGGCGCTCGCGCACCGGCAGCGCGCGCCAGGCGTACTTGGCGGAATCGTCCTTGGCCGCGCCTTTCACGGTTTCGGCGATGTCCAGCAGGCGTTCGGTCGAGTCGGCGCGGCGGTTCAGCACCACGTCCTCCACCCGCTCGCGCAGCACCGGGTTCAGGTCGTCGTACACGCCCACCATGCCGGCGTTGACGATGCCCATGTCCATCCCGGCCTGGATGGCGTGGTACAGGAACACGGTGTGGATGGCCTCGCGCACCGGCTCGTTGCCCCGGAAGCTGAACGACACGTTGGACACGCCGCCGCTGACCTTGGCGCCCGGCAGGTTTTCTTTGATCCAGCGCGTGGCCTCGATGAAGTCCACCGCGTAGTTGTTGTGCTCCTCAATGCCGGTGGCAATGGCGAAGATGTTGGGGTCGAAGATGATGTCTTCGCACGGGAAACCCACCTCGTCCACCAGGATGCGGTAAGCCCGCTCGCAGATTTCGATCTTGCGCTGGTAGGTGTCGGCCTGGCCCTGCTCGTCAAAGGCCATCACCACGGTGGCGGCGCCGTAGCGCTTGATCAATTTGGCCTGGCGTTTGAACTCCTCCACCCCCTCTTTCATGGAGATGGAGTTGACCACGCTCTTGCCCTGCACGCACTTCAGGCCAGCCTCGATCACACTCCACTTGGAGGAATCGATCATCACCGGCACGCGGGCGATGTCGGGCTCGGACGCCATGAGGTTGAGGAAGCGCACCATGGCGGCCTGGCTGTCCAGCATGGCCTCGTCCATGTTCACGTCCACCACCTGCGCGCCGTTTTCCACCTGCTGGCGCGCCACGGCCAGGGCTTCCTCGTACTGGCCGTTCAAGATCATGCGGGCGAACGCCTTGGAGCCGGTGACGTTGGTGCGCTCGCCGATGTTGACGAACAGGCTGTTCTCGTCAATGACCAGCAGCTCCAGGCCGGACAAGAGCATGGGAGGAACGGGATGGGAGGTATTCATGGGCGCGGCACTCACCTGCACAGGCAGACATCAGGTGAGCGCGGTTGAAACGGACACAGCCCCAAGCCTGACGACCGGTGCGTTCGGGCACCGCGCCGCTGCAGCGCTCCTTGGGGAAAGGCGGTATTTTACCGGGCCGCCGCCAAAAAGGCTTCCAGCAAGGGGTGACAATCCAGCATGTCGCTGTTCAGGTGGTGGAACTCCGGGTGCCACTGCACGCCGCACACAAAGCTGCGTCCGGTCCAGCGGATCGCCTCCACCACGCCGTCTGGCGCGGTGGCCTCGACCACCACATCCTTGCCCAGACGGTGGACCGCCTGGTGGTGGATGGACGCCACTCGCCCGCCCGGCGCCCCGCCGAACCACTTGGCGAACATGCCACCGGGGGTGAACGTCACCTCGTGCGCGTTGCGGTCGTAGTCTGGCGTTTCGTGACCCGGCGCCTCGGGGCACTGGGTCGGCAAATCCTGAAACAAGCTGCCGCCCAGCGCCACATTGATGAGCTGCATGCCCCGGCAAATGCCCAGGATGGGCTTACCCGCTTCCATGAATTCGTGCACCAACTCCAGCTCGTACGCGTCGCGCACCGGGTCGCCGCTCCACTCGGGCTTCAGCGGTTCTTCGCCGTAGGCCTTGGGACTCACATCGGCGCCGCCCTGCAGAATCAGGCCATCCAGGTATTCCGCGTAGTCCCGGATGCGGATGCTGCTGCGCATCAACGCCCCGTCTTGCAGCACCGAGGGCACCATCAACACCAGCGTTTCGCGCGAGGCGGCCCACTGCGCCACCGACTGCTCCAGCACCTGCAGGGTTTTGGTTTTCAGGCCCGTGGCCCCGGTTTCGGGGTGGAAGATGCGGGCTGACAACCCGATGTGGACGGGACGTTTGCGAAACATCGATCGAACTCCTCCGGCACTTTGGCCTCAATGCGGTTTGGGCGTGCTCTCGCGCACCTGTTGCACACGCCCAGCGCTGTCCACCGTTTCCATGCGCACCGGGAACCCCCACAGCACTGCCACCTGCCGCAACACCGCATCAGCGCTCTCGGCCAGCGGGTGGCGGTCCAGCATCTGGTAGCGCAGGGTCAACGTGCGGTTACCGCGCGTGTCCACATTCCAGACCTGGATGTCGGGCTCGCGCACACCCAGATCGTACTGCTGCGACAACAGGGTGCGCAAACGCCGGTAGCCCCCTTCGTTGTGGATGGCCTCGATGCGCACGCGCGACTGGCTGTCGTCGTCCACGGCCGCGAACAGGCGGAAATCGCGCATCACCTTGGGCGACAGGTACTGTGCGATGAAGCTTTCGTCCTTGAAGTTCCGCATCGCAAAGTCAAAGCTCTCCAGCCAGTCGCTGCCCGCCAGGTCGGGAAACCATTCGCGGTCCTCATCGGTGGGGCTTTCGCAGATGCGGCGGATGTCGCGCCACAGGGCGAAACCCAGCGCGTAGGGGTTGAGCCCGTCGTAGTGGGTGTGGTGGAACGGGCGCTGCGCCACCACGTTGGTGTGCATGTGCAGCACCTCCATCATGAAGCCGTCGCCCACCAGCCCCTCTTCGTACAGGCCGTGCAGCAGGTGGTGGTGCCACCAGGTGGCCCAGCCCTCGTTCATCACCTGCGTCTGGCGCTGCGGGTAGAAGTACTGCGCCACCTTGCGCACGATGCGCACCACCTCGCGCTGCCAGGGCTCCAGCAAGGGGGCGTGCTTTTCGATGAAGTAGAGCAGGTTTTCCTCGGGCTCCTCCGGGAAGCGCTGGGGCTGGGCCACCGCCTCCTTGCCCGGCGCCTGGGGCAGCGTGCGCCACAGTTCGTTCACCTGCTGCTGCAAATACGCCTCGCGTTCGCGCTGGCGCAGGCGCTCCTTGTCCAGCGACAGCTTGGCCGGGTGCCGGTAGCGGTCCACGCCCACGTTCATCAGCGCGTGGCAGGCGTCGAGCAAAGCCTCCACCGCCGCCACCCCGTGGCGCTCCTCGCAATCGGCAATGAAGTTGCGCGCGAACACCAGGTAATCGATGATGGCGTCGGCCGACGTCCAGGCCCGGAACAGGTGGTTGCCCTTGAAGAAGGCGTTGTGGCCGTAGGCAGCGTGCGCGATCACCAACGCCTGCATGGTCAGGGTGTTTTCCTCCATCAGGTAGGCGATGCAGGGGTTGGAGTTGATGACGATCTCGTAGGCCAGCCCCATCTGCCCGCGCTGGTACTGCTTGGCCTGCGCCAGGTAGTGCTTGCCGAAGGACCAGTGGTGGTACAGCACCGGCATGCCGATGGAGGCGTAGGCGTCGAGCATCTGCTCGGCGGTGATGATCTCGATCTGGTGCGGGTACAGGTCCAGTTGGTGCCGGTGCGCCAGCCGCTCCAGCGCCGCGTCGTATTGCCGCAAGGCTTCGAAGGTCCACTCCGAGCCCTGGGGCAGTGGCGTTGCTCGGTGGCGGGGCGGCGTGCGGGGGCTCATGGCAGTCTCCGGCCGTCAGGCCAGCCGTTTCTTGAACAGGCTGCGGAACACCGGGAAGATGTCGGCCGGCTCGGTGATGCGTTGCATGGCAAAGCGGCCTTCGTGCTCGGGCAGCAGCTTGGCGTACTCCGCCCACAGGTTGCGCGGCTGGTCGTCGGCAATTTCGATGTAGGCGTAGTACTGGCACAGCGGCAGCAGCGATTCGTCGAGCAGCGTGCGGCACAGCGGGGAGTCGTCGTTCCAGTTGTCCCCGTCCGAGGCCTGGGCCACGTACACGTTCCACGCCTGGCTGCCGAAGCGCTCGCGCACGATCTGAAGCGTCAACGCCAGCGCACTGGACACCACGGTGCCGCCCGATTCGCGGGAATGGAAGAACTCGTCCTCGTCCACCTCGGCGGCCTGGGTGTGGTGGCGCACGAACACCAGCTCGATGCGCTCGTAGCTGCG
The DNA here is from genome assembly GCA_964610405.1 of uncultured Macromonas sp. Classification (GTDB taxonomy): domain Bacteria; phylum Pseudomonadota; class Gammaproteobacteria; order Burkholderiales; family Burkholderiaceae_C; genus CAZGDZ01. The sequence continues at coordinate 2,057 of CAZSZN010000179.1, read as the reverse complement.
GCGCAAGAACAGGTAGAGCAGCATGAAAAAGCGCTTGGCCACCTGCTTGCGCTCCTCGTCCATCGAGCCCGACACGTCCATCAGGCAGAACATCACCGCCTGGGTGGAGGGTTGCGGCACGCGCACACGGTGGGTGTAGCGCAGGTCGAATTCATCGATGAACGGGATGGCCTCCAGCCGGGCACGCAGGCGATCCATGTCGTCCTGCAACTCCAGCGCACGCGGGTCGTCCTCGCCACGCTCGGCCACCACCTGCTCCCATTCGCGCTGCAAGGCTGCCAGGCGCTGGCGCAGCGGCGTGCCGTGGGCAATACGCCTACCTGCCGCGCCGCGCAGGCTGCGCCGGATGCTGATGTTGGCGGGCGTGCCGGTCTGGGTGTAGCCGGCGCGGCGGCTCTGGTATTCCTTGATCTGCGCGAGCTGGGTCTTGACCAGGTTGGGCAGGGCCAGGTCGTCGAAGAAGATGTCGAGGAACTCCTCGCGCGTCAGGGTGAAGACGAAGTCGTCCAGGCTTTCGCCGTCCTGGCTGGCCTGCCCACCACCCCGGCCGGACGAGCCACTGGGCCGGTCCAGCTCGTCGCCCACCACGAAGCGGTCGTTGCCGGCATTGACGCGCCGCCACACCCCCGCACGCCCATGGCGGAACTGGGGCTCCGAAATGTCCTTGCCGGTGATGCGCACCTCCTCGCCGGCATCGATGTCGCGCACATGGCGCCGCCCAATGGCTTGGCGCACGGCGTCGCGGATCTGCCCCTTGAAGCGGCGCAGAAAACGCTGGCGGTTCACGGTGCTCTTGTTGCGAGCATCGTTGCGCCGATCGACGATGTGCACCATCTGGCTCATGAACCTGCTCCCACCAAGGTTGTGCGCCCCTGCCCCGGGGCACGCTCAGGACGACTTGCGCACCCGCAAATACCATTCGGCCAGCAAGCGCACCTGGCTCTCGGTGTAGCCCTTGGCCACCATGCGGTTGACGAAGTCCTGGTGTTTCTTCTGCTCGTCGGCGCTGCCTTTGGCGTTGAAAGAAATGACTGGCAGCAAGTCCTCGGTGGTGGAGAACATCTTTTTCTCGATCACCGCGCGCAGTTTTTCGTAGCTGGTCCAGGCGGGGTTGCGGCCGTCGTGCTTGGCGCGGGCGCGCAACACGAAGTTGACCACCTCGTTGCGGAAGTCCTTCGGGTTGGAAATGCCCGCCGGCTTTTCGATCTTCTCCAACTCGTCGTTCAGGGCCGAGCGGTCCAGCATCTCGCCGGTGTTGGGGTCGCGGAACTCCTGGTCCTGGATCCAGAAGTCGGCGTAGGTGACGTAGCGGTCGAAGATGTTCTGGCCGTACTCGGAATAGCTCTCCAGGTAGGCGGTCTGGATTTCCTTGCCGATGAATTCGGCGTAGCGCGGCGCCAGGTATTCCTTGATGAAGCGGCGGTAGACCTCTTCCACCTCGGGCGGGAACTGCGCCTGCTCGATCTGCTGCTCCAGCACGTACATCAGGTGCACCGGGTTGGCGGCCAGCTCCCGGTGGTCGAAGTTGAACACCTTGGACAAAATCTTGAACGCGAAACGCGTGGACAGGCCGGTCATGCCCTCGTCCACCCCGGCAAAGTCGCGGTACTCCTGGTAGCTCTTGGCCTTGGGGTCGGTGTCTTTCAGGTTTTCGCCGTCGTACACCCGCATCTTCGAAAAAATGGACGAGTTCTCGGGCTCTTTCAGGCGCGACAGCACCGCGAACTCGGCCATCATGCGCAGCGTGTCGGGCGCACACGGTGCGTTGGCCAGCGACGAATTGCGGATCAGCTTGTCGTAGATGCGCACCTCGTCCGACAGGCGCAGGCAGTACGGCACCTTGACGATGTAGATGCGGTCGATGAAGGCTTCGTTGTTGCGGTTGTTCTTGAAGGTCTGCCACTCCGCCTCGTTGGAGTGGGCCAAAATCGTGCCGTCGAAGGGAATGGCGCCAAAGCCCTCGGTGCCCTTGTAGTTGCCCTCCTGCGTGGCAGTCAACAACGGGTGCAGCACCTTGATCGGCGCCTTGAACATCTCCACGAACTCCATCAGCCCCC
>CAZSZN010000178.1:0-6252 GCA_964610405.1 uncultured Macromonas sp. | reverse complement strand
GCGCTGGTGAACGCCTGCGACGCGGGGCGCGAGGGCGAGCTGATCTTCCGCCTGATCGAGCAGTACGCGGGCGGCGCCAAGCCGCTGAACAAGCCGGTGCAGCGGTTGTGGCTGCAGTCGATGACGCCGCAGGCCATCCGCGACGGCTTCGACCAGTTGCGCAGCGACGAGCAGATGCGCCCTCTGGCCGACGCCGCGCGCAGCCGCTCCGAGGCCGACTGGCTGGTGGGCATCAACGGCACCCGCGCCATGACGGCCTTCAACAGCCGCGACGGCGGCTTCTTCCTGACCACCGTGGGCCGGGTGCAGACGCCCACGCTGGCGGTGGTGGTGGAGCGCGAGGAAAAAATCCGCGCCTTCAAGAGCCGCGACTACTGGGAAATCCACGCGTCGTTCGGCGCCCAGGCGGGGCAATACCCGGGCAAGTGGTTCGATCCGGCGTTCAAAAAGCCGACGGGTGATGGCGCCGACGCCGAGCTGAAGGCCGACCGCCTGTGGAGCGAGCGCGACGCGCAGGCGGTGGCCCAGGCGGTGCGCGGCCAGCCTGGCACAGTGACGGAAGAGTCCAAGCCCACCACCCAGGCCAGTGGCCTGCTGTACGACTTGACCAGCCTGCAGCGCGAGGCCAACGGTCGCTTCGGCTTTTCGGCCAAAACCACGTTGGCGCTGGCGCAGAGCCTGTACGAAAAGCACAAGGCCCTGACCTACCCGCGGACCGACAGCCGCGCCCTGCCCGAGGACTACCTGAGCACCGTCAAGCAGACTTTCGAGATGCTGGCCGACAGCCCGCTGAACCACCTGGCGCCGCACGCGCTGGTGGCGCTGAACAACGGCTACATCAAGCCCACCAAGCGGGTGTTCGACAACAGCAAGGTGAGCGATCACTTCGCCATCATCCCCACGCTGCAAGCGCCCAGCGGCCTGAGCGAGGCCGAGCAGAAGCTGTACGACCTGGTGGTGCGTCGCTTCATCGCGGTGTTCTACCCGGCGGCCGAGTTCCTGGTCACCACCCGCATCACGAAGGTGGCTGCCGCAGGGATCACGCACCACTTCAAGACCGAGGGCAAGGTGCTGGTCAAGCCCGGCTGGATGGCGGTCTACGGCAAAGAAGCCGCCGCCGACGTGGAAGACGCCAAGGACGGCGACAAGGGCCAGAACCTGGTACCGGTGCAGCCGGGCGAAACCGTGCACACCGACGAAGCCACCGCCAAAGGCCTGAAAACCCGCCCGCCGGCGCGCTACAGCGAAGCCACACTGCTGGGCGCCATGGAAGGCGCTGGCAAGATGGTGGACGACGAGGAGCTGCGCAGCGCCATGGCCGACAAGGGCCTGGGCACGCCGGCCACGCGCGCGGCCATCATCGAAGGCCTGCTGACCGAAAAGTACATGCTGCGCGAGGGGCGCGAACTGATCCCCACCGCCAAGGCGTTCCAGCTCATGACGCTGCTGCGCGGCCTGGGGGTGGAAGAACTCTCCAAGCCCGAGCTGACCGGCGAGTGGGAGCACAAGCTGTCGCTGATGGAGCGTGGCCAGTTGAGCCGCGAAGCCTTCATGCGCGAGATCGCGGCGATGACCGAGCACATCGTCAAAAAGGCCAAGGAGTACGACCGCGACACGGTGCCCGGCAACTACGCCACCCTGCACACGCCCTGCCCGAATTGCGGCGGGGTGGTGAAGGAAAACTACCGCCGCTATGCCTGCACCGGCGCCGACGGCAAGAGCGATGGTTGCGGCTTCTCGTTCGGCAAATCGCCCGGCGGACGCACCTTTGAGATCGACGAGGCCGAGGCGTTTTTGCGCGACCGTCGGATCGGCCCGCTGGAGGGTTTCCGCTCCAAGGCCGGCTGGCCTTTCGTGGCCGAACTGGCGCTCAAGTTCAGCGACGAGGACCAGAACTGGAAGCTGGAATTCGACTTTGGCGACGACAAGGCCGACGAAGACACTGGCGAGCTGGTCGATTTCAGCACCGCCGAGGCGCTGGGCCCCTGCCCCAAGTGCGGCAGCCCGGTGCACGTGCATGGCAGCAACTACGTGTGCAGCAAGGCCGTGCCCACCGCGGCCCAGCCCACACCCAGCTGCGATTTCAAGAGCGGCACCACCATCCTGCAGCAAGAGATTGCGCCGGAGCAGATGCAAAAGCTGTTGAGCACCGGCAAGACCGATCTGCTCGACAAGTTCGTCTCCAACAAGACGCGCCGTGCCTTCAAGGCCTTCCTGGCGTGGGACCCGGGCGCGGGCAAGGTGGGGTTCGAGTTCGAACCGCGCGAGAGCAAATACCCGCCGCGCAAGACGGCGGCCGCCAAAGCACCGGCCAAGACCGCGAAAACCGCCGCGAAGAAAGCGCCCGCCAAAAAGGCCGCTGCCCGCAAGACCGGTTCATCCGCCGCTTGATGGCGCGGTGGCGCGCTGCTGGGCCTGTTGTTGCTTCATCAGGCGCGTCAGCGCGTCGCCGAAATGGCGGCACACCAGCTTGAAGCCGGTGTATTGCGTGTCGTCCAGCGGGGTGGCGCTGGGGCCCGCGTCGGCCCAGAGCACGCCGACCGACCGGTCGTGCACCTGCACCGCACCCCAGATGGCACCGCCCGCGAGCAGTTCGGCCCGCAGGCTGGTGGGCAGGCGTTGCCGCAAGCCGGGCAAACGCTCGCCCTGGCCCCACAGGAAGCCGTGCGGTTGGCCAAACACCTTGGCCAGCAGGTTGCCGTCGGCCAGGGTGACGACGTACTCGCGCGGCACCACCGCCGGGCCAAAGCCACGCGCCATGAAGCAGACCAGTTGCTCTGCTTGCGAGGTTTTGAGGAACAACGCGAAGCGTTGCAAGTCCAGCCCCTCGGCCAGGGTGCGCTGAAACGCCTGAAAGAACGCGCCCAGGCTGGCGTGGCGCCCATGGGCGCAATCGTCCACGAAATGGTCGATCAGTTGCCGGGCTGGGCTGCCGCGTTCGATGGAGTGGGTTGGCAGCGTCGTTGAACGCTTCGGGCGCCGCGCTGGCGCCCACAGCAAGCGGGCGGCAGGTGGTACCAGCACGCCACGGGTGAGCAGGTCGCGGCTGGCGGCGACGGCGGCGTGCCGGGTGGCGGCCACCACATCGTTCAGTGGCCATTGCCGGTGGGCCGACAAGGCGTTTTGCAGCAAGCGGGTCCGGGGGCTGTGCCAGCTGCGCATGGCCTCCTGCGCCAGCAGGTGCAGCAAGGCGGGCAGGGTGGCCGGTTGGAGTCGCCAGCGTTCCAGTTCAGGGGGCATTGGTGGCGGGCCGGCGTGGGTCCACGCCAGGCGGGCGGCCTGGCCCAGCCGGTGCAGGTCCAACGGCTGGGTGGCGCGCGGGTCGTCGGCCTCCAGCAGGCCGGCGTCCAGCGCCATCGCGGCGTTGAGTGTGTGCATCTGGCAGCCCAGCAGTGCCTGTTCCACCTGCGCCGGGCGCTCGCCAGCGGTGATGCGCTGGGCCATGGCTTGCGCCAGCGAGGGGGCCGCCAGCGGCAGGCGCCACTCGGCCATCATTTGCACCTGCATCTCCCACATCTTGCGCTGCCGTTGGTCGGGCGTGTCGTTGGGGGCAAAGTGGGCCGCCAATTGCGCGGCCAACCGGCTGGTGGCCATCGCTTCGGCGTATTCGCGGTGACCGGGCTGGTTGGGGTCCAGGGGGCGGCTCGCCAGCCGTCGGATCAAGGCCTGAATCCGTTCCAGACCCAGCGCGCCGGCCGCGTGCGACAGGCTTTCAATCTGACCCCGGCGCAACTGCTTCTGGCCTTCCAGCAACACGGCGAGGCCCAGTGGCAAATCCCGCTGCAACACGTCGAGCAGGGTGGCCATCGACACGTTGTCCGACAGCAGCTCCCGCACCACCGGCCGCGGGCTGAGCAGCGGCAAATCGACGGCGGCCAGGCGTTCGCGCCAGGCGGTCAGGCCCAGGGGTGGTTCGGCGTGGGTGGAGGGCGTGGGGCGCGGGACCATCGTTTCGACTGTATATCATCGGCCCCGTGGTTTGAAACCTTGACCAGGAGACACTTGAATGAGCTTGAAACTGTTTTACGCACCGGGCGCCTGTTCTTTCGTGCCCCATGCTTTGCTGGAGTTGTCGGGCGCGGCGTTTGAGCCGGTGCTGGTGAAGCTGCACAAGGGCGAACAGCGCACCCCCGAATACCTGGCGATGAACCCACGTGGCCAGGTGCCGGTGCTGGTGGAGGGTGACGATGTGATCACCCAGATCGTGGCCATCGTGCTGCACCTGGACCAGCGCTTGCCCGAAGCGGGGCTGCTGCCCAAAGCCGGCCTGGCGCGCACCCGCGTCCTGGAGACTTTTGTGTGGATGAACAACACGGTGCACCCCACCTTCACCCACGTGTTCATGCCGCAAAAGTTCACCCCCGATGAGGCGGCGCAGGCGTCGGTGAAGGCGCACGCGGTGACCCAGTACCACGGCCTGCTGCAAGACATCGAGGCCATGGTGGTGCGCAAGACCACGCCCTGGTTGACCGGCGAGCGCCCTGGCGTGCTTGACGCCTATGCCTTGACCTTCCTGCGCTGGGGTGGCCTGGCCGGGATCGACCCGACCACGCTGCCGACCACCTGGGCGCTGGCGCAGGCGTTTGCGGCGTTGCCCGCCGTGGCGCGGGTGGTGGAGCGCGAACGGCTGCAGTTGAACGTTTACAAGCCGGCCGCTTGATCGGGGCTGGGTCCGAAGCGCAGTGACACCCGCAGCCCCCGCCCTTGGGGGCGACCGGGGTGGGTGTCTTCCATTTCCAGCACCGCGCCGTGCTGCTGCGCGATTTCGTGCACGATGGCCAGCCCCAGGCCCGAGCCGTCCACGTTGGTGCCCAGCGCGCGGTAAAACGGCTCCAGCACCAGTTCGCGTTCGTTTTCAGGAATGCCGGGGCCGTTGTCTTCCACCTGCAGCACCTGCACCCCGCTGAACGGGTCCACCAGCACCCGCGCGGTCACGATGCCGCCGGCCGGGGTGTAGTTGATGGCGTTGTCCACCAGGTTGCGCACCAGTTCGCGCAGCAGGGTGGGGTTGCCCAGCAGCGTGCAGTTCGGTGGCGCGGCTTCGGGGCCTTCGTAGCCCAGGTCCAGCCGCTTGTCCATGGCGCGCGGCACCGAATCTTCCACCACCTCGCGCACCAGCGCCGGCAGATCGACCACGCTCGTGGGCAGCGAGCGGCCGGTGGTTTCGGCCCGCGCCAGCGCCAGCAACTGGTTCACCGTGTGGGTGGCCCGCACGCTGGATTTGGCGATTTGCTGCAAGGACCGGTGCACGTCTTCGGCGGCCGCTGCGTTCTGCGCCATTTCGGCCTGCATGCGCAAGCCGGCCAGGGGGGTTTTCAGCTGGTGGGCGGCGTCGGCCAGGAAGCGTTTCTGGTTGCTCAGCGAACTTTTCAGGCGTTCCAGCAGGTCGTTGATGGACGACACCAGCGGTGCCACTTCCTGCGGCACATGCTCGTTGTCGATCGGGCTCAGGTCGTCCGGGCGGCGGGCGCGGATGCGCTGCTCCAGGTCGCTCAGCGGGCGGATGCCACGCACCAGCGCCAGCCACACCAGCAGCACCGCCAGCGGCAGGATGATGAACTGCGGCACCATCACGCCCTTGATGATCTCGGTCGCCAGTTTGGATCGCTTGCCCCGGGTTTCGGCGACTTGCATCAGCACCAGGTGGTCGCGGTTGAGGCCGCGCGCGATCCAGGTGTAGGCCACCCGCACGTCTTCGTCGCGCACCACGTCGTCGCGCAGGTACACCTCGCCGGGCGAGGTCTGGAGTTCGGGGTTGGGTGAGGGGAAATCGGGGTCGCCGCTGACCAGCCGCCCATCGCGGTCGCGCACCTGGTAGAAGACGAGGTCGGTGTCGTCGGCGCGCAGCAGGTCGCGGGCCTGCGCGGTCAGGTTGAATTGCGCTTCGTTGTCGCGCACCGCGACGAACTGGATCAGCGCCTGCAGGTTGAATTCCAGCGCGCGGTCGTACGGTTTGCTGGCAATGCCTTGCGCCACGAACCAGGTCAGCACCAGCGACAGCGGCCACAGCAGCAGCAGCGGCGTCAGCATCCAGTCCAGGATTTCGCCGAACAGGCTGCGCTGCTCGCGCTGGAACAGGCCGAACGACAGCGGGGCGCTGTCGGCGGGCGGTTGCGTGTCCAGCGGCGAGGCGTCAGCCCGGGATTTTCTCAAGGCAGTACCCCAGTCCGCGCACGGTGGCGATGCGGATCGGGCCTTTTTCGATCTTCTTGCGCAGGCGGTGGATGTAGACCTCGATGGCGTTGTTGCTCA
>CAZSZN010000177.1:0-6293 GCA_964610405.1 uncultured Macromonas sp. | reverse complement strand
CGCCGAGTTCCAGGGCCAGGCACTCCCCGAGCAACCCCTACTGAACCTGCTGACCCCGCGCTCACGCTGTCCGCACTGCGGCGCGGGCATTGCCTGGTACCAGAACGTGCCGGTGCTCAGTTACCTGGCCCTGCGCGGACGCTGCCACGCCTGTCAGGCCCCCATCGGCCTGCGGTACCCCCTGGTCGAAATCCTCACCGGCGCACTGTTTGGCTGGGTGGCCCACCAGCATGGCGCCAGCGTGCCAACGCTGGCCTGGTTCGGTTTCGTGGCCGCCATCGTCGCGCTCGCCTTCATCGATTGGGACACCACGCTGCTGCCGGACGACATCACCCTGCCCCTGGTCTGGGCCGGGTTGATCGTGGCCGCAGTAGGCTGGACTGGCGTGTCTCTCACCGATGCCTTGTGGGGCGCCGTGGGTGGTTACCTCTCGCTGTGGAGCGTCTACTGGGCCTTCAAACTGCTGACAGGGAAGGAAGGCATGGGCTACGGCGACTTCAAGCTGTTCGCCGCGCTCGGCGCGTGGTTCGGCTGGCAGGCACTGGTGCCCATGATCCTCATGGCCTCGGTCATTGGTGCGGTCATTGGTATTGGCATGAAGTTCTCCAGCGGCTTGCGCGAAGGCGGCTACATCCCGTTCGGGCCGTTCCTGGCGTTCGCCGGGCTGTTTGCGCTGGTGTTCGGCCCGCACACGGTGCTGGCGTGGCTGGGGCTGGGCGCGTGACGGGCACCACCGCAGCGCACCCAGCGCCACGCCCGCCCCTGCGCCTGGGGCTCACTGGCGGCATCGGCAGCGGCAAAAGCACCGTGGCTGCGCTGCTGCACAACCTCGGCGCCACCGTCATCGACGCCGACGCGGTGTCCCGCGCGGCCACCGCCCCCGGGGGCTCGGCCATCGGCGCCCTGCGCGCCCACTTCGGTGCCGACTTCATCACCCCCGACGGCGCGCTGGACCGCGACCGCATGCGCGCCCACGTCTTCGCCCACCCTGAAGCGCGGCAGGCGCTCGAAGCCATCGTCCACCCCATCGTGCGCGCCGACATCGAGCGGCAATACCAAGCCACCAGCACCGACTGCGCGGTGTTCGACATCCCCCTGCTGGTGGAATCGCCCGGCTGGCGCGAGCGGCTCGACACCGTCTGGGTGGTCGACTGCCAGCCCGCAACCCAGGTGCGCCGCGTCATGCAACGCAACGGTTGGCCCCGCGAACAGGTCGCAGCGGTGCTGGCCGCCCAGGCCAGCCGGGAGCAGCGCCTCGCCATGGCCGACACCGTCATTGACAACGACGCCGTGACGCTGGACGAGCTGTCACGCGCCGTTACACGCGCCTACGGCGAATTGCGCCACCATTTCGGGCTATGATGAAATGGTGATTCTGTACGAATACCCCTTCAACGAACGCATCCGCACGTTCCTCCGTCTGGAGCAGCTGTTCCGCCGCCTCACCGAACTGGTGGGCCGCAGCCATCCGCTGGACCACCACTTCGCCATCCAGACGCTGTTCGAGATCATGGACGTCGGCGCCCGCTCCGACCTCAAGTCCGAAATCCTCAAAGACCTCGACCGCCTGAAGCAGCAGTACAACAGCTACCGGGGCAACCCCGCCATTTCCGAGGCTGCGCTGGACCAGTTCATCGCCCGCATCGACGTCTGCTTCAACGCCCTGCACGACGACAACGGCAAGGTCGGCCACGCGCTCACCGACAACGAATGGCTGATGGCCATCCGCAGCCGCATCTCCATCCCCGGTGGCACTTGCGAATTTGACCTGCCGGCCTACCACGACTGGCAACACCGCCCAGCTGAGCAGCGGCAACGCGACTTGGCCGGTTGGGCCCAAGAGCTGGCGGGCCTGTCCGGTCCCATTCAGTTGCTGATGGGCCTGCTGCGCGAATCGGGCGTGCCCCAAAAGGTGATGGCCGTGAACGGCCAGTACCAGCAGAATTTGCCCCAAGGGCGCACCTTCCAGCTGTTGCGCTTGTGGGTGGACCCGGCGCTGAACCTGGTGCCCGAGATCAGCGGCAACCGCCTGCTGTTCTCGGTGCGGCTGCTGCAGCGCAGTGAGGACGGCAAATTCCAGCTTGCGGCCGATCAACAGGCCGAGTTGGAAGTGACCTTGTGCGCTTGACGCGCCACTTCACCTTGCCCAAGGCCATGTCTGCGGACCACGCCCCCACGTTTACCCCCAAGACGGTCACCTGCCCGTGCTGTGGCGGCCCCAGCCTGTACGCGCCCAGCAACCGCTACCGGCCATTCTGCAGCGAACGTTGCAAGCAGATCGACATGGGTGCATGGGCCGCCGAAGACTTTCGCGTGCCCACCAGCCCACCACTGGACCCCGCAGGCCCAGACGCCGACTGGAAACACTGAGCGCCGCAGGGCAGAAAACCAGCTCCCACGGCACCGCGCGGGACTGGCGGAATCAGGCCAGGGACCCGTTTTCCTCCGCCAGCCATTCCAGCACCGGCACCGTGCCCGGCAGCACCGGCGCCACGTCCACGGGCAGGGTCTGCCAAGCGTATTGCTGGCCCTCGTGCATCTGCAGATCGCCGGTCCAGTCGAACACCTGGCAGAAGTTCAGGCGCACCAGCGCGTGGGGATAATCCACCAGCTTCTCGCGCCACGGATGCACCACGCCCACCGTCACGCCAATTTCCTCCTGCAACTCGCGCCGCAAGGCCTCGGCCACGGTTTCGCCCGGCTCCACCTTGCCGCCCGGGAATTCCCAGTCGCCTTCGTACACCTTGCCGGGGGGCCGGCTGGTCAGCAAAAAACGACCCTGTGCATCAATGAGCACGCCCACCGCAACTTCGGTCACGGGGCGGTCAACGCCTCCTTGGCGGGGCCGATCGCCATCGGCCACCAACACGGCAGGGGAAGCGACAGGCGCCGTCATGCCACGCCCTCAGCCGCCCGAAGCAAGGCTCGCCCGCTCGCCGGCGTAATGGCGGGCAAACTGGTAGGCCACGCGCCCGCTGCGCGAACCACGCTCCAGCGCCCACACCAGCGCCTGCGGCCGGGCCTGCTCGAACTCCGCCTCGGGCACGCCATGGTGGCCCAGCCACTGGTAGGCCACGCTCAGGTACTCGTCCTGGCTGAAGGGGTAAAAGCTCACCCACAGGCCAAAGCGCTCCGAGAGCGAAATCTTCTCTTCCACCGCCTCGCCCGGGTGCACCTCGCCATCGGCGGTGTGGGTGTACGACAGGTTTTCCTTCATGTACTCCGGCAGCAGGTGGCGCCGGTTGCTGGTCGCGTAGATCAGCACATTGGGCGTGGCTGCAGCCACCGAACCATCCAGGATGGACTTGAGCGCCTTGTAACCGGGCTCGCCGTCCTCGAAGCTCAAGTCGTCGCAAAACACGACAAACTTCTCGGACCGGTCGGCCACCACGTCCACGATGTCGGGCAGATCCACCAGGTCGGTCTTGTCCACCTCGATCAGACGCAGGCCCTGGGCCGCGTAGGCGTTCAGGCAGGCTTTGATGAGCGAGCTTTTGCCGGTGCCGCGCGCGCCGGTCAGCAGCACGTTGTTGGCCGGCAGGCCCTGCACAAAATGGGCGGTGTTGCGCTGGATCTTGTCTTTCTGGTCGTCGATTTCCTGCAGATCGGCCAGCGCCAGGGTGGCCACGTGCTTCACCGGCTCCAACACACCGTGCCCACCGCGCTTGCGGTAACGAAAGGCCACCGAAGCGGCCCAGTCGGGCGCCCCCAGCGGCTGCGGCAGCACCGACTCCCAGCGCGCCATCAGCGATTCGGCACGTTGCAACAGGCGTTCAAAGGCTTCGTTCATCGGCGGCTTCGCACGCTCAGGAGCGGTAATCGGCGTTGATGGTCACGTAGTCGTGGCTGAAATCGCAGGTCCACACCGTGTCGGCCACCGCACCGCGGTTCAAGCCCACACGAATGGTGATTTCGGTTTGTGCCATCACGCGGGCGCCGTCTTCCTCGCGGTAGGCGGGGTGGCGGCCGCCCTGCGTCACCACGTGCACGTCGTCCAGATGCAACTCGATCTTGTTCTGGTCCAGGTCGGCAATGCCGGCGTAGCCCACCGCAGCCAAAATACGGCCCAGGTTGGGGTCGCTGGCAAAGAAGGCTGTTTTCACCAGTGGCGAATGGGCAATCGCGTAGGCCACTTTCAGGCATTCGTCGGTGGTCTGGCCACCTTCCACGCGCACGGCAATGAACTTGGTGGCGCCCTCGCCGTCGCGCACGATGGCATGGGCCAACGTCTGCGCCACTTCGGCCATCGCGGCCTGCAAGGCCTGGCCGTCGGCGCTGCCCAGGTCGGTGATTTCGGCATGCGTCGCACGGCGCGTGGCCACCACCACAAAGGAATCGTTGGTGGAGGTGTCGCCGTCCACCGTCACCCGGTTGAAGGACACGTCGGCCAGTTTCTTCGCCAGCGCATTCAGCAGGCCCGGCGCCAGGTTCGCGTCGGTGGCCACAAAGCCCAGCATGGTCGCCATGTTGGGGCGGATCATGCCGGCGCCCTTGGCAATGCCGGTCACGGTCACCGTCTGCCCGCCGATCTGCACCTGCCGGCTCGCGGCCTTGGCCACGGTGTCGGTGGTCATGATGCCTTCGGCGGCCTTCAGCCAGTTCTCGGCGCAGGCATCGGCCAGCGCGGCGGGCAGCCCGGCCACGATGCGCTCCACCGGCAACGGCTCCATGATCACGCCGGTGGAAAACGGCAGGATCTGGCCGGGTGCCACGTTCAGGTGCCGGGCCAGCGCCTCACAAGTGGCGCGGGCGTTGGCCAACCCAGGCGCGCCGGTGCCGGCGTTGGCGTTGCCGGTGTTGATGACCATGGCGCGCACAGGCTGGCCTGCGGCGAGGTGCTCGCGGCACACCTGCACCGGCGCCGCACAATAGCGGTTCTGGGTGAACACGCCGCCCACGGCCGCGCCTTCCTCCAGCAAAAACACGGTCAAGTCCTTGCGGTTGGCCTTGCGCACGCCCGCTTCGGCCACGCCGATCGACACGCCCGGCACGGGCAACAGGGTTTCGGCCACAGGGGCGGTCCAGTTCACAGCCATGGCTGACTCCGGTGGATGTTCAACAACAGGGGCAGTGCGGCTCGCTCAGGAGAGCTTGCCATGGCACTGCTTGTACTTCTTGCCGCTTCCGCACGGGCAGGGGTCGTTGCGGCCCACGCGCGGCAGCGCGGCCGCTTCGGCAGCGGCGCCCCCCAGCAGCCCACGGTCGGCGGTGGTTTCGGCCTCGCCGGTTTCGGTCGGCGCGGTGTAGGTCACGTTGCTCAGGTGCTCGGCCTGCGCTTCCATCTGCTCGGCGGCGCTGCTCACCTGTTCGGGCGACTGCACCTTCACGTTCATCAGAATGCGCGTCACCTCGTTGCGCACCATGTCCAGCAACTGGCCGAACAGCTGGAACGCCTCGCGCTTGTACTCCTGCTTGGGCTGCTTCTGGGCGTAGCCGCGCAGGTGAATGCCCTGGCGCAGGTAGTCCAGCGCGCTCAGGTGGTCGCGCCAGTGGCTGTCGATGTTCTGCAGCAGCACCACGCGCTCAAAGCTGGTGAAGTTGTCGCGACCCACCTGGGTCACCTTGGCCTCGTACGCAGCGTTCGCGGCGGCCACCACTTGGGCCACGATTTCGTCGTCGGTGATCTCGTTGGAGCCTTCCACGGCCTGCGCCAGTTGGAGTGACAGGCCCCATTCCTCGGCCAACACTTTCTCCAGGGCGGGCAGGTCCCACTGCTCTTCCACGCTGTCAACCGGCACAAACTGGCGCACCACATCGGTCATGCAGCCTTCGCGCAGCGCCGCGATCTGGGCGGCCAGCTCTTGCGCGTCGATGATGTCGTTGCGCTGCTGGTAGATGACCTTGCGCTGGTCGTTCGACACGTCGTCGTACTCCAGCAACTGCTTGCGGATGTCGAAGTTGCGCGCTTCCACCTTGCGCTGCGCACTTTCGATGCTGCGCGTCACGATACCGGCCTCAATCGCCTCGCCCTCGGGCATCTTCAGGCGGTCCATGATGGCGCGCACCCGGTCGCCCGCAAAAATGCGCATCAACTGGTCGTCCAGGCTCAGGTAGAAGCGGCTGGAGCCGGGGTCGCCCTGGCGGCCGGCGCGACCCCGCAACTGGTTGTCAATGCGGCGGCTTTCGTGGCGCTCGGTGGCAATGATGCGCAAGCCACCCAGCGCTTTCACCTTTTCATGGTCGGCCTGCCACTGGGCGCGGGCGGTCTCGATCTGCTGCGCCTTGCTCACCTCGTCCAACGCGGCGTCGGTCTCGATGGCGGCGATCATCTTCTCCAGGTTGCCCCCCAGCAC
>CAZSZN010000176.1:0-6302 GCA_964610405.1 uncultured Macromonas sp. | reverse complement strand
TGATGTACGTGCTGGACGAGCCCAGCATCGGCCTGCACCAGCGCGACAACGACCGGCTGATCGACACCCTGAAACACCTGCGCGACCTGGGCAACAGCGTGCTGGTGGTGGAGCACGACGAGGACATGATCCGCGCGGCGGACCACGTGATCGACATGGGCCCGGGGGCCGGCGTGCACGGCGGGCGGGTGATGGCGCAAGGCAGTTGCGCCGAGGTGATGGCCACACCGGGCTCGCTGACCGGGCAATACCTCAGCGGCATCAAGACGATTGCGGTGCCCGCACGCCGCACGCCGTGGCTGCCCGAGAAAGCGCCCGAGCCCGTGGCACCGGCCAAAAAAGGCGCCAAGGCGAGCGCCTGGCCCACCAAAAAAGCGGTGGCCGCCCCCAGCGCCAGCGGTCTGCAAACCCTGCGCGTGGTGGGCGCCCGCGGCCACAGCCTGCAGCAGGTGACGGTGGACTTCCCCGTGGGGCTGCTCACCTGCGTGACGGGGGTCAGCGGCTCGGGCAAATCGACCCTGGTCAACGACACGCTGTACCGCGCCGTGTCGCACCACCTGTACCGCAGCCACGACGAGCCCGAGGCACACGACACCATCGAAGGGCTGGAGCACTTTGACAAGGTGATCAACGTGGACCAGAGCCCGATCGGGCGCACGCCGCGCAGCAACCCGGCCACCTACACGGGGCTGTTCACCGGCATCCGCGAGCTGATGGCCGAGGTGCCGACGGCACGCGAGCGCGGCTACGGCCCGGGGCGCTTCAGCTTCAACGTGGCGGGTGGCCGCTGCGAAGCCTGCCAGGGCGATGGCGTGGTGAAAGTGGAGATGCACTTCCTGCCCGACGTGTACGTGCCGTGCGACGTGTGCCAGGGCCAGCGCTACAACCGCGAAACGCTGGAGGTGCAATACAAGGGCAAGAACATCGCGCAAATTCTGGATCTGACGGTGGAGCAGGCGCACGCCTTCTTCAACGCGGTGCCCACGCTGCAACGCAAGCTGCAGACGCTGCTGGACGTGGGGCTGAGCTACATCCGCCTGGGCCAGAGCGCCACCACCCTGTCGGGCGGCGAGGCGCAGCGCGTGAAATTGGCGCAGGAACTGAGCAAGCGCGACACCGGCCGCACGCTCTACATCCTGGACGAGCCGACCACCGGCCTGCACTTTGGCGACATCGAACTGCTGCTGAAGGTGCTGCACCAGTTGCGCGACGCGGGCAACACCATCGTCGTCATCGAACACAACCTGGACGTGATCAAGACCGCCGACTGGATCGTGGACATGGGGCCCGAGGGCGGCTCGGGTGGGGGCACGGTGGTGGCCTGCGGCACGCCGGAAACGGTGGCTGCGCACCCGGGCAGCCACACCGGGCGCTATTTGCGCCGCTTGCTGCCACACCTGGTGGACGACGCCGCAGGCAGCGCCTGAGCCAAAGAAGGCCGGCGCAGCGACCGGCCCGCTCAGCCAGGGCTCACAGCCCGGCCAGATCCTCGATGGCGTCCACCACCATGCTGGTGCCAACCGCGATCAACAGGATGTCGGCCGCGACGCGCACGTACTTGTGACCGGCCGGGGGCACCCCCAATCGGATTTCCAGATCGCGCGGGATGGGGTACATGACCACGCCACCGGGCAACGGCGCGCCGCGCCGCCACTGCTTGGCCTGACCGGGCGGCAGGCAACCGTTGTTCTTCTTGGCGAGTCCCGGTGGGCAATTGCCGGCCGCCACACGGGGCGAGTAATAGTCGCGCACCGCGCGACGCTGGCTGTCGCCGAACTGGATGCTGACGCTCAACGACGACCCGCCCAGCTGAATGGCCTCCCCCGACTGGGGCGACGAATGGGCCCGCTCCCGCTCCCGATCACGGTCACGCCCGCCTTTGTCCTGGTCTTTGTGCTTGCCCTGGCCTTTGCCGCCCTCTTCCACCCAATCGGGTTTGGCAGCCCACGAAGGCATAGCCACCGTCAATGTGGCGGCCAAAGCCAGTGCCAACGGAGCCCAACGGTTTGATGCGATGTGCATGACATCCTCCTTTTCTGATGAAGCGGTGGCTGGATGCTATCAGCACATGCGCCACCCTGGCCAGCGCAGATGTAAGCGCCTGCAAACACCGCCAAGCGACGTGTCACGAACAGATACAGATGGCCAACCAGGTGGCGATCGCCCTTCATCGCCCAAGGACACCGCGCGCATGGCCGAATTCCCTGAAAATCCGACCATCTCCCGGCCATGGCCAAGCACTCAACCCCCTACCGACAGACACCATGAACCCTTTTGACTTCGACTTTTTTGTGATTGGCGGTGGCAGCGGTGGCGTGCGCGCCGCGCGGATGGCCGCGCAAAAAGGCGGGCGCGTGGCGCTGGCGGAGGCACTCGGCACCGACGGGCTGGGTGGCACCTGCGTGAACGTGGGCTGCATTCCCAAAAAGCTGTACAGCTATGCCGCCCATTACGCCGAAGCCTTCAAGGAGTCTCATGGCTACGGCTGGCAAGGCGAAGCCCCGCGGTTGGACTGGGCCACGCTGAAAGCACGGCGCACCCAGGAGATCAGCCGCCTCAACGGGGTGTATGCCAACCTGCTGCGCGGCTCGGGCGTGACTGTGCTGAACGGCTTTGCGCAATTGCTGGACGCGCACACCGTGCGGCTGGCCACACTCAACGCCGACGGCTCGCCGGGGCACCAGACACTCAAGGCCCGCCACATCCTGGTGGCCACGGGCGGTACGCCGCACGTACCGCACTTTCAAGGGCGCGAGCACGTCATCACCTCCAACGAGGTGTTCGACCTGGAGCCCTTCCCCCAGCGCCTGCTGGTGGTGGGCGGCGGCTACATTGCCTGCGAATTCGCATCCATCTTCAACGGCCTGGGCGCGCGGGTCACGCAGCTGTACCGGGGCGAGCAGGTGCTGCGCGGCTTTGACGACGAGATCCGCCATTTCGTGGCGGGTGAAATGATCAAGCATGGCGTGGACCTGCGGCTGAACGCGGGGGTGGTGAGCATCCACCGCGAGGACGACGGCCTGCACGTGCTGCTGGAAGACGGCAACCGCCTGGTGGTGGACGCCGCGCTCTACGCGACCGGGCGGGTGCCCAACGTGCAAGGGCTGGGGCTGGACACCGTGGGTGTGACCCAAGGGCCGCAAGGCGCCATCGTGGTGGACGAGCACTACCAGACCAACGTGCCCAGCATCCACGCGCTGGGCGATGTGACAGCGCGTGTGCAGTTGACGCCCGTGGCGCTGGGCGAGGCCATGAAGCTGGTGGACCACCTGTTCGGCGCAGCGCCCGGCAAGCCCGCGCGCGACATGAGCTACGACCTGATTCCCACCGCCGTGTTCACCCACCCCAACATCGGCACGGTGGGGTTGACAGAAGCGCAAGCCCGCGAGCAGTACGGCCAGATCGCGGTGTACCGCTCGGAATTCCGTGCGCTGAAGCACACGCTCAGCGGCAGCCAGGAACGCACGCTGATGAAACTGCTGGTGGACTGCGCCACCGACCGTGTGGTGGGCCTGCACATGGTGGGCGCAGAGGCGGGGGAAATCGTCCAGGGTTTTGCCGTGGCCATGAAAGCGGGCGCCACCAAGGCGGTGTTCGACAGCACCATCGGCATCCACCCCACGGCAGCGGAAGAGTTTGTGACCATGCGCGAACCTGCGCGCTTGCTGGGCGTGGACTGAGCTACCACTGCCAGGCCAAGCCGGCCACGCACACCGCCGTGTGGAGGAACAGGCCTGGCGCCAGCCAGCCCAGGTAACGCACGCCACCGGCGAACCCGGCCGTGGCGGCTTTGCTGACGCCGTGCACACCGATAGCCAGCATGAGCGCCACCAAGCCGACCCCGCCGGCGTCTGGCGGTGCCAACGCAAGCACCGCCGCGACCGCGGAGTGCAAATCGACCACCGAAGCCAGCACGGTGGCACCCAGCGCGCCGGCCTGCCCCAACCACAGGCGCAAACCGTACACCAGCGCCTGCACGCCGGTCAGCAACGCGGCCACCAGCAAAGCCCCACGCAAGCTGAACATGCGGTCCTCGCCGCCGACACGGGCAGAGGAAGACGCGCCGTCTGAATCTGGCGTGCCCCCAGCCGGCAAGCCACCATCGGACGGTGCCCCGCGCACCAGCCAGCCGCCCCACAGCAGCGCGACCAAGGTACCGGCCAGCGCCGGCCACCACAGCACCGACAACCACGCGGGCTGTATGGCCAGGGCCACCACCAGGGCCTGCAAGAACGTGGCCACACAAGACAACAAGCCCGCACCGGCCATCAACCGGGCGCCGCCCCGCCCTTCTCGCACCGCCATGCCCATGCTGGCGATGGTGGCCGTGGACGACACGAAACCCGACGCCACCGAGGACAGCATCACCGCCTGCCGCGCGTCCAGCAACCGCCGGCTCAGGTGCGCGAAGGACTGGATGACCAGCAGCAAGGCCAGCAGTTGCGTGATCAGGTGGGGATTCAGCACATCGCCCCACAGGGGTTGGCCGGGCATTAGCGGCAGGGCGATCAGCACCAACGCGCCGAGGATGATGCCGTCGCGCACCTCGC
Organism: uncultured Macromonas sp.; assembly: GCA_964610405.1. Lineage (GTDB taxonomy): Bacteria > Pseudomonadota > Gammaproteobacteria > Burkholderiales > Burkholderiaceae_C > CAZGDZ01. Next base: position 1,752 of record CAZSZN010000176.1, on the reverse strand, counting down.
CCGGTTGCAGCCAGCGGCTGGCGAAATGGTGCAGCCGTTCGCGCGCGGCCAGCAGTGCCGTGAGCGTGACCGCCATGGCCGCCGCGAGGGGCGGCGTCCACACGCTCAGCACACCGATGAGGTAGGTGAGGAAGAGCGCGATTTCGGTGGTGATCCCAGGGTCTTTGGAACGGTCGCGCGCGTGCGAGACGACACACAAAGCCGCCACCAACAGCGCCCCCACCGCCACCAATCCAGGCTCCCTGGTCAACATGCCACCCGCGCCCAGCACGCAGACCAAAGCGAAGGTGCGCAAGCCTGCGAGCGAGCGCCGGGCCCCGCTGCCCTTGCGCCGCTCCCGCTCAATGCCGACCAGCAATCCACACCCCAGCGCCACCGCCAGCGCGGCCGCCGCATCGGCCACCGGCACGCCGCCGGGCAAGGTGCTGTTGTAGGACGCCCACATGCGCTCAAGTCTCCTGAGAGTAACCGCCGTGACACGCGAGTTGACACACAATAGGCGCATGCACGACAGCCCCGAATTTACCCCGCCCCAGCGTTTTCGCGAACCCGCAGCCGCACTCGCCCACGTTCAAGCGCTGTACCAGCGTGCGGTGGAACACCTGCGCCACGCGATGCAGCGGTTTGTCCAGTCGCCGCTGCCGGCCTCGGCCGACCCAGGACACAGGATTCGGGCGTGCTACCCCTTTGTGCGCCTGCACAGCCACAGCGCGACCCGCCTGCCCGCATCGGCCAGCAACGCGCGGCTGAGCTACGGCTTTGTGGCCGGCCCCGGCCGCTTCGAGACCACGCTGACCCGCCCCGACCTTTACGCCGACTACTACCTGGAGCAGTTCCGCCTGCTGCTGGACAACCATGGCGGCGAACTGGAAGTGGGCGTGAGCAACCAGCCCATCCCGGTGCACTTTGCCTACGCCGAGCACGACCACGTGGAAGGCGAGCTGACCGCCGCCCACCGCACCCTGTTGCGCGACGTGTTCGACCTGCCCGACCTGACGGTGATGGACGACGGCATCGCCAACGGCACCCACCAGCCCGGCCCGCAGGAACCGCAACCCCTGGCACTGTTCACCGCGCCGCGCGTGGACTATTCACTGCAGCGCCTGCGCCACTACAGCGGCACGGCACCGGCCTGGTTCCAGAACTTCGTGCTGTTCACCAACTACCAGTTCTACATTGACGAGTTCATCAAGCTGGGACACGCCGAAATGGCCCGTGCCGACAGCGAGTACATCGCCTTCGTGGAGCCGGGCAACGTGGTGACGCTGCGCCAGGGTATGAGCGCCGACGGGTTGCGGCAGATGCAGCCGCTGTGGAACGGCGAGGCCGGCGTCGAGCCACCGCGCCTGCCGCAAATGCCCGCATACCACCTGCTGCGGGGCGACCGCACCGGCATCACCATGGTCAACATCGGCGTGGGGCCCAGCAACGCCAAGACCATCACCGACCACATTGCGGTGCTGCGCCCACACGCCTGGCTGATGCTGGGCCACTGCGCGGGACTGCGCAACAGCCAGCAATTGGGCGACTATGTGCTGGCCCACGCCTACGTGCGCGAAGACCACGTGCTGGACGAGGAACTGCCGCTGTGGGTGCCCATCCCCGCGCTGGCCGAAATCCAACTGGCGCTGGAAGGCGCCGTGGCCGACGTGACCGGTCTGGCACCCGGCGAGTTGAAGCGCGTGATGCGCACCGGTACCGTGGCCAGCACCGACAACCGCAACTGGGAACTGCTGCCCGACAACACGCCGC
>CAZSZN010000175.1:0-6365 GCA_964610405.1 uncultured Macromonas sp. | reverse complement strand
GCGTGCGCATCTTCGTGACCAACAAGCTGCCCGAGCACACCACCATCCACTGGCATGGTCAGCGTCTGCCCAGCGGCATGGACGGCGTGGGGGGGTTGAATCAGCGCGCCATTCCAGTGGGCAAGACCTATGTCTACGAGTTCGAGGCTCGGCGCCCCGGCACCTTCATGTACCACCCGCATGCGGACGAGATGGTGCAGATGGCCATGGGCATGATGGGCATGTGGGTGACCCACCCCAAGGCCAAACACCCGCACATCAGCGAGGTGGATCGCGATTTCTGCTTCCTGCTCAACGCCTTTGACGTGGAGCCCGGCAGCAAGACACCCAAGGTCAACACCATGACCGACTTCAACATCTGGTGCTGGAACAGCCGGGTTTTCCCGGCCATCGACACGCTCAACGTGCGCCTGAACGACCGCGTGCGTATCCGGGTGGGCAACCTCACCATGACCAACCACCCGATCCACCTGCACGGCCACGAGTTTCTGGTCACGGGTACGGACGGCGGACCGACCCCACCCAGCACCCGCTGGTACGAAGTCACCACCGACGTGGCCGTGGGCCAGATGCGCCAGATCGAACTGATCGCCGACGAGGAAGGCGACTGGGCCATGCACTGCCACAAGAGCCACCACACCATGAACGCCATGGGCCACGACGTGCCCACCATGATCGGTGTGGACCACCGCGGCTTGGTCAAGAAGATCCAGAAGGTAGCGCCGGATTACATGCTGATGGGCGAGCGTGGCATGGCCGACATGGGCGAGATGCAGATGCCCATTCCCGACAACACGGCGCCCATGATGACCGGCACCGGCCAGTTCGGCCCGCTGGAAATGGGCGGCATGTTCACGGTCTTCAAGGTGCGCAAGGACCAGAAGCCAGGTGACTACAAGGACCCGGGACCGTACAAGTTCCCGGAGGGCACCGTGGCCTACGAATGGAACGGAGCACTACCCCCGACGACGCGCCCTGCGGCCAGCGCTGACACGACGCCGGCTGCCGCCACCGCGATCAAACCCACCGCCAAGGGCATGTCCCACTGAAATGGGCCATTGCACGCCTCACCACTGTTTTCCCTCAACCGTTTCCCCGACCATAACCCAAAGGACAACCATGAAATCCCTCAAGTTCAACTTCGCTTCCCGCGCCGGCTCCGTTTTCGCTGTTGCAGCATTGGCCGCATCGGCCGCTTTCGCTGGTGGCACCCATGGCGGTGGGCACGATGAATCGCCCATCGGCGAACCGGGTGTCGCAGCCAACGTCACGCGCACGATCGAGGTGGACGCGGCCGACAGCATGCGGTTCACGCCGTCGAACGTGTCGGTGAAGAAGGGCGAGACCATCCGTTTTGTCGTCAAGAATTCCGGCAAGGTGCCGCACGAGTTCAGCCTCGGCACGGAAAAGGAGCTCAAGGAGCACTACGAGGTCATGAAGAAGTTCCCGACCATGGAGCACGAAGAAGCCAACAAGATCTCGCTCAAGCCGGGCAAACAGGGTGAAGTGATCTGGCGCTTCACCAAGCCCGGTGTGGTGAACTTCGCCTGCTTGCATGTGGGCCACTACGAGGCCGGCATGAAGGGCCAGGTCAAGGTGGCAGCCAAGTAAGCGGCTATCCGATCATCACAACCTCCACCCAACGACACAAGGATTCACGATGAAACTGCGACTGGTTCTGAGCGCAACCGCACTGGCCTTCACGGCCATTGCAGCCAACCCCGTGTTCGCTCAAATGAACATGGACCACAGCAAAATGGGCATGGCGGGCATGCCCAGCATGACCGATGGTGAAGTCCGCAAGATCGACAAGGACGCCGGCAAGATCACCATCAAGCACGGTGAAATCAAGCACATGGACATGCCCGGTATGACCATGGTCTTCGTGGCCAAGGACAAGGCCTTGCTGGACAAGACCAGCGTCGGTGCCAAGATCCAGTTCATGGTCACGAACGAGAACGGGCAGATGACGGTGACGGACATCCAGCCAGTGAAGTGATCCTGCGTTTTCGGCGTGTCCCTATGGCAGCGGCTGTCCTTGCTCTGGCGGGGGGCGCCGCAGCCTTTTTTGGGTGGCGGTCTGCTGGCCTCCACCAGGTAGTGCCTGCCGGGCTGCTTCGCCCAGATGACGCCGCGATGCTCAAGCAGGGTGCGCTGATCTACCAGGCCCGCTGTGCAAGCTGCCATGGCGTGAAGCTGGAAGGGCAGGCCAACTGGCGGGAACGGGGTGCCGATGGGCGATTGCCTGCGCCTCCCCACGACGGGAGCGGCCACACCTGGCACCACCCGGACGATATGTTGATTCGCATCACCAAGGAAGGGGTAGCGAAGGCGGTGGGCCTGCCGGACTACGCCACCAATATGCCCGCCTTTGGCGATTCGCTCAGCGATGCCGACATCGTGGCGGTTCTGTCCTGGATCAAGTCGCAGTGGTCACCAGAGACCCGGCGCCACCACGACGACATCAACCGCCAGGCCCAGCAACAGTCGCCACGCTGAACCTGACTTTTTTGTCATCTCCGGGTCATCTTGGCGACCTGGGTCGATTCCTACAGTGACCCCATGGCATCTCGCCATGCGCTCCGTCACGAAAGGAAATCGATATGTCCACCTTGATCCGAAGCCTTCTTGCCGTGGCTGTCGCTGGCGCGGCGTTCTCCGCCGCGGCACAGCAAACCGCAGACCATACCCAGCACCACCCGTCCACCCCGGCAGCCAGCACCACGACCCAGCAGGCCACCCCGCAGGCCGACATGCCCATGGGCATGTCGTCGATGCCGCAGATGCAGCAGCACATGCAGGAGCACATGGCCACGATGCAGGCGTTGCGCGCCAAGATGGCGGCAGCCAAAACCCCCGCTGAGCGTCAGGCTCTGATGGCCGATCACATGAAGGCCATGCAGGAGGGCATGGACATGATGAAAGGCATGAAGCCCATGGGCGGCATGGCCGGCATGCAGGGGATGGGTACCCCGGGAGTGGCCACGCCAGACCTGACCCAGCGCCATCAAATGATGGAGATGCGCATGGACATGATGCAGAACATGATGGAAATGATGATACAGCGCATGCCGCCGTCGCCCGCCAAACCCGGCGCCCAGTGAGCGCGCCGACGTTCTGACGCTGTTCTTGTTTTCGTATCCAGTTCAGGAGATTGTGTGATGTCGATGTTTTCACGGCGACAGTTTCTGGGCAGCATGGGCGCAATGGGGGCCGCAGCCGCCTACCCGGGTGCCTGGGCCGCCTCAGCCACGCCGTCAGGCCTTTCTACCGACGAGGTCCTGCGCCTTGAAGCGCAGGCGACGGGCTTCTCCAACCCCTTGCGCCTGCCGGGCACCAGTGGCCTCTTCGGGGTGCTGCCCGTGACGGACTTCAAGGAGGTCCATGTGGTCCGCAGCGAGATCGAGGTGCTGCCGGGGCAGCGCACCCCCGTCCTGGCCTATGCCGTGGAGTCGGGCGGCAAGAAATTCCTCAACCCGGCGCTGCTGGCCCGACAGGGCGATCAGATGCGGGTCAAGCTGATCAACTGCATCGATCAGCCCACCGTCGTTCACTGGCACGGCCTGAGCGTGGATTCGCGCAACGACGGCAACGGGCTCCACGTGGTGGCACCGGGTCAGCAGATGGACTACGCCTTCACCGTGCAGGACCGGTCCTCGATGTACTGGTACCACCCCCATGCGCACGGCTTCATTCCCCGGCAGGCTTACCACGGGCTGGCCAGCCTGTTCTTCGTCGAGGACGACGACGAGGCCGCCCTGCGCAAGGAACTGGCGCTGGCGCTGGGTGAATCCGAGATCCCGCTGGTGCTGCAGGACAAGGAATTCGATGCACAGGGACGTCTCCAGTACGCGCCCAGCGCCGCCCAGTCTTTTGGTGGCTGGGTGGGCAGCAGGATGATGGTCAACCTGACCGAGCGTCCGGTGCTCAAGGCGGGTCGCCGCATCGTGCGTTTCCGGCTGCTCAACGGGAGCAACGCGCGCAGCTACCGGCTGGCGTTCCTGCAACAAGGCCGGGCCCTGGGCTTCTACCTGGCGGGCTCGGACGGGGGATTGCTGGCCCAGCCCGTGCGTATCGATCAGACCTTCCTTTCGCCCGGTCAGCGGCTGGATGTGCTGGTGGATTTCCGGGAAGCCGAAGGCGGTCGGCCGGTGACCCTGGCCTCGCTGCCCTTCGATCCGATGCACCAGGAGGGTGGACACGATATGGCGGCGATGGACCACAGCCAGCACGGCGCGGCCCTCGGTGCCGCCGCGCCCGCCGCCATGGCGATGGAAGGCGATGCGAGGGCACTGATGCGTATTGACCTGGCGGCAGCCGGAGTGCCCTATGACCGGCGCATGCCCTCCCGGCTGTCCAGCCTCGCCACACCGGCCGAATCGGTGGGCACCCCGCGACGCATGCGGCTGGGCCATGACGGAAAAGGCCATTGGACGATCAACGGCGGGGTGTTCGATCACGCAGCCGTGCCGCTGACCGTGCAGCGTGGCGCGCGTGAAACCTGGCTGATCGAGAACGCCGAACGCAGCATGCCGCACCCCATGCACCTGCACGGCTTTTCGTTCCGGGTGCTCGAACGCCGGGGCAGCCCGGCCCAGATCCGCCCGCTGGCCGGCGCGCGTGGTCTGCTGCCGCAGGACCTGGGCGTAGTGGACACGCTGCAGGTCTGGCCGGGCGAGTCGGTCAAGATCGCCATCGACTTCTCGCACCCGCACACCGGCGACCAGGACTACGTCTTTCACTGCCACACGCTGGAACATGCCGAGGCGGGAATGATGATGCGGTACGCAGTCAAAGCCTAGGCAACGGAGCACCAGACACCATGAACCACGACCATAACGAAGCCCATGTGCCTTCTTTCTGGCGGCGCCCGGCCGGCATGGCGCTGGCAACGGCTGCCTTGATCGCGGGCTTCTACCTGCTGCGAGAGCACTGGGGCCATGTTATGGGCTTCTGGCCCTATCTGTTGTTGCTGGCCTGCCCACTGATGCACCTGATGCATGGAAATGGTCATGGAGGACATGATCGGCACCCGCAGGCACCCGGTCGCGCACAGGACGACAAGCAGTAGGCCCATGGACATGAGCACACACCAGCACCACAGCAGCCACACCCCACCGACCGTGCCCGCGTCGCCCACCGACCTCAAGGACCCGGTGTGCGGCATGAAGGTCACGCCGCAGTCGGCACACACGCTGAAACACGAGGGGCGACCCTACTACTTCTGCAGTGCCAAGTGCCAGGGCAAGTTCGCGGCGAACCCGCTGCAGTACCTCGTGTCCACGGCACCAGCGGACTCTGCGCCAGCCACCGCCGGCACCGTCTACACCTGCCCGATGCACCCAGAGATTCGCCAGGACCATCCGGGCAACTGTCCCAAATGCGGCATGACGCTGGAGCCCTTGCTGCCGGAAATCGAAGACGACGACAACCCGGAGTTGCGCGATTTTCAGCGCCGCTTCTGGTGGACGCTGCCACTGACCGCCGGGGTGTTTGTGCTCGCCATGTTTGGCCACCGCCTCCAGTGGATGGACATGTCCGCGCAGAGCTGGGTCGAGCTCCTCTTGTCCATTCCCATCGTGCTGTGGGCGGGTTGGCCGTTCTTTTCTCGTGGCTGGCAGTCGGTGATGCATCGCAGTCCCAACATGTGGACCTTGATCGGTCTTGGCACGGGGGCCGCGTTTGTCTACAGCGTGGTCGCGACGGTCGCGCCACAGGTGTTCCCGGATTCGTTCATTTCCATGGGCCGCGTCGCCGTGTACTTCGAGGCGGCCGCCGTGATCATTTCGCTCACGCTGTTGGGCCAGGTGCTCGAACTCAAGGCCCGGTCGCAGACCTCGACGGCCATCAAGTCGCTGCTCGGATTGGCTCCCAAGACGGCCCGCCGCATCCGCGCCGACGGCACCGAAGAGGACGTGCCGCTGAACCATGTGCATGTGGGTGACGTGCTGCGCGTGCGCCCCGGCGAAAAAGTGCCGGTGGACGGCGAGGTGACCGAAGGCGGCAGTGCGGTCGATGAATCCATGCTCACGGGCGAGCCGATGCCGGTGGCCAAACGGGTGGGCGACAAGGTGATTGGTGCCACGCTCAACACCAGCGGCGCGCTGGTGATGCGCAGTGAGCGCGTGGGCGCGGCCACCATGCTGTCGCAGATCGTGCAGATGGTGGCCCAGGCACAACGCTCCCGGGCACCGATGCAGCGCATGGCCGACGTGGTGGCGGGCTACTTCGTCGTCACGGTGGTGGGCATTGCCTTGCTGACATTCTTCGGCTGGGGGCTGTTCGGCCCCGAGCCGCGCTGGGTGTACGGCCTGATCAACGCGGTGGCGGTGCTGATCATTGCCTGTCCCTGCGCCCTGGGTCTG
>CAZSZN010000174.1:0-6372 GCA_964610405.1 uncultured Macromonas sp. | reverse complement strand
TGTACGGCCAGATGAACGAGCCCCCGGGCAACCGTCTGCGCGTGGCCCTGACCGGTCTGACCATTGCCGAGTCCTTCCGCGACGAAGGCCGTGACGTGCTGTTCTTCGTGGACAACATCTACCGTTACACCCTGGCCGGTACCGAAGTGTCCGCGCTGCTGGGCCGTATGCCTTCCGCCGTGGGTTACCAGCCGACGCTGGCCGAAGAAATGGGCCGTCTGCAGGAGCGCATCACCTCCACCAAGGTGGGCTCGATCACCTCCATCCAGGCCGTGTACGTGCCGGCCGATGACTTGACCGACCCGTCGCCTGCCACCACCTTCGCGCACTTGGACTCCACCGTGGTGTTGTCGCGTGACATCGCCGCGCTGGGTATTTACCCCGCTGTGGACCCGCTGGACTCCACCAGCCGCCAGCTGGACCCGCTGGTCGTGGGCGAAGACCACTACCAGACCGCCCGCGCCGTGCAGGGCACCCTGCAGCGTTACAAAGAACTGCGCGACATCATCGCCATTCTGGGTATGGACGAACTGGCGCCGGAAGACAAGCTGGCCGTGGCCCGCGCTCGCAAGATCCAGCGTTTCCTGTCGCAGCCTTTCCACGTGGCCGAAGTGTTCACCGGTGCGCCTGGCAAATACGTGCCGTTGTCTGAAACCATCCGTGGTTTCAAGATGATCACCAGCGGCGAATGCGATCACCTGCCCGAGCAGGCGTTCTACATGGTCGGTACCATCGACGAAGCCTTCGAGAAGGCCAAGAAGCTGGCAGCCTAAGGAGGCGTTATGAGCACGATCCAAGTCGAGGTGGTCAGCGCTGAAGAGTCCATCTTCAGTGGCCCTGCCAAGTTTGTGGCGCTGCCGGGCGAGGCAGGCGAACTGGGCATTCTGCCCGGTCACGTTCCGCTGATCACCCGCATCAAGCCCGGGGCCGTGCGCATCGAGAAGGCCGACGGTGGCGAGGAGTTCGTGTTCGTCGCCGGCGGTATTCTTGAGGTGCAGCCCAAGGTGGTGACGGTGTTGAGCGACACCGCCATCCGCGGCAAGGACCTGGACGAAGCCAAGGCCAACGAGGCACGCAAGTCGGCCGAGGAAGCCCTGAAGAACGCCAAGAGCGACGTGGACCTGGCCAAGGCCACGTCCGAGCTGGCGGTCATGGCTGCCCAGATCGCCGCGCTGCGCAAGTTCCGCCAGAAGAAGTGAGCGGTGACGTCTTCGGACGTCGCCTCTTCCTCGAAAGCCGCCTCACTGCAGGCGGTTTTTTTATGCCTTGGCAGATGTTGGCACAATACCGCCATGCGACGACCTTTACCTCCCGATGCCGGTGTGGACGCCTTGGAGCAAGCCTTTTACGAGGCGCTGCAACGGGGTGATGTGGATGCGCTGATGGCCTGTTGGGTGGACGAGGAGGAGCCGGTGTGTGTGCACCCTGGTGGTCCTCGGTTGTGCGGGCTGCCTGCGGTTCGGGATGCGTTTGCGCTCATGTTCGAGCGCGGTGGGGTGTCTATTCGGGCGGAGGTGGTGCACCGGGCGAGCGTGGGCAACACCGTGGTGCACAGCGTGATCGAGACGGTGGATGTGCCGACCGACGATGGACTGATCCAGGCGTCGGTGTGGGCCACCAATGTGTATGTGGCCACGCCCCAAGGTTGGCGCCTGCTGGCGCACCATGCGAGCCCCGGACCACAGCGCGAACTGGAGCGACGCGCTCCTTCCCATCAGCTGTTGCACTGATGGATGGCGACCCGGCCCTGAAAGCCCCCTGGTGGTTGCCCGGTGGCAATGCGCAGACCATTTGGTCGGCCTTGTATGCCCATGCGCCGGCCGCGGGCACGTTGCCTTGGCGCCGCGAGCGATGGACCACGCCCGATGGCGATTTCATCGATGTGGACCGTGTGGAAGCGCCAGCGGCTGGCGGGAGCGCGCAGCCGCTGCTGGTGCTGTTCCATGGCTTGGAAGGTTCGTCGACCAGCCCTTACGCGCGGGCGTTTGCCCAGTTGGCCTTGGATCGGGGTTGGCGTTACGCGGTCCCCCATTTTCGAGGCTGCTCGGGGGAAATCAATTGGACGCCGCGCGCTTACCACTCCGGGGATCACGAAGAAATCGGTTGGGTGCTCGACCGGCTGAAGGCGGCTCACCCGACGCAGCCTTTGGTGGCAGTGGGTATTTCGCTGGGAGGCAATGCGTTGATGCGCTGGGCGCAGGAAGCAGGGCACACCGCCGCGCAGAGGGTGGCGGGTGTCGTGTCGGTGTCGTCGCCCTTGGATTTGGCGGCGTCCGGGGCGGCCATTGATCTGGGCTTCAACCGTTGGGTCTATGCCCGCATGTTCTTGCAAACCATGCGCCGCAAGGCGGAGCTGAAGTGGCGCCAGTTTCCCGGGCTGTTTGACCTGGAGCGGGTGCGCCGCGCCACCACCTTGTACGAGTTTGATGACGTGTTCACCGGACCGTTGCACGGCTTTGCCGGCACCCGCGACTATTGGCATCGAGCCGCCGCCAAACCGCGCATGCGCGACATCCGCATCCCGGCCCTGGCCCTCAATGCTTTGAACGATCCGTTTGTCCCGGCGTATTCCTTGCCCCGTGCCACCGAGGTGGGGCCGCACGTGACGCTTTGGCAACCCGCAGAAGGTGGGCATGTGGGGTTTTGTAGCAGTGAGGCGGGGGGCTTCCCCGGGCAGGTGATGGCCATGCCTGAGCGGGTGTGTGCCTGGTTGGCGCAGGCCATGGGCCGTGAAGGGGGGGCTCATGGATGACATCGTCAAGGCCGCGATGGCGAAATGGCCGAACGTGCCGGATTGTCATGGCTGGTTGGGTTTGGATACCCGTGGCCGTTGGTGGATGCGCGATGCCGATGCACAGGCGGCTGGCCCTTTTGCGGGGGCTGGAGCCCATGCTCAGAGTCGTGGCAGCGAGTTGAAGCACGACAAGTTGATCGAGTTCATCGGCCGCAATTACGCAGCCGACGAGCAGGGGCAGTGGTACTTTCAGAATGGGCCGCAGCGGGTGTATGTGGAGTTGGCGCTGACCCCCTGGGTCTGGCGCTTGCATGCGGATGGCCGTGTGATCAGCCACACGGGCCGCACAGCCATGTACCAAGACAGTTGGCTGGACGCTGAAGGCCGCTTGTACTTGGCTTGCGACCTGGGGTTGGGGGTGGTGCACACCCTGGACATGGCCGTGGCCGCAGACCGGGTCGAGGCGGGTGTTTGGGCGCCACAAATGTCCGATGTGGCCACCTTGATCGCCCGTTACGGTTTTGTGCTCAGCCCCTGGGCGAAGGCAGAAGGGCGGTCACAGCCTTGGTAGCGCACAACAAAAAAGCCCAGCAGAAGCTGGGCTTTGGAGCGCAATGGGTGGGGTTGCGACTTATTCGGCCGGTTTGGCCGGTGCGGCGGGCTCTGTGAAGGAGGCGCCGCCAGCGTTGGCCATGTGAACCACCGCGCGAGCGATTTCCAGGTCTTCGAAAGCACCGCCACCCTGTGCGCCCATCGCGCCTTTGCCTTTGAGGGCGGACTCCACCAGCTTGTCCAGGCCTTGGCCCAGGCGCGGCGCCCAATCGCCGGCAGCGCCAAACTTCGGCGCACCGACGAGGCCAGCGTCGTGGCAGGCCGCGCATTGGGCCTTGTAGACGTCGGCGCCGGCTTGCAGGGGGCGATTGGCGTCACGCAACTCGACCGAGCCCACGCGCTGAATGCGCTGGGCGGTGGCCAACTCGGTGTTCACCGCACCAGCGGCGGGCTTGTCGGCCTTGGTGACGTAAAACACCAAGCCGATGATGAGGAACACGGGCAACACGAAAGAGAAGAAGGACGTCCACAGCAGTTGCTTGGGCGTTTTGATCGGACCGGTGTGGGAGTCGTGTGCGTTGTCGCTCATGGTTTCCTCGATTGGGCGGGCTGACTGGGGCTCCTGCACAATGACCGCGCAGGGTAACCCCTAATTATAGCCAAGCCGTGCGCGTTGGCCGTCGGGCGGGCGCGCTGGCTGATAGAATGCTGGCATCGCGCGGCTGTAGCTCAGTGGATAGAGTATCGGCCTCCGAAGCCGAGGGTCGTGGGTTCGATCCCCGCCAGCCGCGCCAAAACCTCCCCAAGTCATTGATTTAGAAGCAAAACCGCTCCGCAAGCGGGTTTGATTCACTTCGGTGTGATACACGACTGTGATACACGACAGCAGTCTTGGGCGAAGTTTCGATGTTCGGAGCATCTCATTTGTCGTTGCGTGGCGGTGTCTACTACTACGTTCGTCGCGTCCCCAAAAGCGTACTCAATGTGTTGTGCGGTCTGTCGCAAGCCGAGCTTCAAGCTTTGGAAGCTTGCTGCGGCCCCAGACCATGGGCGTTGTGCACGCTGACAGTGACCCCCGCTCCACCTGAGCAATACAACTGACGCAGGTGTTTCAAAAAGGCTACCTCGCTGTCCCACTCCCCGACCACCAGCAGGGTCTTGCGTCTCGGTCCCGACTGGATCCGTGACTGCGACCAGCATAGAACAGCACACGGCGCAAGACAATAGCTGTTCAGACCAATGGTTGAAATGTATGCCACTAAGTGGCACAATCTGTCGATGCGACGTGTCTTCAAAACCCGCCCCTTTAACCGATGGCTGCGAAAGTCGGACCTGACCGACGCCGCGCTGTGTGTAGCTGTCAACGAAATGGTGGCTGGTTTGATCGATGCAGAACTTGGCTGCGATGTGGTCAAGAAACGGGTGGCGTTACCCGGTCGGGGCAAGCGTGGCGGCGCCCGGACGCTGGTTGCCACCCGCAAAGGCAGCCGTTGGTTCTTCGTTTATGGCTTCGAGAAGAACGAACGAGCCAACATCACGTCCAACGAATTGGAGGCCTTGCAAACACTGGCGGGATCTTTGCTGGGCCTGACCGCCACCCAATTGAACACCGCCGTGGAAGACGGCAGCTTGCAGGAGATTTGCCATGGACACTGAAGCCAAGACCCAAAACAGGACCCCAGCCAAAAGCCGGATTCTGGAAGCCGTGCACGAAACCGCATCCGATCTGGATCGGCTGGGTTTCATCGACAAGCGCAAACAGCAAAAGCTCGAAGCCTTGTGCCTGGAGCCGATTCCACCCTACGACAGCGAACGCATTCGCAACCTGCGGGAGCACCTGAAGCTCAGTCAGACCGTGCTGGCCTCGGTGCTCAACACCAGTCCGTCCACCGTGCGCAAATGGGAACTGGGAGACAAACACCCCAGTGGGCCGTCCCTCAAGCTGCTCAACCTGCTGGAACGCAAGGGCTTGGAGGCCGTGCTGTAAACGGGAGCCGGTGCCCAGTGACCGTTGGTCGGTCTAGAAGGGACGTTGGCATCGTCAAATGCGACTCGATTCATTGGTCGTTGTCTGGAACAGACTCTGGTCTGTGAGCCAGCCGCGCCAAAATCAACAACTTGCGTGTCAGCAGTGGTGTGAATCACGCTGTGCCCAAAGTGCGCTCGACACCCGTTGCAGATTGACCACACGCTGCGTCAATCTGTGTCAATTCAACTCAGTGTTTCGCAACCCGCTGGTGCCCTGCTTGGCGCGGGCTTTGCTGATGCGTTCCCAATCCTTCAGCGACTGCTGCAAGCGGTTTTTCTGGTTCGGGTGGCCGTTGGCGAACGTTTTCACCAGCCGCTCCTTGAGTTCGGCATTGGGCAGCGGCGCTGCCAGGATCTTGAGCTGGTCGATCAGCAGCATCACCGTCTGAAAACTCCCGGACTGCACCGCCAGGGCCAGCATGCCCTGCCCGTCGGGCGTCTCACTCAGCACGTTGGCGCCCTGGGCGATCATGTATTTCACCAGGCCGTCTTTGCCGTGCGCGCAGGCCCAGTGCAGGGGCACCAGGCCGTTGCCTGCCGGGGCGCAAAAGTCGTTGCCGGGGTACAAGAGTTCCGGCGCCAGGGGCCAGCCCGACGCCTTCACCATCTGCTGCAGCTTCCAGTCCGCTGCCGCTGTCACAGGCGCCTCGCTTTCACGGTCTTGCCCTTCACCTTGCCCGCGTTCAGCCCGCGCAGGGCCTGGTCGGCCACGCTGCGTTCCACGGCCACGTAGGTAGAAAACTCGTTCACGTTGATCTTGCCGATCTGCTCGCCCTTGAGGCCCAGGTCTTTGGTGAGCGCGCCCAGCACGTCGCCTGCGCGGATCTTTTCCTTGCGGCCACCCACGATTTGCAGCGTGACCATGGGCGGGTGCAGCGGTTCCGCGCCGGCGGGCTCGGTCAGCTCGCTCAAGGGGTGCCACACGCTTTCGCTGCCTTGCATCTGCTCGATGCGGCCCACACTGCCCATTTCGTCCATGGTGGCCAGGCTGAAGGCCCAGCCGTCGCCATCCGCGCGGCCGGTGCGGCCTATGCGGTGGGTGTGCACTTCGGGGTCGG
>CAZSZN010000173.1:0-6428 GCA_964610405.1 uncultured Macromonas sp. | reverse complement strand
CTCGAAGGCCGCCTGGGTTTCAGACACGAGTTGCTGCCCAGCCTCGGTCAGGCCAACCGATCGCGTGGTACGGCGTACCAGCGGCACCCCCGCAGCGCGCTCCAGATCGCCGATGCGGGTGCTGACCGATGCCTTGGAGATGCCCAGGCGGCGGGCGGCCTGGGTGTAACTGCGCGTTTGCGCCAGCACGCCCAACAGGTGCAGATCAGAAAACGCTGTTGCCATGGCTGCTCCAATTGTTCAATTATTTGAACAATGTAATCAGGAAAGCCGTATTTCCAAAGCGCCGCCGCGGGCATAGACTGGCGCCCTTGCCCGCATATGCCCAAAGGAAATCCCATGAATGCCCCCGACCTGTCACGTCCCGCTGCCGCTGTCGCCTCCATCGAACACTGGATCAACGGGCGCGTGGTGCCCGGCCAGAGCGGCCGCCGCGCTGACGTCTTCAACCCCGCCACCGGTGCCGTGACCGGCCAGGTGGCCCTGGCCAACAACGCCGAAGTGTCTGCCGCCGTGGCAGCAGCGCAGGCGGCCTTCCCGGCCTGGGCCGACACGCCGCCCATCCGCCGCGCGCGGGTGATGTTCAAGTTCCTGGAACTGCTGAACCAGGAACGCGACAAGCTGGCTCATGCCATCACCGCCGAGCACGGCAAGGTCTTCACCGATGCCCAGGGCGAGGTCACGCGCGGCATCGACATCGTGGAATTTGCCTGCGGCATTCCGCAGCTGCTCAAGGGCGACTACACCGACCAGGTGTCCACCGGCATTGACAACTGGACGCTGCGCCAGCCACTGGGCGTGGTGGCCGGCATCACACCGTTCAACTTCCCCGTCATGGTGCCGATGTGGATGTACCCGGTGGCCATTGCCGCGGGCAACTGCTTTGTGCTCAAGCCCAGCCCCATCGATCCCAGCGCCAGCCTGATGATGGCCGACCTGCTCAAGCGCGCGGGCCTGCCCGACGGTGTGTTCAACGTGGTGCAGGGCGACAAGGAGGCCGTGGATGCGCTGCTGGTGCACCCGGATGTGAAGGCCGTGAGCTTCGTGGGTTCAACACCGATCGCCAATTACATCTATGAAACCGGCGCAAAGCACGGCAAGCGCGTGCAGGCCCTGGGCGGCGCCAAGAACCACATGGTGGTGATGCCCGACGCCGACATCGACCAGGTGGTCGACGCGCTGATCGGCGCTGGCTACGGCTCCGCTGGCGAACGCTGCATGGCGATTTCGGTGGCAGTGCTGGTGGGTGACGTGGCCGACAAGGTGATCCCCAAGCTGCTGGAGCGCACCCAGACGCTGAAGGTGCTGGACGGCATGAACCTGGCTGCCGAAATGGGGCCGATCGTGACCGACGCGGCGCGCCAGCGCATCAGCGGCTACATCGACGCGGGCGTGAAAGAAGGCGCCCAGTTGCTGGTGGACGGCCGCCAGTTCAACGGCCAGGTGGCCGGGGCCGGCTGCGACAACGGCTTCTGGCTCGGCGGCACGCTGTTCGACCACGTGACCCCCGACATGAAGATCTACAAGGAAGAGATCTTTGGCCCGGTGCTGGCCTGTGTGCGCGTGAACGATTTCGCCACCGCCGTGAAACTCATCAACGACCACGAGTTCGGCAACGGCGTGGCCTGCTTCACCCGCGACGGCAACGTGGCGCGCGAATTCAGCCGCCGCATCCAGGTGGGCATGGTGGGCATCAACGTGCCCATCCCCGTGCCGATGGCCTGGCACGGCTTTGGCGGCTGGAAGCGCTCGCTCTTCGGTGACATGCACGCCTACGGCGAAGAAGGCGTGCGCTTCTACACCAAGCAGAAGTCCATCATGCAGCGCTGGCCCGAAAGCATTGGCAAAGGCGCCGAGTTCGTGATGCCGACGGCCAAGTAAACTGCGTTGAGTGCAACCCTGGCGACCGTTCTCTGTGGGGAGACGGTCGCCTTTTTCGTCCAAAAACTACTATGAAAAACCTCAAGGTGACAACGCGACTCGGGCTGCTGGTGGGCCTGCTCGCGATTCTGCTGCTGGCCATGGGCCTGGTCGGCCTGGTCGGCATTTCGCGCGCCAACGAAGGCCTGCGCACGGTGTACCTGGAACGCACGGTGCCCGCCACCCAACTGGGGCGCATCCAGTCGGCGCTGCTGGCCAACCGGCTCGCGGTCACGGTACCGCTGGCCATCCCCACCCCCGAAAACATCGACGCGGCCGCGCAAACCATCCAGACCAGCACGGCCACCATCCAGAAGCTGTGGGCGGACTACAGCGCCGGGCCGCTGAAGTCCGAGGAACAGCGCTACGTCGAGCAGTTTGACGGCCAGTACCGCCGCTTCGTGGACGAGGGCCTGACGCCCGCCATGAACGCGGTGACCAACTACGACCTGACGCAGGCGCGCCAGTTGCTGGGCCAGACCCTGCCCGCCTTGTACGCCGAGGCCAAGCAGAGCATGGACGCGTTGACGCAGTTGCAGATCGACGCTGCGCAACAGGAATACGAAGCCGCCACCCGACGCTACCAGGGCATCCTGGCGCTGGCGATTGCGGCCATGGCTGGCGGGCTGGCATTGGCCGGCGGGTTGGGTTGGCTGACGGTGCGCAGCCTGCTGCGCGAACTGGGCGCCGAACCCCACCAGGCTTCGCTGCTGGTGCAGGAAGTGGCGCGCGGCAACCTGATGCAAACCATCCAGTTGCGTGCGGACGACCAGCGCAGCCTGATGCACCACCTGCGCAACATGCAGGCCGGGTTGACCCAGGTGGTGACCAGCGTGCGCCACAACGCCGACAGCGTGGCCACGGCCAGTGCCGAAATCGCGCAGGGCAACGCCGACCTGTCGGCCCGCACCGAGCGGCAGGCCGCCGCGCTGGAAGAAACCGCGGCCTCCATGGAGCGGCTGGACGGCACCGTGCGCCAGACCGCCGAACACGCGCAGCAGGCCAACCAGTTGGCGCAAGGCGCGTCCGACATTGCCCAGCGTGGTGGCGATGTGGTGCACCAGGTCATCGCGACCATGCGCGACATCAACCAAAGTTCGCAGCGCATCGCCGACATCATCAGCGTGATCGACGGCATCGCGTTCCAGACCAACATACTGGCGCTGAACGCGGCCGTGGAAGCGGCCCGCGCCGGCGAGCAAGGGCGCGGCTTTGCGGTGGTGGCCGGCGAGGTGCGCAGTCTGGCGCAGCGCAGTGCCTCGGCCGCGCGGGAAATCAAAACGTTGATCAACGACAGCGTGTCGCGGGTGGAGCACGGCACCACCCTGGTGGACCAGGCCGGGGACACCATGCAGGACATCGTCGCGGCGATCCGCCGGGTGACGGACATCGTGGCTGACATCAGCAACGCCAGTGCCGAGCAGAGCCAGAACGTGACGGAAGTGAACCAGGCGATCGGCGACATGGACCGCACCACGCAACAGAACGCGGCGCTGGTGGAACAAAGCACCGCTGCCGCAGAAAGCCTGCGCCAGCAGGCGGCCCAATTGGTGGAGGCGGTGTCGGTGTTCCGCCTGGCCTCGGGGTGAACCCGCTCAGGCTGCCCGGATGACCCGCCCTTCGCGCTGGCTCTGGCGACCCAGCTCGATCCAGCGCATCACCTCGCGGGCCTGGGTGGCGGGCACCGGCAGCGCGTGGCGGGCCGGGTCCAGCAAGGCGTCACGCAGGCCCGCGTAGTAGCGTTTGTAGTCGCCTTGGGTGGGCGCCAGGGTGTGGGTGCGCAAGCCATCGCCCTCGGTCAAGGTCAGCGTGCCGGGGCGTGGGTCCAGGCCCCAGTCGGCGCTCTGGGGGTCGATGCCGGCCTTGAGCGCATCCTCCTGCGCGTCCAGCCCCCATTTTTCGTAGCTGCCCTGGGTGCCATGCACCACCCAGCGGGGCGCCAGCCGCGCCGTGAGTGCGCTGGCGTGCAACACCACCCGAAGCGCGCCGTAAGCCAGCACCGCATGGAACCAGTCGTCGGAGCGGGCGCCGTCGCGCTGCAACGCGGTGTCCAGCCACAGGCTGTCGGGCGCGCCGAACAGTTGCAAGGCCTGGTCCAGCAAATGGGGGCCCAGGTCGTACCACAGGCCGGCACCGGGCTGGTCGGACTCGCGCCAACGCTGCCGCACTTCGGGGCGAAAGCGGTCAAAGTGGCTTTCCACATGGGTCCAGCGGCCCAGCGTGCCGTCCGCTTGCAGGCGTTGCAGTGCCAGAAAATCGCTGTCCCAGCGCCGGTTGTGGAACACCGACAGCACGCGCTGCGCGGCGGCCGCGCGGGCAATCAGGTCGTCGGCTTCGGCCAGGGTCAGGGTGAAGGGTTTGTCCACCACCACATGGCGCCCGGCGGCCAGGGCCTGCGCCGCCAAGGGGTGGTGGGTGTCGTTGGGTGAGGCAATTACCACCAGCGCAGCGTCGCACTGGGCCAGGGCCTGGGGCAGATCGGGGTAGACCGGCAGGCCGGGCCAGTCGGCATGGACCTTGGTCGGGTCGCGGCTGACCACGCCGGCCAGGGCCAGCCCCGGCACCGCCTGGATCAGAGGGGCATGGAAGGTGGCCGACGCAAAACCGTAGCCGACCAGCAACACAGGGAGGGTCATGGCACTTCGTGTCCTTGAATGACCGCCAGCAGCTCAAACCACAGCTCCAGCGGGAACGCACAGGCAGAGGCGGCCACCGCTTCGTCCACCGCCTGGGCGCGGCCACTGCCGGTGATCAACACCGGACGGCACGGCAAACGCCACAACCAAGCATACACAGCCGCCGCCGCGCTGGGCAAACCCAAGGTCTGCGCGGCGCGTTCAAACGCGGTGCGAACGGCTTGCAGATCGGCCGGGGCTTGCGGGTCGAACAGGCGCCCGCCGCCCAGGGCCGACCAGAACATGGGCCGCACACCTTGGCCCTGCAAATGGTCCAGCATGCCGTCGTACACCGGGTTCAGGTGCAGCGGCGAGCATTCGATCTGCTGGGTGGCCAGCGGCAGGCGTTGGTTCAGGGCCTCGAACTGCGCGACGCTGAAGTTGGACACGCCCACGGCACCCAGCTTGCCCGCCGCCTGCAAGCGTTGCAGGGCCTGGGCCATCTCGTCGTAATCCATCAAGGGGCTGGGCCGGTGCAGCAACAGCAGATCGACCCGATCCACCCCCAGGGCCTGCAGCGACTGGTCCACGCTGGACGCGATGCGGGCGGCCGTCAAGTCGTAGTGCTTGAGCCGCGCGTGGCTGCCCTGCAAGCCTGGGAATTCGATGCCGCACTTGGTGACCAGCCGCACCTGGGCGCGGCGCGACGGTGGCAGTTGCGCCAGCGCCTCGCCAAACGCCCATTCGGCCTGGCCCGCGCCGTAGACCCGCGCGTGGTCAAACCAGGTCACGCCTTGCGAGAGGCAGTGCTCGATGAACGCCACCCGCTCGGGCAAGGTCAGGCGCCAATCGGTCAGGCGCCACATGCCGGCCACCAGCCGGACGTCCTCGGTGAAAGGCACGGCGGCCACCGTTCACACCGCCAGACGCTGGCCGTTGGCGCGGTCGAACAGGTGGGCGTCCGCCGGGTTCCACTGCAGGTGCACCTTGTCGCCCACATGAGCGGCCAGCAGGCCAGGCACGCGCGCCGTGAGGTGGCCCACGGCGGTGTCCACCGTGGCGTAGGTTTCGGGGCCGGTGGGCTCGATCATGGTCAGCGTGCCGGGCAGGCCGCTGTCGGCAAAGTTCAGGTTTTCCGGGCGCAGGCCGTAGGTCAGTTCGGCCTGGGCATGCGCCCGCACGGCGGCGGCCTGGGCCTCGGTCAAGGCCAGCGGTGCGCCGTGGGCGGTCAGGTCGCCGTCCACCCGCAGCACGTCCACCATGTTCATGGCGGGCGAGCCGATGAACTCGGCCACGAAGCGGTTGGCGGGCTTGCCGTAGATCTCGGCCGGGGTGCCGAACTGCTGCACCAGGCCGTCCTTCATCACCGCGATGCGGTCACCCAGCGTCATGGCTTCCACTTGGTCGTGCGTCACGTACACGGTGGTGGTGCGGGTGCGCTGGTGCAATTGCTTGATTTCGGCGCGCATTTCCACGCGCAGCTTGGCGTCGAGGTTGGACAGCGGCTCGTCAAACAGGAACAGCTTGGGGTCGCGGGCCAGGGCCCGGCCCATGGCCACGCGCTGGCGCTGGCCGCCCGAAAGCTGGCCCGGCTTGCGGTCCAGCAGGTGGCCGATCTGCAGCATCTGCGCCACGCGCTGCACCGCCGCTTCGCGCTCGGCCTTGGGCACTTTGCGGATTTCCAGGCCAAAGGCGATGTTCTTGGCCACCGTCATGTTGGGGTAGAGCGCGTAGCTCTGGAACACCATGGCGATATCGCGGTCCTTGCTGGGCAGACGGGTCACGTCGCGGTCGCCGATCCAGATGCTGCCCGAGGTGGGCTCGTCCAACCCCGCGATCATGCTCAACAGGGTGGACTTGCCGCAGCCCGAGGGCCCGACCAGGATCAGGAAC
>CAZSZN010000172.1:0-6465 GCA_964610405.1 uncultured Macromonas sp. | reverse complement strand
CCACCATGGTGTCGGCGTCGGGGCCGTTGGTGATCCACATCTTGCTGCCGTTGAGCAGGTAGTAGCCGCCCTTGTCCTCGGCGCGCAGCTTCATGCTGATCACGTCGGAGCCGGCGCCCGGTTCGCTCATGGCGAGCGCACCTACATGTTCGCCGCTGACCAGCTTGGGCAGGTACTTGGCGCGCTGCGCGTCGCTGCCGTTGCGCTTGATCTGGTTCACGCACAGGTTGCTGTGGGCGCCGTAGCTCAGGCCCACGCTGGCCGAGGCGCGGGAGATCTCCTCCATCGCGATCATGTGCGCCAGGTAGCCCATGTTGGCACCGCCGTACTCCTCGCCCACGGTGATGCCCAGCACCCCCAGGTCGCCCATCTTGCGCCACAGGTCCATGGGGAACTGGTCGTCGCGGTCGATCGCGGCGGCGCGCGGGGCGATTTCGGCCTGGGCGAAGTCGCGCACCGCGTCGCGCAAGGCGTTGATGTCGTCGCCCAGCATGAAATCGAGGCCGGGCAGTGAGGGCAAAGCGGTCATGGTCACGTCTCCTAAGTTCAATACGTTTTCGGCACCGGGGCCAGGGTCTGCTGCATCAAAGCGCAATCGCGGCGTTGGCCATCGGCGGCCACATGCACCACCTCGGCGGTGGTGACGATGATGCGCTGGCCCACGCGCACCACCCGGCCGGTGGCCTCCAGCTCGCCTCCCTGAAAGGCCGCGAGGAAGTTGATCTTGTACTCCACGGTGGTGACTTCCATGCCTTCGGGCGCGACGGTCAAGCCCGCATACCCCGCCGCGATGTCGGCCAACGCGCCCATGGCGCCCCCGTGAAAACCGCCCTGTTGCTGGGTGACACGGTCGCTGTAGGGCAAGGCCAGCGTCACCTCGCCACGCGCCACGCGCACCAGCCGCACGCCCAGGTGCTGCATCATGCCTTGGCGGGCCAGGCTGGTTTCGACCCGGGCGCGCAAGCCGGCCTCATTCTGGTCAGACGTGGTCGAGGGATGGTCAGACATGGGTGCTTTCGGCTTTTATTGACGTTTACGTAAACGTCAATTATGCCGCGATTCAAAGCGCCTGCGACTCGTGGTTTGCCCGCACCCCAGCCCGACTCAGTGGCCCAGCTTGGACAGCAAAGCCTTGGCTTCTTTCTCGTGCGCCTTGATTTCGTCGAGGTTGGCCTGCAGGTCGGCCATCTGCTCCTCCACGTGTTGCCGGTGGTCGGCCAGCACCGTCAGGAACTTGCGCAACTGCGGGCCGGTGTCGCGCGGGCTGTCGTACATGTCGATCAGGTCCTTCGCCTCGGTCAGGCTCAGGCCCAGGCGCTTGGCCCGCAAGGTCAGCTTCAGCCGCGTGCGGTCGCGCGAGGAATAGACCCGGTTGCGCCCACCCGGCCCTTCACGCAGCGGTTGCAGCAACCCCATGTCTTCGTAGAACCGGATCGCGCGGGTGGTCAGGTCGAATTCCTTGGCCAGATCGCTGATGGTGTAGGTGGTGACGTTTGCCATGGGGATTCGGGATTTGGCTGACGTTTACGTTAACGTCATATTTTCATCTTAGCGGAAACGGCGCCTGTGCGCCGCTCAACCGGGGTGCAAACGCACGCGCTTGAGCGCCTGGCGCCGCTGCGCATGGTCGGGCAACACCTCGGCCACGACGGCCCAGAACGCGGGGCTGTGGTTCATTTCGCGCAAGTGCGCCAGTTCGTGCACCGCCACATAGTCGATCAGCTCCAGGCTCAGGTGGATGAGCCGCCAGTTGAGGCGAATGCGCCCACTGGCCGACGCGCTGCCCCAGCGGGTGCCGGCGCTGGACAAACCCAACTGGGTGTACTGCACGCCCATCTGCGCTGCGTAGTACGCCAGGCGTTGCTGGAACAGGGCCAGGGCTTCGCGCCGCAGCCAGGCGTGCACGGCCTCGCGCACCCGCTCCTCGCCGGCGTCCCGCGCGAGCCCGACCAGCAAACGCTCGCCCTGCACGCCCACCCCGGCCCCTTCAAAGGTGTGGCTGGGGTCCAGCACCAGGGTCAACGCCTGGCCCAGGTAAGCCACGGTTTCGCCTTCGCGCCAACTGGGCGGCGGTACGGCCGCGCGTTGCTGCGCCTGCACCTGGCGCAATTTGTCTTGCACCCAGGCCGCTTTGGTGTGAATGAACGCCTCCACCTCGGCCACCGGCGTCCAGCGCGGCGCGCGCACACTGAGGCCCAGCGGCCCGACCGACAAACCGATGGTGCGGCGCTGCCCGCGCTTGAATTCATAGGCCACCAGGGCCTCGCCCAGCCGGCATTGCCGGTTGGCACGCGGATGGCGCCAGGTCAACGGCTGCTCAGTCTGCGCCCCGAACAAATCGAGTTGGGTTAGGTCGGCCACGCGCGACACCGCCGGCCCTCAGGCGGGTTGGCTGTCGGTGTAGGCCTCAGGGTCCAGGCGGCGCATTTCGCCCTCGATCCAGGCCTCCACCTCCTGCATCAGCTCATCGGCCTGACGGCCGACACTCGGAATGGGTTTGCCAATGGAAAACTCTACCACCCCCGGACGCTTGACCAGCGCCTTGCGCGGCCAGCACTTGGCCGACGTCACCGCAATCGGGATCACCGGCGCACCGGTCTGGATCGCCAGCCGGGTGCCCCCCGTTTTGTACTCGCCGCGCTGGCCCCGGTCGATCCGGGTGCCTTCGGGGAACATGATGACCCAGGTGCCCTGCGCCAACAGCCGGCGCCCTTGCTGAACCACCTTGGCAAAGGCACGCGCGCGCTGCGATCGGTCGATGTGAATCATGTCCATCTTGGCCATGGCCCAGCCGAAGAAAGGCACGCGCAGCAGCTCCTTCTTGAACACGTAGGCCAGCGGGTGCGGCATCAGCGTGGGCATGGCAAAGGTTTCCCAGGTGGACTGGTGCTTGACCAGCAACACCGCCGGCGCGGTGCTGCCCACCGGCAGGTTCTCCCAACCGATGATGTGGTTGCGGATGCCCAGAATCCAGCGCCCGCCCCACACCGCCAAGCGCAACCAACCGGCACAGAACCAGTAGATGCGGGTGCTGTTGAGGAAAGGTGCCGCCACCAGCACCGCCAGTGCCCACGGCACCACCGTGACCGCCATGAACAACAGGTGCAAAACCGAGCGAAGGGCGTTCATCAAAGGGCTTTCTGGGCCTCGCGCGCCAGCACGGCATCGACGAAGGCATTGAGGTCAAGGTGCTGGGCCACGCCAGGCGGCAAACCCTCGGGCGCACCACCCAGGCGGTAAGCCACGGACTGACCGGTGAGGACCAGATGCGCTTCGCAGCCAGCCGCGACGGCGGCCTGGGCATCGCGCACCGAATCGCCCACCGCCACGATCTGCGGCAGCGGCACACCCAATCGGCGAGAAATTTGCAAGAACAGGCCCGGCGCCGGCTTGCGGCAGTCGCAGTCGTCTTCGGGCGCGTGCGGGCAGAAAAACACCGCCTCCACCCGCGCCCCGACACCGGCCAGCAGCTTGTGGATGCGGGTGTGGACCGCGTTCAACGTGGCCACGTCGAACAGGCCACGCCCCAAACCCGACTGGTTGGACGCGATCACCACCCGCCAGCCGGCGTGGTTGAGCCGCGCCACCGCCTCCAGCGCGCCCGGCAGAGGCTGCCAGTCGTCGGGCGAGCGTACAAAATCCTCGGGGTCGGCCCCGAGGGTACCGTCGCGGTCCAGGACGATGAGGCGGGCGTCGCGGCCGAGCAAAGGCATGGGCGGGGCGGCGTCAGACGGCCAGGCGCGACAGGTCGGCCACGCGGTTCATGGCCGCGTGCAGGCTGGCCAAGAGGCCCAGGCGGTTGGCCTTCAGCGCCGGGTCGTCGGCGTTGACCATGACCTGGTCGAAGAAGGTGTCCACCGGTGCTTTCAGTGCCGCCAGAGCCTGCAGGTTGGCGGTGTAATCGCCGCGCTCAAACGCGGCCTGGGCGGCGGGCGCCACCTGCGCCAGCGCGGCGGCCAGGGCGGCCTCGGCGGCCTCTTTCAACAACGCCGGGTTGACCTCGGGCATCACCTCGCCCTCGGCCTTCTTCAGAATGTTGCCCACCCGTTTGTTGGCGGCGGCCAGGGCCGGCGCTTCGGGCAGCGCGGCAAAGGCCCGCACCGCCGCCAGCCGCTGCGCCACCTCGCTCAGGCGGGCGGGTTTGAGCGCCAGCACCGCGTCCACCTCCTGGGCGCTGTAGCCCTGGTCGCGCAGGCTGACGGCCTGGCGGTCCAGCATGAAGTCCAGCAGCGCAGCGGTGGGGTTGGTGATCAATTCGCCAAACGGTTGCGCGGCGGCTTGCAGCAGGGCCGGCAGGTCCAGCGGCAGTTGCTTTTCGGTGAGGATGCGGACCACCCCCAAGGCGTGGCGGCGCAACGCAAACGGGTCTTTGTCGCCGGTGGGCAGGTTGCCGATGCCGAACATGCCCACCAGGGTTTCCAGCTTGTCGGCCAGCGCCAGCACGGTGCCGGTGTGGTTGCGCGGCAGCGCGTCGCCGGCAAAGCGGGGCTTGTAGTGGTCTTCAATGGCGATGGCCACGCCGTCACGCAGCCCTTCGTGGCGCGCGTAGTAGCCGCCCATGATGCCTTGCAGCTCGGGGAACTCGCCCACCATGTCGGTCAGCAGGTCGGTCTTGGCCAGCAGGGCCGCTTGCTGCACCTTGCTGTCGAGCACGTCGAAATGGTCTTTTTCATCCACGCCAAAGGGTACCGTGGCCAGGCGCCACTGGTTGACGATGGCGTGGGCTATTTGCCTAACCCGCTCGCTGCGCTCGCCCTGGGTGCCCAGTTTGTTGTGGTACACCACCTTGGCCAGGCCGGGCACGCGGCTCTCCAGCGTTTTCTTGCGGTCCTGGTCGAAGAAGAACTTGGCATCGGCCAGGCGCGGGCGCACCACGCGCTCGTTACCGCCGATCACCGCGCTAGGGTCCGCCGGACGGATGTTACTGACCACCAGGAACTGGTTGGTGAGCTTGCCGGCCGCGTCCAACAGCGGGAAGTACTTTTGGTTGGCCTTCATCGTCAGGATCAGGCACTCCTGCGGCACATCCAGAAACTCTTTTTCGAACTGGCACACCAGCACGTTGGGGCGCTCCACCAACGCGGTCACCTCGTCCAGCAGGGCCTCATCCTCGATGGGGCGGCAGCCGTTGCCCACTTGCGCTGCGGCGGCGGCCAACTGGCGCGCGATCTCGGCCTTGCGCTCGGCAAAGCTGGCGATCACCGCGCCGTCGTCGCGCAGGGCCTGGGCGTAGGCGTCGGCGTTGGGGATCTCGACCCGGGGCTGGGCCGCTTCAAAGCGGTGGCCCAGGGTGGTGTGGCCGGCCGTCAGGCCCAGCGCCTTGACCGGCACCACGGTCTCGCCGTGCAGCGCCACCAGGCCGTGGGCCGGGCGCACGAAGTGCACGCTGCTCCAGCCGGGCAACTCGCAGTCCGTCTCCAGCTGGTAGGTCATGACCTTGGGGATGGGCAGCTTGGCAATCGCCTCGTCCAGCGCCTTTTGCAGGCCGGTCTCCAGCGTGGCGCCGGTGACCAGGCTGTCGTAGAACAGCGCTTCGGCCTTGCCTTCGCCCTGGCGTTTCAGCGCGGCCACCGCGGCGGCCGGGTCGGACACGTCAGCGCCCAGTGACTGCAATTTCTTCAGCAGCGCCGGGGTGGCCTGGCCGTCGGCGGTCAGCGCCACCGACACCGGCATCAGCTTTTGCTGCACAGCCTTGTCTTCGGCCTTGAGCGCCACGTGGGTAACGTGGGCGGCCAGGCGGCGCGGCGAGGCGAACGGCGTCACCACCGAATTCGCGCCGGCCAGGCCCTGGGCCTTGAGTTGCTCGGCCAGCACGCCGGCAAAGGCATCGCCCAGCTTGGGCAGCGCCTTGGGCGGCAGTTCTTCCACGAACAGTTCGACGAGGAGGTTTTTCGTTGTCATTTTCAGGGGCTCCGGCTCAGGCAGCTTTCTTGTCGGCCGGTGCGGCCATCTGGGCCACCCATTCGCGCGGGGCCATGGGGAAGCCCAACCGCTCGCGGCTCTCGTAATACGCCTGCGCCACGGCACGCGCCAGGTTGCGGATGCGCCCGATGTAAGCAGCGCGTTCCGTCACGGAAATGGCGCCGCGCGCGTCCAGCAGGTTGAAGGTGTGGGCGGCCTTGAGCACCTGCTCGTAGGCCGGCAGCGCCAACTGTTGCTCCATCAGGTACTTGGCCTGTTTTTCGTGGGCGCCGAAGGCGGTGAACAAAAACTCCGCGTCCGAATGCTCGAAGTTGTAGGTGCTCTGCTCCACCTCGTTCTGGTGGTACACGTCGCCGTACTTCAGCGTGTCGGTCCATTGCAGGTTGTAGACGTTGTCCACCCCTTGCAGGTACATGGCCAGGCGCTCCAGGCCGTACGTGATCTCGCCGGTGGCGGGCTTGCAGTCGATGCCGCCGACCTGCTGGAAGTAGGTGAACTGCGTCACCTCCATGCCGTTCAGCCACACCTCCCAGCCCAGGCCCC
>CAZSZN010000171.1:0-6477 GCA_964610405.1 uncultured Macromonas sp. | reverse complement strand
CGACTGGATCGACCAGCTCTTCATCGCCAACACGCACGACTACATCCTGTGCTTCAGCAACCGCGGCCGCTTGTACTGGCTCAAGGTGTGGGAAGTGCCGGCGGGCTCGCGCGGCTCGCGTGGTCGCCCCATCGTCAACATGTTCCCGCTGCAAGACGGCGAGAAGATCAACGTGGTGCTGCCGCTGACCGGCGAAATGCGCAAGTTCCCCGAGGACCGCTACGTCTTCATGGCCACGTCCATGGGCACGGTCAAGAAGACCGCACTGGACGAATTCAGCAACCCGCGCAAGGCCGGCATCATCGCGGTGGACCTGGACGAAGGCGACTTTTTGATTGGCGCGGCGCTGACCGACGGCGCCCACGACGTGATGCTGTTCAGTGACGGCGGCAAGGCCGTGCGCTTCGATGAAAACGACGTGCGCCCCATGGGCCGCAACGCCCGTGGCGTGCGCGGCATGATGCTGGACGACACCCAAAGCGTGATCGCCATGCTGGTGGCCGAGGACGAACAACAAAGCGTGCTGACCGCCACCGAAAACGGCTACGGCAAGCGCACCCCCATTGGCGAATACACCCGCCACGGTCGGGGCACCAAGGGCATGATTGCCATCCAGCAAAGCGAGCGCAACGGCAAGGTGGTGGCAGCGACCCTGGTGCATGCGGACGACGAGATCATGCTCATCACCGACACCGGCGTGCTGGTGCGCACCCGGGTGAGTGAGATCCGCGAACTGGGCCGGGCCACCCAGGGCGTGACGCTGATCAGCCTGGACGAAGGGGCGCAACTGAGCGGTCTGCAACGCATCGTGGAAAACGACGCGAACGTGGACGCCCCCGAAGCAAACGACGACGAGACCGAGGCATGACCCGCCCCTACAACTTTTCCGCCGGCCCGGCGGTGATGCCCGAAGCCGTGCTGCAACAAGCCGCCGCCGAGATGCTGGACTGGCACGGCAGCGGCATGGGCGTGATGGAAATGAGCCACCGCGGCAAGGAATTCATGGCCATTTGCGCGCAGGCCGAAGCCGACCTGCGCGAACTGCTGGCCGTGCCGCCGAACTTCAAGGTGCTGTTCATGCAGGGCGGCGGCCTGGCCGAAAACGCCATCGTCCCGATGAACCTGGCCGGCCTGAAGCCCGGCCTGGCGATGGACTTTGTGGTCACCGGCAGTTGGAGCCAGAAATCGGCCAAGGAAGCGCAGAAGTACGGCGCGGCGCAGGTGGCCGCCAGCGCCGCCGACAGCGGCTTCACCGCCATTCCCGCGCCCGCCACCTGGCAGTTGCGCGATGGCGCCAGCTACGTGCACCTGTGCAGCAACGAAACCATCCATGGGGTGGAGTTCCACGAACTGCCGGACCTGCAAGCGCTGGGTAGCGACGCGCCTTTGGTGATCGACTTTTCCTCGCACGTGTTGTCGCGCAGCGTGGATTGGTCGCGCGTGGGGCTGGCGTTCGGCGGCGCGCAAAAAAACATCGGCCCGGCCGGCGTGACGCTGGTGGTGGTGCGCGAAGACCTGCTGGGCCACGCGCTGGCCATCTGCCCCAGCGCGTTCGACTACCAAACCGTGGCCGAGAACGCCTCCATGTACAACACGCCGCCCACCTACGGCATCTACATGGCTGGGCTCACGTTCCAGTGGATCAAAGCCCAGCGCGAGGGCGAATCGACCGGCGTCGCGGCCATGGAAGCGCGCAACATCGCCAAAGCGAAGCTGTTGTACGACTTCATCGACAGCTCGCAGCTCTACGTGAACCGCGTGGACCCGGCCTGCCGCTCGCGCATGAACATCCCCTTCCAGTTGCGTGACGCATCGCGCAACGATGCTTTCCTGGCCCAGGCACAGGCGCGCGGGCTGCTGCAGCTCAAGGGCCACAAATCGGTCGGCGGCATGCGCGCCAGCCTGTACAACGCCATGCCCCTTGCGGGCGTGCAGGCGCTGGTGGCGTTCATGCGCGAATTCGAACAAACCCAGACCTGATTGACCCACCGCTGCCCCGGAGACACCCCCACATGACCGACCCGAAACCGGCCACCGGCCCCGTGCAAAGCCAAGCGCTGGGTTCGCTGCGCGTGCAGATCGACGCCCTCGACCGGCAACTGCTGAGCCTGCTCAACCAACGCGCCCGCGTGGCCGAGCAAGTCGGCGAAATCAAACGCGCCGAAGGCTCGCCCTTCTTCCGTCCCGACCGTGTGGCCCAGGTGATCGACAAGATCCAGCAGGCCAACGAAGGGCCGCTGCTGAACCAGCACGTCGCCTCCATCTGGCGCGAAATCATGTCGGCTTGCCTGGCGCTGGAAGCGCCGCAGCGGGTGGCGGTGCTGGGCCCGCAAGGCACCTTCTGTGAAGAAGCGGCGATCGAATACTTTGGCAGCGCCGCCAACCTGATCTACTGCGCCAACTTTGACGAGGTGTTCCATGCCACCGCCGCCGGTACCGCGCAGTACGGCGTGGTGGGCATGGAAAACTCCACCGAAGGCGTGGTGGCCCGTTCGCTCGACCTGTTCCTGCGTTCGCCGGTGCACGTGGTCGGCGAGGTAAGCCTTCTGGTGCGACACAACCTGCTGCGCCAGCTCAACAGCACCGAGGGCATTGAGGTGGTGATGGCCCACCCCCAGGCCCTGGCCCAGTGCCAGAACTGGCTCAGCGCCCACCTGCCCAATGCCGAACGGCGCGCCGTGTCGAGCAACGCCGAAGGCGCCCGCCTGGCCGCCAGTAACCCGGCCTGGGCCGGCCTGGCCAGCGAGCGCGCAGCGGCGCAGTTCGGGCTGCACATCGTCTCGCACGCCATCCAGGACGAGGCCTACAACCGCACCCGCTTCGCGGTGATCTGCCTGCCGCAGACCATGGCCATGCCACCGGCCAGCGGCAAGGACTGCACCAGCATCGTGGTGTCGGTGCCCAACCGCCCGGGCGCGGTGCATGATTTGCTGGTGCCGCTTAAGAATAACGGCGTGTCCATGACGCGCTTCGAATCGCGCCCTGCCAAATCCGGCCAGTGGGAGTATTACTTCTACATCGACATTGCCGGCCACCCGTCGCAACCGCACGTGGCTGCGGCCCTGGAAGCGTTGAAAAGCCTGTGTGCCTTCTACAAAATCCTGGGCTCCTACCCGGTGTCGGACTGAACGCGACCAGGAGCACAGGCACATGTTTGAGCAACTGGGACTGATCGGCTGCGGACTGATGGGCGGCTCGTTCGCGCTGGCCTTGAAAAAAGCCGGCCTGGTGCAGCGCGTCGTGGGTTACAGCAAATCGCCCAGCACCTTGCGCCGCGCGCGTGAACTGGGTGTGATTGACGTGGAGGCGCCGTCGGCTTTGCTGGCGGTGTCGGGCGCCGACATCGTGCTGTTGGCCGTGCCTGTGGCCGCCACCGAAGACACTTTCAAAACGATTCGCCACCTGGTCAGCGACACCGCCCTGGTGATGGACGTGGGCTCCACCAAATCCGACGTGGTGGCGGCAGCGCGGCGCAGTTTCCGGGAACGCTTGGCCGGTTTTGTGCCAGCCCATCCCATCGCGGGCAAGGAAACCGCAGGGGTGGAGCATGCCGACGCGCGGCTCTACCAAGGCTGCCAAGTCGTGCTGACGCCGTTGGACTGCACCGAACCGGCACAGGTGGAGCGCGCCAGCCAAGTCTGGACCGCTCTGGGTGCCCGAGTGCGTCGCATGGACCCCGACGCCCACGACGCCGCGTACGCCACGGTCAGCCACCTGCCACACCTGCTGGCGTTCGCGGCCATCAACGCGATTCAAGCGCAACCCCAGGCGCAGGAATTCCTGTCGCTGGCGGGCCCCGGGTTTCGGGACTTCACCCGGATCGCGGCCAGCGACCCCAGCGTCTGGCGCGACATCCTGATCGCCAACCAGGCCCAGGTGCTCGAACAATCGCAACACTTCCGCGCCGCGCTGGAGCGGCTGGAACACACGCTGCGCGAAGGCGACCCCCTGGCCCTGCAGAAGCTGATCCGCCAGGCCAGCGAGGTACGCAGCGCCTGGTCGCTGGGCACCCCCGCCATCGACGCCCCCTGACTTTTTTGGCCCACGGCCCAACGCCCGCATGTACGCCCTTCCTTTCCTTGATCTTCCTCCCTTGTCCGGCGCTGGTGGCACGGTGCAACTGCCGGGCTCCAAAAGCATCTCCAACCGGGTGTTGCTGCTGGCGGCGCTGAGCGAAGGCGAAACCCGGGTCCACGACCTGCTCGACTCGGACGACACCCGGGTGATGTTGACGGCCTTGGAGCAGCTGGGCTGTGGCATCCAGCGCGAAGCGGGACAGACGGTGGTGGTGCGGGGCCTGGGGGGGCAACTCCCCGTGAAGGCAGCCTCGTTGTTTTTGGGCAATGCCGGCACCGCCATGCGCCCGCTCACCGCCGCGCTGACCTTGCTGGCTTCGCGGTTTGGCGGGCAGTTTGAAGTCAGTGGCATCGCGCGCATGCACGAGCGCCCCATCGGCGACCTGGTGGACGGCCTTCGCCAGCTGGGCTGCGACGTCACTTACCTGGGGCAAGAGGGCTTCCCGCCATTGCGACTGGGCTCAGGGGAACCCACTGAATTGCAGTTGGACGCGCCGATCCGCGTGCGTGGCAACGTGTCCAGCCAGTTCCTGACGGCGCTGTTGCTGGCGCTGCCGCTGGTGGCCAGCCGGGACATCACGCTGGAAGTGGTGGGCGAGCTGATTTCCAAGCCTTACATCGAAATCACGCTGCAATTGCTGGCCCGCTTTGGCGTGCAGGTGCAGCGTGACGGCTGGCAGCGCTTCACCATCCCGGCGGGCAGCCGCTACCGCTCGCCCGGACAGATCCACGTTGAAGGCGATGCCTCGTCGGCCAGCTACTTTGTGGCGCTCGGAGCCATCGCACCACCCCGCTCCGGGCAACAAGGCATCACCATTCAGGGCGTCGGGCTGGCCTCAATCCAGGGCGACATCCGTTTTGTCGAAGCAGCGCAGGCCATGGGAGCCCACATTGAGGGAGAAGCCAACGCCTTGCACATCCGCCGGGGCGCGTGGCCGCTCAAGGGCATCGACCTGGACTGCAACCACATTCCCGATGCCGCAATGACGCTGGCGGTGATGGCGCTCTATGCCGACAGCCCCACCACGCTGCGCAACATCGCGAGCTGGCGGGTCAAGGAAACCGACCGCATCGCGGCCATGGCGTGCGAACTGCGCAAGCTGGGCGCGCAGGTGGACGAAGGCGAGGACTTCATCCGCGTCTATCCGATGCCCGCAGATGGTTCAGGTTGGCGCGCCGCCAGCATCCACACCTACGACGACCACCGGGTGGCGATGTGCTTTTCGCTCGCGGCGTTCAACCCGGCCCGCTTGCCGGTGCGGATTGAAGACCCCAAGTGTGTGGCCAAAACGTTCCCCGACTACTTTGAGGCGCTGTTCGGCGTCTGCGAGGCACGCACCCAGGACATCCCGGTGTTGTGCATCGACGGACCCACCGCGTCGGGCAAGGGCACGCTGGCCAGCGCGGTGGCGGCACGACTGGGCTACGGCTTGCTCGATTCGGGCGTCCTGTACCGCCTGGTGGGCCTGGCGGCCGAGCGCCAGGGTTGGGACACCGGCAGCGAGGCGCTGGCACAGCCCGAGATGGCCGAGCGACTGGCGCAACTGGCGGCCCAGTTGCCAGTCCGGTTTGAAGCCAACCGGGTGCTGCTGAACGGCGAAGACGTGAGCGACGCCGTGCGCAGCGAAACGGCGGGCATGGCGGCCTCGCGGGTGTCGGCGGTGCCGCAGGTGCGTCGCGCCTTGCTGGACTTGCAACATGGTTTTCGTGCGCTACCGGGTCTGGTGGCCGACGGCCGCGACATGGGCACAGTGATCTTCCCGGACGCGCCGCTGAAGGTGTTTTTGACCGCCAGCGCGGAACAACGCGCGGAACGCCGCCATAAACAGTTGATTTCCAAAGGAATATCAGCTAACATTGATGGTCTTTTGGCTGACCTGAAAGCGCGCGACTTGCGGGACACGTCCCGGCAAGATGCACCGCTCAAGCCCGCCGAAGATGCTTTTCACCTCGACAACTCTGCGCAAACGATTGAAGAGTCGGTTGCCCAGGTACTGGACTGGTGGGAAGCAAAACGCCCGTTTGGCTCCGGCCAGGCGGTGTGACACAGGCCCCGAGGCCCCCGCCGGTTGGTCCATCCGCCGCAGGGTCAAGGGTTCTCAACCTGCAACCCGTTTGGCCACCAGGCCGAGCGTCTTTGTACTCGCCGCGCGCCAACCTCCATTCAGCCGGGTGCGCGGTCTAGGAAACCACATGTCTGAATCTTTTGCCGCCCTGTTTGAAGAATCGCTGCAACGCGCCGAAATGCGCCCGGGCGAGGTCATCACCGCCGAAGTCGTTCGCGTCGAACACAACCACGTGGTCGTGAACGCTGGCCTGAAGTCCGAAGCCTACGTGCCGATCGCAGAATTCAAGAACGACCAGGGCGAACTCGAAGTCCAAGTGGGTGACTTCGTGTCCG